>JAAEZN010000036.1:2012-31509 GCA_018222835.1 Algicola sp. | reverse complement strand
AAATACTGCTATCCATATACACGGGAGGCCATTCACTTCTGATCGGGGTTCCTGGTCTAGCAAAGACCTTAATGGTCAATACTATTGCGCAAACATTGGGCTTGGATTTTAAAAGAATACAATTTACCCCCGATTTAATGCCTAGCGATATTTTAGGTAGCGAGGTATTGGATCAGAACCGCAACTTTAAATTTATAAAGGGACCGGTGTTCGGTAACATTATATTGGCAGACGAAATAAACAGAACGCCCCCCAAGACCCAGGCAGCTTTGCTTGAAGCTATGCAAGAAAGGGCCGTTACCATTGCAGGAAAGCAACATAAATTAAAGAAACCATATTTTGTGCTGGCTACCCAAAACCCAATAGAGCAGGAGGGAACCTATCCCTTACCTGAGGCCCAATTGGACCGTTTTATGTTTGCCATAGAACTTAAGTATCCATCCGTTGAAGAGGAGATACAGGTGGTAAAGTCCACTACATCCGATGATGAAGCACAAATAGATACACTTTTCAATGCTGACGAAATTATTGAAGTCCAACATTTGATTAGACGAATACCCGTACCGGACAATGTGGTGGATTATGCGGTTCGATTGGTGAACAGTACACGCCCAAATCAAGAGGGCGCTTCGGAATACGTAAAAAATTATATTGATTGGGGTGCAGGTCCGCGGGCATCACAAAATTTGGTATTGGCGGCCAAGGCGCATGCAGCCATCCATGGAAAATTCTCTCCGGATATTGAGGATGTAAAAGCAGTGGCCTTAGGAATTTTACGCCACAGAATCCTTAAAAACTACAAAGCGGAAGCAGAAGGAATCACCGAAGAAAAAATTATAGGGGAATTATTGTAAAAAAATGAAAATCCCAACGCTTATTTAGTGTGATTCTAATTCCAAATTACTTAACGATTTAGTAAATTTACCGAATTACGAAAATCTAAAAAACTCAATTGTATAATGGCATTTGATATAGACATGATTAAGGGTGTTTACGCTTCCATGGGGGAACGCGTGGAAAAAGCCCGAGAACTGGTTGGTAAGCCCCTAACGCTTTCTGAAAAGATTTTATATTCTCACTTGTGGGACGGTAATCCAGAAAAGACATATGTAAGAGGAAAGGATTACGTTGATTTTGCTCCCGATAGAATTGCTTGTCAGGATGCAACGGCACAGATGGCCTTGCTTCAGTTTATGCAGGCAGGCAAAGAAAAAGTAGCGGTACCGACCACAGTTCACTGTGATCACTTGATTCAAGCCAAAGATGGTGCCGCGGCAGATTTAAAACATGCCAACGAGACCAGCAGCGAAGTGTTTGATTTCTTGGGTTCTGTATCAAATAAATACGGAATTGGATTTTGGAAGCCAGGGGCAGGTATCATTCACCAAGTGGTATTGGAAAATTACGCATTTCCTGGAGGAATGATGATCGGAACAGACTCCCACACCGTTAATGCCGGTGGTTTGGGTATGGTGGCCATCGGAGTTGGTGGAGCCGACGCTGTAGATGTAATGGCAGGAATGGCTTGGGAGCTTAAATTCCCTAAGTTGATCGGTGTAAAATTAACAGGTAAACTATCCGGTTGGACAGCTCCAAAGGATGTTATCTTAAAAGTAGCCGAAATCTTGACCGTAAAGGGAGGGACAGGAGCTATTGTTGAATATTTTGGCCCTGGTGCAACTGCTATGTCATGTACAGGAAAAGGAACTATTTGTAACATGGGGGCAGAGATCGGAGCAACCACATCTACTTTTGGGTATGACGAATCTATGGAGCGTTACCTAAGGGCTACAGATAGATCCGATGTTGCGGACGAGGCCAACAAGATAAAAGAGCATTTAACCGCAGATCCCGAAGTATATGCCAACCCAGAGCAGTATTTTGATCAAGTGATCGAGATTGATCTGTCTGAGTTAAAGCCACTATTAAACGGTCCTTTTACCCCGGATTTGGCAACCGAAGTGGGAACCATGAAAGAAAAGGCAGAAGCTAACGATTGGCCTTTGGCGGTAGAATGGGGATTAATAGGTTCTTGTACCAACTCTTCTTACGAAGACCTATCAAGAGCATCATCCATTGCACAACAAGCTTTGGACAAAAAACTAAAAACAAAAGCAGAGTTTGGAATCAATCCAGGTTCTGAGCAAGTTAGATATACCACCGAACGAGATGGTATCTTGGAAATATTCGAAAAATTGGATGCCAAGATATTTACAAATGCCTGTGGGCCATGTATTGGCCAGTGGGCGCGTTACAAGGATCCAAAGAATGCACCAAAGAACAGTATAGTGCACTCCTTTAACCGAAACTTCGCAAAACGTGCGGATGGTAACCCAAATACCCACGCCTTTGTAGCTTCGCCAGAAATGACAGCAGCAATAGCCATTGCCGGTCGTTTGGACTTTAACCCATTAACGGATAAGCTTATCAACGAAGATGGAGAAGAAGTGATGTTGGACGAGCCAACAGGATGGGAGTTGCCACCAAAAGGTTTTGAGGTAAAAGAGAACGGTTACGAAGAACCTCAAAAGGATGGAAGTAGTGTGATGGTAAAAGTATCTCCAGATTCTGAGCGTTTGCAACTTTTGGATCCATTTACACCTATTACGGTGGGCAATCTAAATGGTATGAAGCTGTTGATCAAAGCATTCGGGAAATGTACCACGGACCACATCTCCATGGCAGGCCCATGGTTGCGTTTTAGAGGTCATTTGGACAATATCGCGAACAATACGCTAATTGGTGCGGTAAATGCTTTTAATCAAAAAACCAACTTCGTTAAGAATCAATTAACGGGAGAGTACGCAGGTGTTCCAGATACGCAACGTGAATACAAGAAGAATGGTATCATGACGGTCGTTGTGGGTGATCATAACTACGGTGAAGGATCTTCAAGAGAGCACGCAGCTATGCAACCGCGTCATTTGGGAGTTGCTGTAGTGTTGGTAAAATCATTTGCTAGGATTCACGAAACAAACCTTAAAAAACAAGGTATGTTGGCACTGACCTTTGCTAATGAGAATGATTATGATTTGATTCAAGAAGACGATACATTCAACATTGTTGATGCTGCAGAGTTTGCTCCGGACAAACCATTGACCATCGAGGTAATACATGCAGATGGAAGCAAGGATACCATCATTGCCAACCATTCTTACAACGATGCACAGATCAAGTGGTTCAACGAAGGCTCTGCCTTGAACCTGATCAAGAAACAGAATGCTTAATTGTATCTAAATAATTTGAAAAAACTCCTGACGTTGTTATGATGTCAGGAGTTTTTATTTTTGAGAAATACATTTCAATGAAGAGCAGTAAAAAGACCGTCCTTAATGTTATATTGATTCTTTTCATCATTTCCTTTTTTGTGACTCCCATTGGTTATTATGGAAAAATTTGGCTGAACCGACTTTTTTCATTTTCACCAACGGTGATAGAAAGGTCTGAGCGTCAACAAATCACTAACTATGATTGGCAATTAAAAGATGAAGATTGGAACTTTTTTAATTTTAATAGGTCAAAAGGAAACGTAATTCTTATAAATCTATGGGCGTCTTGGCGATTACCCTCTGAGGCGGAACTTGCAAGTATTCAAGAATTATACGACAAATACAAAGGCAAGGTGGATTTTTACATTATCACCAACGAGGAGCAGGAACCTGTTGAAGCTTTTATGCAAGAGCATGGGTTCACTTTTCCTGTGACCTATTTGATCATTGGGGAAAAAACAGCAGTGGACATCGGTAAAGTACCGTCTTCTTATGTAATCGATAAATCAGGGAATGTTGTGATTTATGAAGAAGGAATTGCCGACTGGAGCACAAAAAAAGTGTACGAATTATTGGATGAATTGATAGCGGAATGAAGATAACCAAAGAACACATCAGCAATGGAATATGGATATTGGCCATATTGCTCATTCTTTTTACGCCCATTGGTTTTCATGTTAGGGTTTGGGTAAATAAAGTGGTAGCTACCGTGATTAGTCCGAGTACCGTAGATGAAACCGATCAGGCCGTTTTGGAGAATTATCATTGGGAACTTGTTGATTTGGACGATAACATGATTAACCTTAGATCCAAAGAAGGTGAGGTTATTTTGATTAATGTATGGGCGACTTGGTGTCCGCCTTGTGTTGCTGAATTACCTGGTTTTGCAGATTTATATAAAGATTACGGGGACAAAGTTGTCTTTGCTTTTGTGGCCAACGATGAGAAAGATAAAGTTTCTGCTTTTTTGAAGAAGAAAGAGTATGATTTACCTGTGTACTTTCAAGCATCCTATACACCTAAGAGTTTAGCAAGTAATTCTATTCCTGTTACTTATATAATTGATAAACAAGGTAAGATTGTTGTCAACAAAACTGGGGCTGCAAATTGGAACTCGGACAAAACCAGGACACTTTTGGACAATCTACTGGCCGAGTAATTACTTCTTAAAATATTTAAAGGGTACCAACAGCATCCCAAAGCACTCGCCATCTTCTTTTCCTAAATGTTTATGGTGAATTTTATGTGCCCTACGTACACCGCGCGCGTACCAATTATTGGCATTTCTAAATATTTTAAAACGCTGGTGAATAAAGATATCATGAACCATAAAATAAGCAATGCCGTACGCAAGTATGCCAAAACCTAACGGCCAACCGTACCAGAACGAAGTGTAACTGCCCAAGTAAAAAAGTGTCATGCTGACTATGGCATAAAAAATAAAGAAAGCATCGTTCCTCTCGAACCAAGAGTCGTGATCTTTTTTATGATGGTCTTTGTGGAGGTTCCATAAAAATCCGTGCATCACATATTTATGGGTAAACCATGCCATAAACTCCATAAAGCAGAAGGTTGACAAAAAAATTAATATCCAAAGTGCTACTTTCATTGTACCATTTGCAATTTATAGTTAACATACGATTGGGCCAACAATCCAAACTTTTGATAATTTGGAACTCTAATCCGTGTATTTTTGATTTCCAAAGGGGGCGTGCCCTGTAATTTTTGAAGCAGTTTTTTATAATAACGATAAGCTGTGTAAACACCAAATTTGGCTTGTTCCGGCAATTGTGTGATTCCTGAATAACCTAGGGCAAAATCGGCCTTTATTTCATCAACGATACGTTTTTTGGATACTTCGTCGAGTTCCATTAGATCTGTGTTTGGGAAGTAAGTCCTGTTAAGTTCCTCGTAGTCCGCTTTAAGATCTCTTAAGAAATTCACTTTTTGGAAAGCAGAACCCAAGGCCATGGCAGATTCTTTTAGCTTTTCGTATTTTTCTTTATCTCCTTGAACAAAAACACAGAGACACATTAATCCGACTACATCTGCAGAGCCATAAATATATTCACGATACTCATCAAAAGTCTCGTACCTTTTTTTGGTAAGGTCCATTCGCATACTTTTCATAAAGGATAATACCAAATGGTGGGGAATATTGTACTTGTGGTATGTGTGCTGAAATGAGTTAAGGATAGGGTTGAGGCTGATTTTTTGTTCAATAGCCTGTTCCATATCCTTTTCAAAAGCATCAAAAAGTTGCTTCTTGTCGTAATCATGAAAGGTATCTACAATTTCATCTGCAAAACGAACAAAGCCATAAATGTTATAAATATCCGACCGGATGGCCGGGGACAACATCTTGGTGGCCATGGAGAATGAAGTGCTGTAAGAGCTGGTCACAATTTTGCTGCAGCTATACGAAACGTCGTCAAAAATAGTTTTCATCTTTTTTCTTCTTTAATGATTAAATCAGCCACCAGTTTACCGGATATCAGGGATGGTGGGACCCCTGGTCCGGGAACGGTCAACTGACCGGTAAAGAACAAGTTTTTTACCTTGCTACTTTTGAGGTTAGGTCTTAGAAAAGCAGTTTGGCGTAATGTGTTTGCCATTCCGTATGCATTTCCTTTGTAAGAGTTGTACTGCTCCACAAAATCGTTTACACAAAAGCTTTCCTTAAAAATCACTGAATTTTTTACAGATTGCCGGGTCAGATTTTCAAACCTGTCCATTATAATGTCAAAATACTGGTTGCGTAACTGGGAAGTATCCTCAAGGCCTGGAGCAATGGGAATCAAGAAAAAACCATTTTCCTTACCGCTAGGGGCCATAGTGGTATCCGTTACAGATGGGAAATTTGCATAGAACAAAGGTTTGCTCGGCCATTGTGGGCTATCATAGATTTCCTCGGCGTGTTGTTCAAAATCTGTATCAAAGAATAAATTGTGATGCTCTATATTTTTCAATTTTTTGTCAAAACCGATATAAAAAAGTAAAGACGATGGTGCGTAGGTTTTTTTGCTCCAATAGCCCTCGGAGTATTGCCTATATCTTTTGTCCAACAAGGTTTCGGAATGATGATAATCTGCACCACTTACCACTAAATCGGCTATCTGGTTGGCTCCTTTACTGCGAATACCCAGTACTTTGCCATCGGATACTAAAATATGGCTGGCAGGGCTATTGGTGTGAATGGTTACGCCTAAGGATTCTGCCAAATTTTTCATGGCTTTTATAATTTCGTACATACCTCCTCTGGGATGCCACGTGCCCAGGCCAAAATCGGCAAAATTCATAAAATTGTAAAATGAAGGTGTATTACTGGGCTTGGCTCCCAAGAAAAGAACCGGGAACTCAAGTGTTGATACCAATTTCGGATTTTTAAACCGTTTTCTTACCTGCTGACTTATGGTTTTAAAAAACTGGTCAACTTTTAAAACAGTTTCCTTGGTCACTAGTTCCAATGGGGACAAACCAGGGCGAAGTACGACTTTGTTGATGGCAATGTTGTAATTTTCTTGAGCTTGATTTATAAATTGTTTAAGATGTTGGCTGCTTCCAGATTCAATGCGCTCAAACTCCTCACAAATGGCGTCCATACAATCACCAATGGTCATGGTATCATCCTGGAAGAAGATTTTGTAAGCGGGATTTAGTTTGTCCAGCTGGTAGTAATCGGATGTTTTTTTGTCAAAATCAGTAAAAAACTTATCAAAAATATCGGGCATCCAGTACCAACTAGGTCCAATATCAAAGGTAAAACCATCCTTGGTCAGTTGTCTGGCCCTGCCACCAACAGTGTCGTTTTTTTCAAACATTTCAACACTATAGCCAGCCTTTGCCAAATAGCATGAGGCAGAAAGCGAGGAAAAACCAGAACCGATTACTATAACCTTTTTCATTGAAGCTTTAAAGTGATTCTACAAGTTGATCTATAGATTTAAAAATCTTAATTGGACCTATAGGTTTTACTTCTTCCTTTTCTTGGATTTGATGTCCGAGCACAAATAATTGAGAGGTTGGGGATTTTTTTAAGACTCCTAGGAATTTCTCAAAATAATCGTCCATGTCATCTTTTGTCGGTGCAACGGTAAAGTAGGAAACAAACCGTATGTTATTATAATATTTAAGAAGGCCCTTTAAACTCTCTATAGGCATTGTCTGCCCTAAATAAATTGTTTTGTAACCCTTGAGTGCCAATTGGTAATTAATATATAGTAGGCCTAATTCATGAATTTCATTCTCTGGCAAAAACAGTACATATACTTCGTCTTTTTTAGATGGGGGCTCAAATTGGAGCATCTCCGTATGAATGTATATCTTCTGCTTGATTAAATTAGAGATAAAGTGTTCGTGGGCCGGGCTAATGGTATTGGTCTGCCACAATAATCCGAGCTCGTTCAATAAAGGGATAAAAACCTCGTTGAAAATTTGGGTGAACGACTTTTCCTCCATTAAACCATTGTAGGTTTTAAGGAAGAGCGACTGGTCAAAATTGAGCATGGCCAACTTAAATGAATTTATGGAGTGGCTCTTCTCGCTTCTTTCGTCGATAATCTGGTTGACCAGTGAAGGTATTTTTTTGTCTCCCAATTTGGCTATTTTGGAAATCTTGTACCCATTGTTGTAGAGTAGGGTAACATTCAAAAGCTTTTGTAGGCTTTCCAAGTTGTAGGTGCGAATGTTCGTGTCTGTTCTTTCCGGACTTAACAAATTATATCTCTTTTCCCAAATGCGAATGGTATGGGCCTTGATTCCGGATAAATTCTCCATATCCCGAATGCTGAAAGATGTTTTTACGTTGTTCATCTTTTGAGTTTAAACGTTAAACAAATTTACAATTAAAAAAATGTCGTCCTAGTTTTTTATCATAAAATTTTGATTCTTCCTCGAGAATATCAGTGTTTTGGGAAAAAGATTGAGAATTTTTCAGGAGGGCATCACAAACAAAAAAACCGCAATTTCTTGCGGTTTTCTTTTGTGCCCACGACTGGAGTCGAACCAGCACGTCCTTACGAACACTACCCCCTCAAGGTAGCGTGTCTACCAATTCCACCACGTGGGCTTTTGTAATTTTGAGTGTGCAAATATAATTTTTTTGTCCAAAAGGTCAGGCTATAAACGTCTTTTTATAGTTGATAAAGATTCATTGATCTGTGAATGGGAATATTTTAAACTTAATAGTACGGTTTGCAACTATAAATCGTGTTTTGCTTTTATTGAGGGCTAGATTAATTCCTGTAATTTTGTAGTACGGTTTTTCATAATCACATACTATGGACAAGGAATATGGTCGTTTATTGTACAAATATCTTCTAAAAACAGGAATGGCGGAAGGTCTGGCCATTTACTTAAATTTGATATTACTTTTGTTGGGCGTTCTGATTGTAGTATTTATTTTGGATCTACTTATTTGGAAAGCCCTGCGGGCAATTTCCGTTAGGGTTGCAAGGAGGTCCAAGAATAATTTCGATAATTTTTTGGTTGCCCACCGTGTTCCAAGATATGTTGCGCACATATTTCCTTTTATTATTATTCTAGAATTTATTCCAATTGCCTTTGCTGATTTCCCGTACGCCGAGGGTATAGCCATAAAGGCTACTAAAATATTTTTTGTACTACTTATACTTTTGATTTTTCGAAAGTTTTTTAAAAGTGTTAACGGCTATTTAAAAACCCGGTCCAGATTTAAGGACAAACCCATTGATAGCTACGTTCAAGTATTTATGATCTTTGCTTGGTCAGTAGGCATACTTACCATTTTTGCGATAATAACGGAAACTACCGTTTGGAAATTTTTTACGGCACTGGGAGCGGCCTCTGCGGTAATTCTTCTCATTTTTAAAGATTCTATTCTTGGTCTTGTGGCCAGCGTTCAGGTCACGATAAATGATATGGTTCGTATCGGGGATTGGATAACTTTCGAAAAATATGGGGCGGATGGTGGTGTTATCGAGATAAGTTTGGCTACGGTAAAGGTCCAGAATTTTGATATGACCATTACTACTATTCCCACATATGCCCTAATCTCCGATTCGTTCAAAAACTGGCGGGGTATGCAAGTTTCCGGAGGAAGGCGGATCAAGAGGTTTTTGCTGATACGCCAAAAAAGTATTCGATTTTTGGAACCTTCGGAAATCGAATCTTTAAAAAAAATTCATTTGGTAGAAGCCTATTTAACCACAAGGAACGACCAAATCAATTCCTATAACGAAGCCAATCAAATCAACAAGGAATTGTTGATAAATGGTAGGAACATGACCAACTTCGGGTTATTCAGAAAGTATGTGACCAACTATTTGGAAAATCATTCGGCCATCAACAAAAAAATGACTTTGATGGTGAGGCAATTGCAACCAACTCCTCAAGGTATTCCATTGGAAATCTATGCATTTAGTTCTGATAAAAGATGGGAAAACTATGAATATGTCCTTGCAGATATTTTTGATCATTTATTGGGGGCTCTGCCCTATTTTTCCTTAGAACTTTTTGAGTACCCTGTTTCCAAAAATGTGGTCGATTTTAGTGATGATGCCTTGAACGCCTAGTTTTAAGATATAGCAGCTGCAAGGGCAATTTGTACCATGTTTTTAAAAGTGGTTTCGCGATCCTTGGCCGGAAGACGTTCGCCTGTCACTAAAGAATCGGAAATGGTGAGGATGGTTAAAGCCTTAATATTGTATTTGGCAGCGATGGTATATAGACCGGCCGTTTCCATTTCCACGCAAAGTACACCATATTGTGCCCATAATTTATATTCCTCTGGGTCATCCCCATAGAACTCGTCCGATGATAACACATTTCCTGCTTTTATAGGAATGTTGTTTTCCCGAGCATAGTTCACGGCTTTAATAAAAAGGTCAAAATCTGCAGTAGGGGAATAATCCGAGTTAATAAATCTTGAATTGTTCATACCGGAAGTTGTAGATGCGGCCATGGCAAGGACCACATCGTTTAGTTTAACATCTTTTTGGTAAGAACCTGCTGAACCTACACGGATTATATTTTTTACCCCATAATCATTAATAAGTTCGTGAAAATAGATCATGGCCGAGGGCATGCCCATACCACTACCTTGCACGGATACCCGATTTCCTTTGTAGGTGCCCGTATAGCCCAACATTCCTCTTATTCTATTGTAGCAGACCGGGTTTCCCAAAAAGGTTTCTGCAATCCATTTGGCCCTTAAAGGGTCTCCGGGCATTAATACGGTTTCTGCAATTTCATCTGGCTTGGCTTCTATGTGCGTGCTCATGGATTCTCTTATTTGATTAAATCGGGTCCGGAGGATGTGCCAATTCGGGAAACACCCAATTCAATATACTTTTTTGCGGTTTTCTGGTCTTTTACTCCGCCAGAAGCTTTTACTTTTAATTCTTCACCAACTATTTTTTTCATAAGAATAACATCCTCAAAAGTAGCTCCGGCGGTTCCAAAACCAGTAGATGTCTTCACAAAATCTGCTTGGGCATCCTTTGCTAAGGAACAGGCCTTTTTCTTTTCATCCTCGGTAAGGTAGCAGGTTTCTATGATCACTTTTAAGATGCTCTCCCCGATAGCTTGTTTAATGGTCTTTATTTCTTCGCGAACGGCATCGAACAACCCCGATTTTAACCACCCGATATTAATGACCATGTCAATTTCGTCGGCGCCATTTTTTATACAATCCTTGGCTTCCATTACCTTGGCCTTGGTGGACATGGCACCTAACGGAAAGCCGATAACCGCAGCTAGCTTAACCTGGGAATTTTTAATTGCCTTCTTGGCAATACCAACGTGACAACCATTAACACAAACGGCATAAAAGCCGCACTGTTTGGCCTCGTCACATAATTTTTGGATATCCGAGATGGTGGCCGTAGGTTTTAAGTTGGTATGGTCAATAAAGTCGGCTAACTTCATATTAGTGGTTAAAGAGTTGTTTAAGTTTAAAGATTGTTAGCATTTCCGACCTGTTTTTGCCCGCGAACGAACTAGCAATGGATTCGGACGTTTCCACAATTAACTTTTTAAGGCTCTCGGAAAATTTTTCAGGATGATCTTTATAGAAATCTTTAAACTCGTTAAAGTATTCATCTCCCTCTTTTTCTTCGTCTTTCAACCAATCAAAAACAATCTCAATTTGATAGGCGGCATCTGTATGGAATTCATCTTCAACATCGTCCACGTCCAACCAGAACTGTCTCACATACTTTCGCAATCGTTCTACTTCTTTGGGTCTAACATTGTTGTCTGCCATAGCCACGGCATAAAATAATTTTCCAAGGTTTTGGTAAAATTCGTTTCCTATTTTCTCAGAATTCAACATACCGTCATTTTTTAGTTTAATATAAATGTAGAGCCAATACTACTTATTTTTTATGACATTGCTCAATAATTGGAACTTCCATGTTCCATTTATCGGTTTTATTCATGCTCGCTATGGCTGACCTTTTGAATTCTTATTGAACATGGTTTAAATCACAATCAATGATAACTTGTCTTTATTATGGTGTCTGGGCTACCCACGAGCTTACTACTGGCAATGTAAATCTTATGATGATTATTTAACGAACATATAAAGTAGGACAATATCAATAAATTAAAAGAAGTACGTAATATTCAATTTTAAAATTAAACTGGTATAATGATATTCAACCAAAATCTCTCAGTGCGCTTACTTCAATTGACTGCCTTGTTGTCAATTTTCTTGGTTTCGTGCAAACAAACCAATAATCAAGACGTTAATAATCATGGACAGGACCATGAAAATCACGGTCACCACCATACACACTATAAAGAAAAGGATACGGTGTTGTCCCATAAGCTGATATTTCCGAGTAAGGTGCCAGATAGGATAATAGCCAACCTACCCGAAGATGCAGCCACAACACTTGCGGTTAACTGGAGGACCAATCAGCAGATAGATACCGCATACCTCGAGGTTGCATTGGCCACCGATGGGCCTGAGTTTAGGCTGGGTAACATTCAACGTATAAACGCCGCTACCCAAAAGTTTGAAAACAAACATGAAAAGCACAATGAACCTTTGGTCAAGGCAAATTTTCATTCGGCCAGTGTATCAGGTTTACAACCCAATACAACTTATGTGTACCGAGTAGGAACCGATATGCTCGGAACAGATGGTGATAAACTTTGGAGCGAATGGTTTCAATATACGACAGCTTTCGATAAAGAAGGGGAAGAGTTCAGTTTTATTTATTTTGGCGATGCACAGAACGATGTGAAATCCATGTGGAGCCGTGTTATCCGAAATTCGTATAAAAAATTCCCGTCTGTCGGTTTTATGTTGCACGCAGGTGATTTGATTAACAACCATGATTCCAACTTACAATGGGGCGAATGGTTCCACGCCGGAAGTTTTATCCATGCAACGATTCCAAGCATGATGACCCCGGGCAACCACGAATATAAAGGAGCAGAGCTCACTACTTTGTGGAAGCCCCAGTTCAATTTGCCAAAAAATGGTCCTAAAGAACTGGAGTCTGTATCTGAAACCACTTATGTTTTGGATTATCAGGATTTAAAGATTATATCGATAGATGCTGTGCTTTTTGATAGACAAGCGGAATCAAGAGCGCCACAAGTACAGTGGTTGGATTCCGTTTTGGCCAGCAATACCAAAAAATGGACGGCATTGACTATGCACTTTCCTTTGTACACCCCGGCCCAAAACAGGGAGGATAATGTGGCTTTGATCGAAAATCTAAAACCATTGATCGATAAATATAAAGTGGACCTTGTGTTGCAAGGTCATGATCATACCTATGCTAGAGGACAGATTAGCAACGAAAATTCTGGAGTTACTACTATGTCCGACACAGGAACGATCTATGCAGTATCCGTAAGCGGTCCTAAAATGTACGAATCCACAAATAAAGATTGGATAGAAAGAAGAGGGGAGTTTACCCAACTGTTCCAGATTATCACCATAAAAGGCGATAAATTGAGCTATGAGGCCTACACACCGATCGGCACTTTGTACGATGCCTTTGATTTGATCAAAAAAGGAGAGAAGAAGCAGTTGATAAATCGCATTCCAGATACGCCCATTCGATTAAAAAAAGACTTTGTCGAGTAAATAAAAACTTAGAACAGTTGTTTCCTCGGGTTAAGATATGCCTAGAGAAGCTTAGCTTGTTGAGGGCAGGATAAAAAATTAAAAGCTATTCGCTATTATTATTTAAAGGCGGGTAGCTTTTTCTGTTGGTGGACAGATTTTTAATTCAAATAAAATTCGGGAAAGGCCGTAAAAGAAAAAAACCGATGAACAATATTCATCGGTTTTTCTTAGAAGTGACCTGACTGGGGCTCGAACCCAGGACCCTCTCCTTAAAAGGGAGATGCTCTACCAACTGAGCTATCAGGTCAGTATTTCAATGCTTGGCTGTTTGGCTAAGCGGGTGCAAATATAACATCAATAATCTATTTTCCAAAAGTGAATTAATGATAAATTTGTGTTTTTTTGAAATCGGATAAAATTCTTGAACATGAAATTGGTTTTACTGGGTTATATGGCAAGTGGAAAGTCAACCGTTGGAAGATTGTTGGCCAGGCATTTAGAAATTAAATTTATTGATTTGGATGACTATATTGAAGAGCATCAAAAAAAATCGATAAAAAATATTTTTTCTGAAGATGGGGAGATTTTTTTTAGAAAATTGGAGCATCAACTACTTTCCGAAGTATTGGGCAAAGATGAATCCATCATACTTTCTACTGGAGGAGGAACACCATGTTATGGAAATAATATGGAAACGATCTTAAATAAATCCGACCATTCCATTTATTTAAATTTGAGCATACCCAATTTAGTGGAAAGAATTGCAAAGGGGAAGGCCAAACGTCCATTGGTCAAAAATATTGATGACGCAGAACTGCCCGAGTTTGTTGGCAAGCATTTGTTCGAGCGGAGACCATACTACGCTCTGGCAAAACACATTTTGGATTGCAATGGAGACGGCCCCGAGACCACGACCAAAAAAATAATAGCGTTACTCTAAATAGACCGCATTGTTTTTTGGTTCAAAATCCACCTTAATATGCTCATTTAGTGAGGTAGATAGTGAAATACCCTTAAAGTCGGCTTTAATGGGGTACTTCTTATGGTTTCTGTTGACCAGTACAGCTGTTTTAAGCTGTTTTATTGGGGTTTTTAGAAAGTGATGGGTTCCATATATCAAAGTAGTGCCGGAGTTTAGTACATCGTCCACCAATACAATCGATTTATCCTGATAATCCGCTATAGGAAGCGAAGTGCTCACACCGCTTTCAAGTGGATTCTTTTTATCCATATCCACTTTGCACAGAATAATCTCGGAATCCGTAATCTTTTTAAGGATGGCGATTATTTTTTTTGCAAAGCTCAACCCGCTCCCATTTATACCGGCAATAACAATTTCCTTTTCGTCCACATTGGTCTCATAGATCTGGTAGGCAATGCGCTTTGCAATATGCTGAATTTGGTCGTGGGTAAGAATGCGGTTTATCATTATATTTTATGCTTAGGTCAAAGATATGAAAACGTATTATTCCGATTCGTCCATAAAATCGTCCAAATCACGGCGATCTTTTTTTGTGGGTCTTCCCAAGCCCCTTTTACGGTAGTGTTTTTTGGCATATTGGAGTAGTTCACTATGTTCAAAAGCCTCTTTTGGTGTGGTGTCCTTGCGGTAAATACCTACTAATTTTGCACCAACACGGCTTTCGGGAAGGTCCAATACGGTAAGTTGATGGTCGATCTGGTTTTTTCTAACCAATATTTTATCCATAGGATAAACCTCGCGAGACGGCTTTACAGCACTTCCATTTACCTTTACATGGCCTTTTTTTACCGCATTGGACGCAATGCTTCTAGTTTTAAAGTATCTAACGCACCAAAGGTACTTGTCTATTCGCATGTCTTCGCAAATCTTTGTTAATGGACAGAGCAAAAATAATGGAAAATTGTATCTTGCGCGCCTAAATAATTGACTTGATGAGGTACGGAATTATAATTTTCTTTTGTTTTGCGATTGCTCTCGTGTCCTGTAACAATGATGACGATGACGGTGTTGTTCAAGTGCCACCAAGGTTATTGGCCGAAGTAGCGCCAGAAGACGATGCAGCTATCAAAGAATTTTTGAACACCCACTTTTACAACTACGAGGATTTTGATACTCCTCCTCCGGGGTTCGATTATAAAATTGTTATCGATACCATTGCTGGTGACAATGCAGGTAAAAAACCGTTAATGGAAGATGCTGTTCCTTTTACTATCAAGGTGTCGTCCAACCAATTTGGTTTGAGTGAGGAAGAAGTAGATGTGCCACATACCTATTATTACATTGAGGTTCGTGAAGGTGAGGGTGGAAGCCCAACTTATGCGGACTCAACTTTGATAAGATACCAAGGATCTGCTTTGGATGGTGATTTATTTGATGAAAACCAAGATTTCACATGGCAGGAATTGTCTACTACCTATAGGGGTTATGCTAATGGCATTTCCAATATGAAAGCGGGTACTACCGATCAAGTAGTGGATAATCCCGATGGTACTTATCAAATCGCCAATAGTGGACTGGCAATTATTGTGATGCCTTCTGGTTTGGCTGATTTTAATGGGGTTGTGGGAACCGCAGGCTCCTATGCTCCAGTACTTTTTAAAGTAGAACTTGGTTTGTTTGTAGAAGATACGGATAGCGACAATGATGTTATCCCTTCTATTTTGGAGGATGTGAACGGTAATGGTTATTTATTTGATGACAACACTAATTTGGATGAAGAACGGCTTAATCCAGTAGCCAACTTCCGTGACCCTGACGATGATGGGGACGGGGTTTCCACCAGAAAAGAGATTTCAGATGAGAACGGCAATATAATATTGCCTTACCCTGACTCTAATGGTGATGGCACTCCAGATTATTTGGATCCCAACGTGAATTGACCAGAAAGAATATTGAATAAAAAAAGCCCCGTTGTTGTCAACGGGGCTTTTTTATATGTGGTAACTATGGATTGGATTATAATTTAAGCGATAGTGCAAAAATAATTTGTGAAGGCCTTGAGTCAACCCTTCCCTCAACATTGGCAACATTGGTGTCTATAAATTCAGCTTCGTTCTTAGAGAAACCTCTTTCATATCTTACATCCAATCCTAATTTGCCCAAATTAACACCGACACCAGCATTTAGGCCTACGGTAAAATCGTTTTTCACATCTTCAATTTCAAGATCGCCCAAATCGTTCTTTAAAGTATATTGGAAAGCCGGACCTGCAAAAATATGTAAGGGGCCGACCAATTTATATCCTAAAAGAACGGGCATATCCAACTTGGAAACATCGTAATCTTGGGAATCTCCTGCAACATCGTACGAACTTTTGGTTTTGGAATATACCAGTTCTGGACGCAAGTAAATTTTAGGGAAATCCAACTTGCCCCAAAATCCGAAATGATAACCGGCTTTACCTTTGGCTCCTTCCACAATATCGGAACCACCATCCCCAACAGAACTGATCAAATCACCATTTTTGTTGTAAGATAAACCGGCCTTGATACCGAAACCTGAGCCGCTTTGGGCCATTACAGCTGTTCCAATTAGAGCAAAAACTGCTACTAGAAATGTTTTTTTCATAAGTGTTGTTTTTTAAAAGGTTGAAAAAATATTCCAATAGGAATATTATATCGAAATTATTTTCGTTTCAACACTTTTAAAACGGCAGCTTCAATGGCTTTATTGTTCAATCCGTATTTCTCCATTAACTGGTCTGGTGTACCACTTTCTCCAAAAGTGTCTTGTGTGGCCACAAACTCTTGTGGTGCAGGGTGATGTGATGCCAGTACTCTGGAAACACTTTCTCCAAGTCCCCCAAAATAATTATGCTCTTCGGCCGTAACTACACATCCAGTCTTTTTAACTGAGTCCAAAATTGCCTTTTCATCCAAAGGTTTTATGGTGTGGATGTTGATTACTTCTGCAGAAATCCCCTGATTTTCCAAGGTTTCAGCGGCCAAAAGGGCTTCCCATACCAAATGACCAGTGGCTATAATGGTTACATCCGATCCCTCACTGAGCATTAGAGCCTTTCCAATTTCAAATTTTTGGTCCGCCGGAGTAAAATTAGCAACTTTGGGCCTTCCAAAACGGAGATAAACAGGGCCGTGGTGCTCTGCAATGGCGATGGTAGCCGCTTTTGTTTGGTTAAAGTCACATGGGTTGATAACAGTCATTCCCGGTAACATTTTCATAAGACCTATGTCTTCCAAAATTTGGTGTGTGGCACCATCCTCTCCTAGGGTAAGTCCGGCGTGAGAGGCACATATTTTTACATTTTTGTCCGAGTACGCGATGGATTGTCGAATTTGGTCATAGACCCGTCCTGTTGCAAAGTTTGCGAATGTGGATGCAAAAGGAATCTTACCACCGATAGTCAAACCTGCTGCGATCCCCATCATATTGGCTTCGGCAATACCCACCTGAAAGAAACGCTCAGGGTTTTCCTCAATAAATGTTTCTATTTTAAGCGAGCCCACCAAGTCGGCACATAGCGCAACTACATTTGGATTGGTTCTTCCCAACTCCGTCATTCCAGCGCCATATCCGCTTCGCGTATCTTGTTTTCCTTGATCTGTATATTTAGTCATTGTCTCTGTTTCTAAGATTAGTAATCGCCTAAAGTTTCTGGGTTTTGTTCCAACGCATTCGCTAATTGTTCATCGTTAGGGGCCTTGCCGTGCCATGCATGGGTGTGCATCATAAAATCTACACCGTTGCCCATTTCGGTTGTCATCACAATACAAACAGGCTTTCCTTTTCCAGTTCTGCCTTTGGCTTCATTAAGTCCTGCGATTACTGCATCAAGATCATTACCGTTCTCAATTTCGAGAACGTCCCATCCAAATACTCTGAATTTTTCCGCAACATCGCCCAATGGAAGAACATCTTCCGTTTCACCGTCTATTTGTTTGCCATTACGATCAATGGTGGCAATTAGGTTGTCCACTTTATTTCCTGAGGCATACATAATGGCTTCCCAGTTTTGCCCTTCCTGAAGTTCTCCATCACCATGAAGACTGAAGACCAAATGATCATCACCATTTAATTTTTTTGCAAGTGCGGCACCAATGGCAACGGACATTCCCTGTCCCAAAGATCCTGATGCTACACGAACCCCTGGCAATCCTTCGTGCGTAGTAGGATGGCCCTGTAACCTTGAATCGATAAGTCTAAATGTGTTCAATTCTTCAACAGGGAAGTATCCTCTGCGAGCTAAAACACTATAAAAGACCGGGGAAATATGGCCGTTGGACAAGAAGAAAAGGTCTTCTCCTATTCCGTCCATATCAAAACCATCATTTAAATCCATGATCTCGTTGTAGAGGGCTACAAGAAATTCGGTACAGCCCAAAGATCCCCCGGGGTGTCCGGAGTTTACCTTGTGCACCATTCTTAAAATATCCCTTCTTACCTGTACTACCAGGTCCTGTAATTCTTGCGTATTCGGCATGGTGTCTCTAATTTAAGCATCAAATGTAATGGCATTATTTGTGGAAAACAAGTGTCGAAAACACAATGGACAGTAGATAAGCCTTTGGAAACTTTATTTTTTTGTTAAGGGTTCACGAAACTGAGTTGGTTATATTTGCGGTCTTAAAACAAACAATTGGATTTTACCCTATTACAAAAGGATAGCAAGACCAAGGCCAGGGCAGGTAAACTGGAAACTGACCATGGAGCTATTGAGACCCCGATTTTTATGCCCGTGGGAACGGTTGCCACCGTAAAGGGCGTGCACCAACGTGAATTAAGGGACGAGATAAACCCCGATATTATTTTGGGGAATACCTATCACCTTTACTTGAGGCCAAAAACCGGAATACTGGAAGAAGCTGGCGGTCTCCATAAGTTTATGGGGTGGGACAGGCCTATTTTAACGGATAGTGGTGGATATCAGGTGTATTCGCTATCGGGCAATAGAAAAATAAAGGAGGAAGGCGTAAAATTTAAATCCCATATAGATGGATCTAATCACTTTTTTACACCTGAAAATGTAATGGAGATACAGCGTACAATAGGAGCCGACATCATCATGGCTTTTGATGAGTGTACGCCATATCCGTGTGACTACCAATACGCGAAGCGATCTATGCACATGACGCACCGATGGTTGGACAGATGCATCAATCATTTAGAGAAGCTGCCGTACACCTATGATTATACACAAAGTTTTTTCCCCATTGTACAGGGCTCCACGTATAAAGATCTAAGAAAACAATCGGCAGAATACATTGCTTCCGTAGGAGCAGAGGGAAATGCGATCGGTGGTTTGTCCGTGGGAGAACCTGCAGAGGAAATGTACGAAATGGCGGAATTGGTCTGTGATATTTTACCAGAAGATAAACCAAGATATTTGATGGGAGTTGGTACACCGATCAATATATTGGAGAATATTGCGTTAGGAGTGGACATGTTCGATTGTGTTATGCCCACCCGAAATGCAAGGAACGGAATGTTGTTCACGGCGCATGGTACCATCAACATCAAGAACAAAAAGTGGGAGAACGATTTTTCCCCTATTGATGAAATGGGAATTACCTATGTGGACACCGAATATTCCAAGGCGTATTTGCGCCATTTGTTTGCTGCCAACGAATATCTGGGCAAGCAAATTGCCACGGTTCACAACCTTGGATTTTATTTATGGTTGGTACGTACCGCTAGAGAACGTATTTTAGCCGGAGATTTTTTGGAGTGGAAAACCAAAATGGTCCGTCAAATGGATAAAAGATTGTAATGTTTACCATACTCGATAGATACATCTTAAAGCGCTACCTGATCACCTTTATGGGGATGTTGTTGTTGTTCGTACCTATCGGAATTATGGCCAACTTGGCCGAAAAGATTGGTAAGATTATAGATAACGAAGCCCCATTGGCCGAAGTAATCGTGTTCTATGGGAATTTCACTTTAGTGATCGGCAACCTCCTGTTGCCCATATTCCTTTTCCTGTCCATAATATTTTTTACATCCAAACTGGCCAGTAACACGGAGATTGTAGCCATTTTAAGTTCAGGGGTATCTTTTTGGAGGTTTTTGCGCCCTTATTTTGTGGGTGCTACTTTGGTGGCCATTCTTATTTTTATGATGGGGATGTTCATTGTGCCCCACGCCAGTATCGGGTTCAACGAATTTGAATATAAATATTTTAAAAAGGGAAAACGAGACCGGGTAACGGAGAACATCTTTAACCAGTTGAACGAGAACGATTATATCTATGTAAGCAGCTTTGATCCCAACCGTCAGATCGGGTATAATTTTACGTACGAGCATTTTGATTCCATTGGCAAATTGGACTATAAAATTTTCGCGAGTAACATTAGATGGATCGAGGACGATAGTATTTACAGGCTGACCAACTACGAAAAAAGGACAATACTGAACGAAACAGAGTACATAAATGCCAAAAGGCGGCTCGATACTGTCTTCTCTTTTAAAATAGACGACCTTACTCCAGTTTCCTATGTAGCAGAGACCAAAAACCTTTTTGAGCTGAACGAATTTATTGAGGACCAGCGCCGAAAAGGAGCATCGAATATCAATGCCTATGTTTTGGTCAAGTACAAGCGATGGGCATTGCCCATTGCGGCTTTTATACTTACCGTGATAGCCGTAGCGGTTTCCTCGGTAAAACGAAGAGGGGGTATGGGGCTTAATCTGGCCTTTGGTATAGGAGTGGCCTTCGTATATATTTTCTTTGATAAAGTATTCGGGACCTTGGCAGAACAATCTGGTTTTTCCCCATTACTTGCGGTTGTGATTCCTAACCTCCTATTTGGGGTTTTTGCCGTTTACATGTTGATGAAAGCCAAGCGGTAATTCATTTTGAATAATCTATATGGTTGAAGTTAAAACACTTACATATTTCATGTGAGTAAGCCATAAAGTTATATATTTGTCCCCATTGTTTTTCGTGATAATAAATGACTTCCCATGGAATATCTAGATTTTGAACTCCCCATCAAAGAACTTGAAGAGCAACTTCAAAAGTGTATGATTATAGGGGAGGAGAGTGAAGTGGACGTGTCCGAAACGTGCACACAGATCGAACAGAAACTTGATCAGACCCGAAAGGATATCTATAAAAACCTAACTGCCTGGCAAAAGGTACAATTATCAAGACACCCCAGCCGACCTTATACAATGGATTACATTAAAGCCATTTGTGGAGACACCTTTTTGGAGCTCCATGGCGATAGAAATGTAAAGGACGATAAGGCCATGGTGGGCGGACTTGGAAAAATAGGGGACCAGAGCTACATGTTCATTGGCCAGCAAAAAGGGTACAACACCAAAACACGTCAATATCGAAATTTTGGTATGGCCAATCCAGAAGGTTACCGAAAGGCGCTCAGATTGATGAAATCCGCCGAAAAGTTCAAGATTCCAGTAGTGTGCTTTGTAGATACTCCGGGAGCCTACCCAGGTATTGAAGCAGAGGAGAGGGGGCAAGGAGAGGCAATTGCGCGTAATATTCTGGAAATGACCCGATTGAAAGTGCCTATCATCGTAATTATTATTGGTGAAGGAGCATCGGGAGGTGCATTGGGCATTGGAGTAGGAGACAAAGTACTTATGTTGGAGAACACATGGTACTCCGTAATATCCCCAGAATCCTGTTCATCCATACTTTGGAGGAGTTGGGAATTTAAAGAGCAGGCCGCCGACGCATTGAAATTGACCGCGACCGATATGAAAAAACAAAAGTTGGTCGATGAAATTGTAAAGGAACCACTGGGTGGAGCACATGCCAACAGAGAAAAAACATTTGAAACCGTTGCAGACAAAATTTCTTCCCATTACGAAGAGCTCAAAAAGTTATCACCAAAAGAATTGGTGAAAACCCGCATGGAAAAATATGCGAATATGGGTGTCTTTAGTGAATAAATCTTGTTTTTCGGGGGCTCACCTTTTTCTTTAGGTTTTATCCTCAATTTTTTTTATGTTATTAACAGGTATTTTTAAGTTATCAACATTCCATTTGTTGAGTACCTGTGGAAATCGTATTCATCTAATTTAAAGTTAACTTAAGGTTAATTAGCTACTTTCGCATTCATGGAAAAACCTAGCCCCATTGTAGGACATAGAGTGGACAAATCTGCCCTGATCAATTTAGAAAGAGGTAAAATACCGCCTCAAGCTGTTGATTTAGAGGAGGTTGTATTGGGTGCTATGATGATTGACAAAAAAGGGGTGGACGAAGTAATCGATATTCTGCACCCAGATGTCTTTTACAAAGACTCCCATAAATATGTTTATGAGGCCATCTTCAAATTGTTCGAATCGTCTGAGCCAGTGGATTTATTAACGGTTTCCGGGCAGTTAAAGAAGGATGGTAAGCTAGAAGCGGTCGGAGGTGATTTTTACCTGATAAAACTTACTCAAAAAGTAGCTTCCTCGGCACATATTGAGTTTCATGCTAGGATAATCCTTCAAAAATATATCCAACGAAGCCTGATTAAAATATCCAACGATATAATTGAGGAAGCATATAGCGATGCGACCGATGTTTTTGACCTATTGGACAGCGCGGAAGCAAAATTGTACGAGGTAACACAGGGTAACTTAAAGCGTTCTGCAGAAACTGCTCAAAATTTGGTAATTCAGGCCAAAAAAAGAATAGAGGAAATTTCCAATAAAGAAGGGTTGAGCGGAATTCCATCAGGATTTGATAAATTGGACAAACTTACATCCGGATGGCAGCCCAGTGATTTGATCATTGTTGCGGCGAGACCTGGTATGGGTAAAACAGCATTAACGCTTTCCATGGCCCGTAATATTGCGGTGAATTCCGAAATTCCAGTGGCGTTCTTCTCCTTGGAGATGTCCTCCGTACAGTTGATTACTCGTTTAATTTCTTCCGAAACAGGGTTGTCCTCCGAAAAATTGAGGACCGGTAAATTGGAAAAACACGAGTGGGAACAATTGAACGTTAAGGTGAAGACCTTGGAAAAAGCACCCTTGTTTATAGACGATACCCCATCGTTGTCCATTTTCGACCTTCGTGCCAAGGCCAGGCGATTGGCATCCCAACATGGAATTAGACTTATAATAATAGATTATTTGCAGTTGATGACCGCAGGGGGTAGCCAAAAAGGAGGGAATCGTGAACAGGAGATTTCTACCATATCCCGTAACTTAAAGGCATTGGCCAAGGAACTTAATGTCCCAGTAATCGCATTGTCCCAGTTATCGAGGGCCGTGGAGACCCGTGGAGGTAGTAAAAGACCTATTCTATCCGATTTGAGGGAATCGGGGGCCATTGAGCAGGATGCGGATATTGTATCCTTTATCTATAGACCGGAATATTATAAAATTGACGAGTGGGACGATGAGGAACGCACCCCGACCCAAGGTCAAGCAGAGTTTATTGTGGCCAAACACCGTAATGGTGGTTTAGAAAATATTAGGTTAAAATTTGTGGGTGCTCTGGGTAAATTTGATAACTTGGATGACTTTGATTCCCCATTCGAATTCCAATCGAAGATGAATGCGGACGAAGAAAATCCCTTTGCAACGCCAAATCTTCCGAGTGCGGACGATGCTTTTGGTAGTGCAATGAACAGTAATGACCCAGATGATAACGACGTGCCGTTTTAAGAAAAAACTTAAAGTGTTATTTCGAGCGAATGCAAGAAATCTCACTTTCATGTTTATTTTATTTTTTTTCTTTAAAACTTCAGCTTCTGTTATTCTAATCCCAATGGATGCCGAAGGGCAGAAAAATCATTTAAAAGCTTACGGAATTACCTATTGGGTACTCTCCAAACAACAAAAAGTACAATGGTTGCTCAATTATAGGGGCGGTTCCTTTATTTTGCCCGATGGTGAGGCCATACGTAAGGAATGCCAGATTAGAGGTGTTTCTTTTGAAGTACTTTCCGATGGGCAGGCAGCACAGATTTTGGATGACATTTCCAGTCCTTCCCAAAACCAAGATGCCGTAATTCTGGAAAAAGCACCAAAAATTGCCGTGTATTCCCCAAAGGGAAACCAACCTTGGGACGATGCCGTCACCATGGTGTTGACCTATGCCGAAATTCCCTATACCACCATTTATGATACGGAGGTTTTGGGCGATAAATTGGCACTTTACGATTGGCTACATTTGCACCATGAAGACTTTACAGGTCAATATGGTCGATTTTATGGGCATTACCGTGCAGCCCCCTGGTATATCGAGGATAAGGCGAAAGCAGAGGAATTGGCCAAAAGTTTAGGCTATGCCAAGGTGTCCGATCAAAAACTGGCGGTGGCCCTAAAAATTAGAAATTACGTTATCGGGGGTGGATTTATGTTTGCTATGTGTTCTGCTACGGATAGTTTTGATATTGCTCTGGCAGCAGAGAATGTGGATATTTGCGAGCCCATGTTCGATGGAGATCCTTCGGATGCGAATTATCAAGCTAAGCTGAACTTCAACAATACTTTTGCTTTTACCAATTTTACATTGGAAAGAAACCCGATCCGTTACGAGTTCTCATCCATCGATATGACAAATAAACGGGTCAATGTCCCCAAGGAATCGGATTATTTTTCGTTGATGGAATTTTCGGCCAAATGGGACCCAGTGCCCACTATGTTAACGCAAAACCATACAAGTCTGGTAAAAGGGTTTATGGGGCAGACCACGGCCTATACCAGAAACCAGATTAAGCCAACGGTAATGGTTTTGGGCGAGAATAAACTTAATAGAGAAGCCCGCTATATACATGGTATAAAAGGAAAAGGTTTTTTTACTTTTTATGGTGGGCACGACCCGGAAGATTATCAACACAGGGTAGGGGATCCCAAAACGGAACTGGAACTGCATCCTACTTCACCGGGCTATCGATTAATTTTGAACAATGTGCTGTTCCCCGCTGCCCGCAAAAAGAAACAAAAAACCTAAACCAAGTGCTTTTTAAAGAACTCTATGGTCCTTTTCCATGCTAGGTCAGCAGCAGCTTCATCAAACCGTGGTGTGGTATTGTTATGGAACCCATGGTTCACATCGGGATAGAAATGAGCTTCGTATGTTTTGTCGAATTCCTTTAATTTGGTTTCGTAATCCTCCCAGCCAGCATTTACCCGTTCATCCAATCCTGCAAAATGAATAAGTAATGGAGCATTGATATTTACCACTTCGTCATCTGCAGGTTGACTACCATAAAAAGGTACGGCAGCGGCCAAATCGGGAACCTTTACTGCCATCATATTGGAAATCCATCCGCCAAAACAAAAGCCAACAACACCTATTTTTCCATTGCAATCCTTATGGTTTTTTAAGTATTCGTAAGCAGCGATAAAATCTTCGAGCATTTCGTTACGATCTCTTTGCCGTTGTAAAGCCCTGCCATCATCATCATTTCCAGGATATCCTCCAAGAGGTGTTAATGCATCTGGAGCCAATGATATAAATCCTGCCTTGGCAGCTCTTCGACCGACATCTTCAATATAAGGGTTAAGGCCCCGGTTTTCGTGAACCACCACAATACCGCCCATTTTACCTTTGCTATTTTTAGGCTTGGAAAGCAACCCCTTTATTTCACCGCCGCCTTGGGGAGAATTATAGGTGATGAATTTGGAATCCAGACTTGGGTCATTTGGAGATACCTCTAGGGTGTCTTTATAATTTGGCATCACAAAACTTAGGAGTGAAGCCAAGGTAATTCCGCCAACGGCATACACCGAAAGCCTTTCCATAAACTCCCTGCGATCTAGTTGATTATGGGCATATTTATCGTAAAGATCAAAGACCTCTTGTTTAATATCTTCTTTTTTTAAAGGAGCCATGTTGCTGTTGTTTAGAGAATTGCTCCTTGAAGATACAAATTTTACGAAAGCAATTTTTCCAAAATCCGTTCCACACCAAAATCGTCGTTACTACTGGTAGTGTATTTGGCAGTTTTGAGCACATTAGGGTGTGCATTGGCCATGGCAAAACTGTAGTCGGACAATTGGAGCATTTCCAAATCGTTATTATAATCTCCAAAAACCATAATCTCATTTGAGGAGATATTATATTGCTCCATTACTTTTTGGAGTGCATATCCCTTATGCGCGTTCAAGTTGGAAACATCTACCCAATTGGCACCGGAAACCTTAACTTTTAAATCGCCTTCCAGGTGTTTTACATGGGGGTAGATGTGTTGCTCGGAATTCTCAAAGTGATATATGGCAACTTTTAGGACTTGGTCATTCACTTGTGTTTGGTCTTCTACTGTCTCAAACTCCGTATAATACTCGGAGAGCAATGTTAGAAAATCTTGTGATTTCCCATTGGCGTAGGCTTTATTGTTACAGCATAGTACCGGGTGAACATCAGGTACATCAGAAAGGGCAGAAAGCACTTGGTTTACATTGGAACGGTCAATGGGAGTGGTTAACAAAGTTCTTTCTTGCTTTTTGATGAGCGCGCCATTTTCCGCTATTACAAGAATATCATTTTTAATGGACTCCAATTTATCGATCATGCTGTGGTATTGTCTTCCACTTGCCGCTACAAAAGCAATATTTTTCTTTTTGAGTTCTTGATATATTTCAAAAAACCGAGGGCTAACTTCGTGATTGGAATTTAAAAGGGTTCCATCCATATCGGTAACCACCATCTTAATTTGTGATAAATCCATGCGAAATAATTGAAACGCAAAGGTATTTTATATTCATGGAACGGACTCGTGGTTTTGATAAACTTTATATTAATTTAGTTAGTCAAGATTTATTATTAATGATGTTCTATCAGAAAGAAATTCGATTACGTTCCTACCAAAGAGGTTTTCACTTGATTACCGACACGGTTCTGGATGCATTGCCGGAACTGAAGCAAGTAAACACCGGTTTTCTACAAGTGTTCATTAAACATACCTCGGCCAGCTTGACCATCAATGAGAATGCCGACCCCACCGTGCGGACCGATTTTGAAAGCCATATCAATAAAATGGTGCCCGAAAATGCACCATATTATGTGCATAATTATGAAGGTCCGGACGATATGCCAGCACACATAAAAGCTTCCCTTATGGGAGCTTCGGTGCAAATTCCAATAACTGAAGGAAGGTTAAATATGGGAATATGGCAAGGTATCTATCTTTGTGAGCACCGTAACTATGCCTCTGGAAGGAGTTTGGTGATTACTGCTTTTGGTCAATAAACAATTAACAATCTACAATTTTCAATAAATAATTTGAGGAGTTTGGATTGTATTCTATCGGTAAAAAGCAACTTTTTTTTGTGTAACGGCTATACAAATAATCATTGATCCATTCGAGCCAATTCGTATAATTCGAGTAAACCAGTATTTGTATCTTTTATAAAACAAAAAATCCCGCACTAGGCGGGATCTTAAAATAAGCGGGGTAAGTTTATATTAGCTTTTTACTTTACTTTCTCAACGATGGCCTTGAAGGCATCTGGGTGGTTCATGGCCAAATCGGCAAGAACTTTTCTGTTAAGCTCTATTCCACTGGCTTTAACTTTACCCATAAATTGAGAGTAAGACATTCCGTGCATTCTGGCACCAGCATTAATACGGGTAATCCATAAGGAACGGAAAGTACGCTTTTTGTTTCTTCTATCACGGTAAGCGTAAAGCATTGCTTTTTCTACCGCGTTTTTGGCTACTGTCCAAACGTTTTTACGTCTTCCAAAGTAACCTTTGGCTTGCTTCATCACTTTTTTTCTTCTAGCTCTTGAAGCAACAGAATTTACTGATCTTGGCATAATGTTTCATTTTTTTGTAGCAGGCGTCTCAATTTTTGAGAACTTTTTTGGGCCCGACTCCATGGTTAATAATTAATGTACCGGCGAACAATTATTTTAAACGTAACTGTTCTTTGATGTTGTCCTCATCCGATGGGTGAACCAATGTGGAATGGGTCAACTTTAGCTTACGCTTTTTAGATTTCTTTGTCAAAATGTGACTCTTAAAAGCGTGCTTTCTTTTGATTTTACCAGAACCGGTAAGCTTAAAACGCTTTTTGGCACTGGATTTTGTTTTCATCTTAGGCATTTTCCTAGTATTTAACTCCGCTTATTATCCGAACTAAGTTCAGTTTTATTTTTTACTTGTCTTTGGTGCGATAAACATTGTCATTCGCTTACCTTCTAATTTTGGCATTTGTTCAACCTTACCGAGATCTTCCAATTCTTGAGCCAACTTTAGAAGCAATATTTCGCCCTGATCTTTATAGACGATGGAACGTCCTTTAAAGAACACATAGGCTTTTAATTTGGCGCCATCTTTCAAGAACTTTTCTGCATGTCTTTTCTTGAAATCGTAATCATGGTCATCCGTCTGTGGGCCAAATCTAATTTCCTTTACGACCACCTTACTTGCTTTGGCTTTCATGGCCTTGTCGCGTTTCTTTTGTTCGTAGAGGAATTTTTTATAATCCATTACTTTACAAACAGGGGGTTCGGCGTTCGGTGAAATTTCCACCAGATCCAATTCCTGTTCGTTAGCTATTTCCCTAGCTTTTGATATGGGATATACGCCCATCTCAACATTATCGCCGACAAGACGTACTTCTCGGGCTTTTATTTTTTCATTGATGTTATGAGGGTTTTTGTTTTCCCTCCTAGGTTGGGGTCTAAATCTTCTTCTAATTGCTATGACGTAAACTTTTTAATTAAACAAAATTTTTTAGAACGACTTTAAGGTACTATTTATTTCAGTAGTTACCAAGTCTGAAAACGCATCTACGTTTAAACTGCCCAAATCGTCACCTCCATGTCGCCTTACAGAAATGGTAGCAGACTCTTCTTCCTGTTCCCCGACAATGATCATGAAAGGGATTTTTTTGAGTTCTGCCTCACGGATTTTTTTCCCTACCGTTTCGTTCCTATTATCAATGAGCGCGCGAATTTCGTGATTTTCTAGCGAATTCAAAACTTTTTCCGCATATTTTTCGTGTTTCTCGCTGACGGGCAGTACAATAGCTTGGGTGGGAATTAGCCACAGTGGGAAGTTGCCGCCAGTGTGCTCCAACAAAAGTGCCACAAAACGCTCCATGCTGCCAAATGGTGCACGGTGAATCATAACAGGTCTATGGAGTTCGTTATCGCTGCCTTTGTAAGTAAGGTCAAAACGCTTTGGTAGGTTGTAATCTACCTGAATAGTACCCAGTTGCCAGTTTCTGCCCAGGGCATCTTTGATCATAAAGTCCAGCTTTGGGCCATAAAAAGCAGCTTCGCCGCTTTCGATTACAT
>JAAEZN010000036.1:0-2002 GCA_018222835.1 Algicola sp. | reverse complement strand
TTAAGCCTCTTTCCTTTGCTGCATTTATAATGGCATTTTCTGCCCTGTCCCAATCTTCGGTATTGCCAATGTATTTATCGGGATTATCCAAATCCCTTACGGACACTTGAGCTGTGAAATCATCAAAACCCAAAGAGTTCAGTACATAAAGGGTGAGGTCGATTACATTTTTGAACTCATCGTTCAATTGCTCCGTTGTACAAAATATATGTGCATCATCCTGGGTGAAGCCTCTAACCCTTGTAAGTCCATGTAGCTCGCCGCTCTGTTCGTATCTATATACTGTGCCAAATTCAGCAAAACGTTTTGGTAGATCTTTATAACTGTATGGTTTGCTATTGAAAATTTCACAGTGGTGAGGACAGTTCATGGGCTTTAATAAAAACTCTTCATCCTCTTTTGGGGTGTGGATGGGCTGAAAGCTGTCTTCCCCATATTTAGCATAGTGACCAGAAGTAACATATAGTTCTTTCTGGCCAATATGTGGAGTGACCACCATTTCATAGCCTGCTTTTTTCTGCGCCTGCTTCAGAAAATTCTCTAATCGTTCACGTAGGGCGGCACCATTAGGCAGCCATAATGGTAGGCCTTGGCCAACTTTTTGGGAAAAGGTAAAAAGCTCAAGCTCCCTGCCTAATTTTCTGTGGTCTCTTTTTTTGGCTTCTTCCAAAAGATGGAGATACTCCGTTAACTCCTTTTGCTTTGGAAAAGAAATACCATATACACGAGTAAGCTGCGTATTGTTTTCATCGCCTCGCCAATAAGCACCGGCAACGCTTAAAAGTTTAATTGCCTTAATAATGCCCGTATTTGGAATATGTCCTCCACGGCATAAATCTGTAAATGTACTATGGTCACAGAAGGTGATTGTCCCGTCATCAAGATTTTCGATGAGCTCTACCTTATATTCATTTCCCTGCTCCTTATAATAAGAAAGCGCATCAGCTTTAGAAACGCTTCTCATTTTGTAATCGTGTTTACCGCGCGCTATTTCCAAGGCTTTCTTTTCAATCTTTGGAAAATCTTTTTCAGAAATAGTATGGTCTCCAAAATCTACATCGTAATAAAAGCCATTTTCAATAGCGGGGCCAATGGTAAGTTTAATTCCAGGATAAAGCTCCTCCAAAGCTTGCGCAACCACGTGAGATGTAGAGTGCCAAAAAGCTTTTTTGCCTTCATCCTCTTTCCATGTATAAAGTGTTAAGGAGCCATCTGTAGTTAATGGTGTTGTGGTTTCAACCGTTGTATCATTAAACTTTACTGAAATAACGTTTCTTGCAAGCCCTTCACTAATACTTTGGGCAATGGAAAAAGGGGTAGTCCCCTTTTCAACTTCTTTTACAGCACCATCAGGCAATGTTATCTTTATCATGTTATTTAAACTTCTAAGTTTTATTATCAAGACAGCAAAGATAATATCTTGTATAGATGCTACAATACTTACCTTATATATAAACTAATTTTCTGCATACAATAAGGTAGATTTAATTGGATTTATAGGCTGATGTAATCAGAAAAGGAGGTCGGTTTTGAAATTTTAAAAAAAGTTGTATTTTTATCTGCTTTGTTTTCAGTTAGTTGATGGAGGGTGAATCCGAAAAGTAGAAAATCCTCTTGTTTATTGTTGAAATCATACTACATTTGCAGCCCGAAAAACAACAAAGAGTTTGTTTTTTCGGTAAGTTCAGAAGCTTATTGACATACTGTTTTTAGCAAGTTGGAAAAGCTGAAAAAAATATAAAAAAAAGCATTGTATAACCAAAAAAGCATTATACATTTGCAGCCCGAAAAATGCTAAGGCGTTCAAGGGAAAAGTTCATGCAAAAATTGTTTTTTTTAAGGTTGAAAAAATGTTTTTAAAATTTTTTTCAGAAAAACTTGCCGGTTAAAAAAACAGTTGTAAATTTGCACCCGCTTAGCTGATAAGGCAGGGCGATAACGAGAGGAGAAAAGTAGTAAAGCTAAGTTCTTTTCAAGTTGAAAAAACAAGAAGTTCATATAC
>JAAEZN010000138.1:308-4141 GCA_018222835.1 Algicola sp. | reverse complement strand
GTCACTGGTATATCCCGGTAAAAAGACGCAGCATAGTCTTTCATGACCTCACGGACATATTGCTTTAGTAGTTGTGGATCGTTATTGATATGCTTTAATTCCCGCTTGCTGGGGTTGATGGTAATGGAGAAGAATTTGGGTTCTCGTTTTTTCAATTTAGCGGTATTACCATCTATTTCCTTGATCACTTTTGCCGGGTCGATCCGGTCATGTCTACGACCAAAAAAATGCTCTTGAAGCTCGGGCTGTTTTCCTTCGTTCTCTTTTTCAAGATAGGCCACAAAATCGGAACAGCTCTGGGAAAAGGTTTCGTTAAGATGCTGTTTGGTGATACTTATATACATAGTCCTAATGTTTAGCGATTTTAGTTTTTAGTTTCTCGAATTCTTCCGGGCTCATTTCCAATTGTAACCGCGGTTTTCCAAAACCGCCCTTCACCAATTGCACCTTGTTCAATAGGTCAATAAATTGAAGCTTCAATTGCCCATAATCCCTTTTAAGATCGGTATGCTCCCTTTCCATTTCTATGGCCTTTTCCACCTTTTTAAGGAACATCTCTTTTTCGGGGTCGGCTTCCTTCCCCTCCATCAATAAAGGCGCCTGTCCACTTTTCCTTTTTGGGGTATGCTCAAAAAGCAGCTTCAACATGGCGGTCGCCGGTTTGGTCTGATGTTTTTCGATATTGCGTATTACGGACATTAGCGCGTCGGTACGCTTTCTATTCCTGATAATTTCTTTCCCTACACTTTTTTCAAATTTTTCAGATGGCAAGAAACCGTGCCATTCAAAAAAATTAATCATCATCTCCATGGATTCCGAATAGGATCCCGAAACCTTTCTTGAAAAACGTTTAAACCGTTGTGCGGTAGCTTTTCTAAACCTTATGGTAAAAAAGTTTTCCATATCACATCATATCCCATTGGGTCATAAATTTTCAACAGTTACAGGGGCTATGGAGCGATTTGACCCAATGGGCACCATACACTCTATATTTAAAAATGCTCCAACGCCCCTAAAACAGGGGCCTTGCGAAGAAAAACATATCGTAACGCCGCTTTAGCGTGTTACCGTCTTGCTATTCCTTTTTTTCGCCGGGGCGAAAAATTTTCATGTCTTAGATGAAGTTAGTGGGTCCAGTTTCCTTCCCGTGGCCCGTGGAAAATTTTAAGAGTCATGAAGTAGGATTTTTGAAGAATTTCCAATAGAATCGAAGAAATCTTGAGAATGTTTTAAACTCGAAGATGCCTCCAACATTGAGCCATGGGGCCAAAAACAAAAAGGACCCTAGACCCCAAAAGTCTTTAGGCTCAAAAATTGAAGATCAAATGGGTGAAGGCCTTATCAAATACCAATAAAGCAATGTGTTAAAAATTACCTAATCGTTCCGCTGAAAAATCCACATTTGCCTATTTTCGTCGTTCTCTGTTTACTGTTTATGGTAATGTAGAAAAAGAGGGCGGGCGGTACTTGGTGGTGCGCCCTCTTTTTTAATACTCACTGGGTAGCATAAGGGTATTGTCCACGAAGAACAATCTGATCTCTTCCAAGGGAAAATCGGTTACATGATATTTATGGGTCTCAAAGATGTTCCCATTGCCATCGCTGTAATCAATTTTGGCCCCATATCCCGTAACTTCCTTTTCCTCTTCCGAAAACTTTCTAAAGTCGATGGTGATAAACCGACTTTTATCCATCAGGCTTTTGGCGATTACCGAGGTATCGGTCACCAACCAAAAGCAATTACCGGCCTGGGCAAGATATTTTATGCCCTCCGTAAATCTTGTTTTTAGAAGGGGCATTTTAAAAAGTCTTAGCGAACCGTTAAAATGTTGTAGCCCTTTCTTTAATTCTATATGTTTGGCATCCATTATCGATATAGTTTTATGTGATAGTGAAAAAACAATAAGAGGGCGTTTAATTTCGGGGACGCCCTCTTTATTGGATTACCCCTTTAGGATCTACCTCCCAATAATAAGATCTCATCGGCGACCACTTCGGTAACATAGCGGGTAGTACCGTCCTTGGATTCGTAGTTCCTGTTCTTCAGTTTTCCGACCAGGCCGATTTCCTTTCCCTTGGCTGCGTACTTCTCCACGATCTCCGCGGTCTTTCCCCAAGCAACGACACTGTGCCAGTCCGTGTCCTGAACCTTCTCTCCATTTTTATTTTTGTAGTGCTCATTGGTGGCCAACTGGAATCGCGCCAATTTTTTGCCGCTTTCAAGATTGGTGATCACAGGGTCTTCCCCTATGTTCCCTATCAACTGTACATGATTTCTTAATTTGCTCATAATTGAAAAAGATTATGTCCATACTAATATGGACGGTTAATAATTGATTTTAAATGATTTACTTATTATATCTCGCACGTTTTCCTTGGCTGCGATGAGCAGTCTATTTTGATTTTTTTGTGACGTTTTATTTTTAAGGGTTGGATTTGATTTCATGACTTTCTATTTTTTATTTACTTCCCATAGAGCTCTCACTGTTACCTTTTTTGATGCCATGCCGATACAATATTCGATCTTGGCAAGACGTATAAATAAGATCTCGCCTTGGGGCGGGACTGGTTTATGCCGTCGAAAAGAGCGAATGTTGTAGTTTCGCTATCGTAAAAAAGGTACGGGAGCTCGGATAGAGGGAATACAAAAGCCGTTCATTGAAGAATGCCAAGGCCTATAAAACGGTGCAAAATGCATATATGGGATTCCTCTTTGGTGCTAATCTAGCAAAACCGATAGTTCCAATATTGGCAGATATCATTATTTAGGTGGAAGGCCAGGCGGACTTGGGCAAGGGGTTCCGGGAAAGGCATTACAGGATACGTAAGGCCGTCCGGGAAACCCTTGCCCATGTCCAAGACTAGCCCGAGGCGCTTTGCTCAGAACCCGCTTTTCAGAGGTCTGTGCAATGGGCCGCAGGAGCTACCCTGTTTATCCAACAATGCCCTCTGTTAAATTTGTTGCATAATCCCCATATTTTATAGATTGGGAAACTCCCCCCAGATCAATGGGTGCGTACTGGCAGCATGCGAACTATTCTTTAGACTGTTATAAACCTCCCATTTTGTATTCCTTTCCGGCCACATTCCCTTTCTGTTCAGCCCACAGGAACCCAGCAGCTGTTTCATTTCATGGGACAGTAGCATATAATCCTTTTGTCGGATGTTTACTCCCATCCTGTAGGCCCCCAACCGATAATACCCGGCCCTATTGCCAAAATCCTTTTCCACCCTGTATTCTTGCTGTTTGGAAACGTCCTCCAGATCCGTTTCCCTCAGTAGGGGCGACAGACAATCACTGAAGACCACATCGTTCAAGGTCCCACATACCAAGATCAGTTCCTTTCCTTCAGCCTTAATTTTATCATAAATTGCGGCAAGCTTTTGGGCCTGTTTCTTTCTTTTGCGGTCCTTTTCCTCAACAAATTGTACGGATAGGATATATATCTTAAGGCCGTGGGGCGTGATTATGACATATTCCTGACAATCCGTTTCGAACAAGGGATCCTGGGAATCACATAAACCAATGCCATGGCTTTTTACGGTATCCAAGCGGTAACCGTTCTTGGTCAATAGTGCCATTCCCCTGCCCTGGCCATCGTTTCCTTCCAGTACAAGGATTTGTTCATAGGGGGACATATCAAATTCCCTTAAGTGCTTTATATTGAAATTAACCAATGAGGCTCTGTCCTCTACTTCCTGTAAGATCAGTACATCCGCATCGGTTTCCGCAATGAGTCTTGCTTTGTTCTCCGTGGCCTTGTGGGATATCGCCGCACTTTGTAACGCGACCCAACCATTATAATCGGTCAAATGGGTGGCCTGTGGTTCAT
>JAAEZN010000138.1:0-298 GCA_018222835.1 Algicola sp. | reverse complement strand
TTCATTGGCATACCTTCCTTGCTTTAGGAACAATTTCCCATGTCGTTTTCTAAGGACCCCATAAGGCCGGTGATCTGTTTTATCAAAGCCCAGCAAAAAGCTAAGTTCTCGGATGCGTGCCATATCATTTTCACTTTTATGCAGTCTATGCAGCAAGTTGTCCAGCTCGGACATCCAATCGGAAAAATTTTTGTTCTTCCCCTGACCCATCAGGTCCTTATCCCGGTGGTATAAATTTTCAATGTTGAAAGTGGCTATTTTCATAGGTCCGTGTTTATCGTTCTAATCTGTATTATGT
>JAAEZN010000137.1 GCA_018222835.1 Algicola sp. | reverse complement strand
GCCACAGTTTCACCTGCTTTTACGTTGAACGATATACCATGAAGGACTTCTTCATCCGGCACATAACCAAAATGTACATCTTTAAACTCGATATCTCCCTTTACGCTTTGCTTTTCTACCGTACCGTTGTCGTCGATATGGCTATCGGTATCCAAAATTTTAAACACCCTGTTCGCAGCCACCATTCCCATTTGCAGGGTATTGAATTTATCCGCAATCTGACGCAGTGGACGGAACAAAAGATCCATCAAGAAAAAGAAAGCTACGATGGCCCCTTTATTGTCGAGCCCTACATTTTCGATATTCTGTATTACACCAAAATATACCACCAAACCAATACCAATTGAATTGGATATTTCGGCCACAGGAAAAAATATGGAGTTGTACCATACTGTTTTCAACCATGCATTCTGGTGTTTTTCGTTAATGACCCTGAACTTTTCCTTTTCTATTTCCTCTCGGTTAAAGAGCTGTACGATCTTCATTCCGGCTATCCGCTCCTGAACAAAGGAGTTTAGGTTGGATACTTGGGCGCGCACTTCGATAAAGGCCACCTTCATTGCCTGCTGAAAAAGACGCGTAGCCACTAAAATTACGGGAAGAATGGCAAATACTATCAAAGCCAATTTCCAATTGATCACCACCATTATCACGGCCGCGGACAACATTTTTAACGCATCTGCCACGATCATAAAAAATCCTTGGCTAAAAATTTCCCCTATTCGCTGCATATCGGCTACGGCCCTAGTGACCAAAACTCCGATCGATGAATTATCAAAATAGGTCATTTTAAAGCTGGTCATCTTTTCAAAAAGATTGACACGGATATCCTTTATAACAGATTCGCCCAATAGGTTCGCATAATAGTTGAACAATAATTGTGTGGTTACCTGTCCGAGCAAGAACACCAACATCAACAACACATTATTCAACAATTGCCCTGCATCTTTGCTTTCCAAAGATTCGTTTATGACATTTTTCACCAACAGAGGAATTCCGATGGCAAACGCTGCCGACAGAATGGCCACGATGGCAACCAACCAAAAAATACCCCTGTATGGCCTTGTTCGTGAGAAAACACGCTTGAACAGTCTAAAATCAAACGCTTTTCCTATTTCCTCTTTTTTGCTCATCAAAAAATATCTTTTGGATATAAAACCTTGGTCAAATATAATCCTTTTGCAGGGACGGAGACTCCTGCCTCTCCCCTATCTTTACTTGCAATAATTTGATGTATATCTTCAATGTTGATTTTTTTTAAGCCAACATCCAACAGGGTACCTACAACGGCCCGTACCATATTCCTTAAAAAACGATCTGCGGTAATGGTAAAAACCCATTTATCGCCACAATCCTGCCAGTAAGCCTCCCGCACATCACAATTAAATGTTCTTACATCGGTATTGGATTTGGAAAAACACTCAAAATCGGTGTACTCCAGCAAAATTTTTGCGGCTTTGTTCATTGCCTCCAAATCCAAAGGGTGCTTTACCCAATGGGCATAATCAAAAAGAAAAGGATTTTTTTCCTTTACCAGCCAATACTCGTAGGTACGTTCCACGGCATCGAACCTGGCATGGGCTTCATCAGCAACGGATTTAATTTCTTGCACCGCTATATCATCGGGCAAAAAGGCATTCAACCTGTACACCAAATCTTTAATATCCACAATTGGTTCAACATTAAAATGACAGAACATTTGCTTGGCATGAACCCCTGCATCTGTTCTTCCCGCTCCAACAACTTCGATGTTTTGTCGTAAAAGGGTGGACAAAGCTTTCTCCAACACTTCTTGCACGGTAATGGCATTGGGTTGGTTCTGCCATCCGTGGTACGCTTTACCGAAATAAGAAAATTGGATAAAATATCTCAATGGAATCCCTTACTTTTAAATCGGTAAAGATAATTCAATCCTATCCAACACGAATCCGACCCCTAGTTTTTAGCATATTTTTAGCGTTATGACCAAGATTTTGTTGCTTTCCGACACACACAGCCACATGGACAAATCCATATTAAAATATGCGGCGCAGGCCGATGAGGTTTGGCATGCCGGGGATATTGGAAGTCTTACGGTTACCGACCAATTGGCCGCTGTAAAACCAGTCCGTGGTGTACATGGCAACATTGACAACCATGTGGTACAAAAAGAGTTCCCGGAAAACAACCGTTTTATGTGCGAGGAGGTCGATGTTTGGATCACCCATATTGGCGGTTACCCGAACAAATACAATGTTCGAGTACGCGAAGAGATCAAAAACAATCCACCAAAGCTGTTTATTTGTGGCCATTCCCATATTTTAAAGGTAATACACGACAAAAAGTTGGATCTTTTACATATGAATCCCGGAGCTTGCGGCAAACATGGGTTTCATCAAATACGAACCATGCTCAGGTTTGTGGTTGATGGAGATAAAATCAGCAATCTGGAAGTTATTGAACTTGGAAAAAGATAAAAATGAAACACTACTTAACCCTCCTGACCTTACTTTTGGGAACCTACAATAACGTTTCCGCTCAAAGTCTTGATACAATACGGCCATCTGAACAAGGTGCCGTTTCACTTTATATTTTGGGAACCGTTCAGGATGGAGGGAGTCCGCACATTGGTTGCCAAAAATCCTGCTGTGCAGAACTTTTTAAAAACCCTGATCCTTCACGCAAAGTAGTATCGCTCGGCGTGGTAGATCATGAAAACCAAAAAACTTATCTTTTTGAGGCTACGCCGGATATGCCTTCCCAACTAAAATTACTGAAGGAACATGCTAAAAGCAATCAAGAAACTCCGGATGGTGTTTTTATGACACATGCCCATATTGGCCACTATGCAGGCCTCATATATTTTGGAAGGGAAGCCTTAGGCGGAAAAAATATTCCGGTGTATGCCATGCCCAAAATGAAGCATTTTTTAGAAACCAACGGACCTTGGCAGCAGCTGGTGCAATTGAACAACATTGATATTCGAACCATTCAAAATGAGGCAAAAACCCCTCTTACCGGCAAATTAAGCGTAATTCCCTTTACCGTACCGCATAGGGATGAGTACTCCGAAACAGTTGGCTACAAAATAGTTGGACCAAATAAATCGGCCTTGTTTATTCCAGATATTGATAAATGGTCCAAATGGGAAAAAGATATTGTAAAGGAAATAGAATTGGTGGATTTTGCTTTTCTGGATGCTACTTTTTTTGATGGCCCAGAAATCAACTCAAGAAATATTGCAGAAATCCCACACCCTTTTGTTGTTGAAAGTATGGAATTGTTTAAAAACTTGCCCGAAACTGAAAAATCCAAAGTATATTTTATTCATTTTAACCATACCAACGCACTTTTGAACAAGGATAGCGAATCTTATAAAAAGGTTTTGGGGGCAGGATTTAACATTGCTGTTTTTGGACAGAAATTTCAATTGTAGTTTTTACAAAGTAAAAACCCCGGCCAAAGCCAGGGTTTTTTCGCACTAATACTACTAAGATGTTAGGTTTAACGTAAGCGATCAACAGATTTTACAAGATCTTCATCCTTTTTGATAGCCCTGTTGGCCAGGACAAGAAAAACGATAGAAAATACAGGAATCAGCATCCCAATACCCTTCTCAGAAACCACAGTTTCTCCGGATAAGCTTAGCGATCGATAAACGAAAAATCCTAGTAAAAAAAGATTTAATATCATATTCAATCTGTTTACCACAAATTGATTTTGTCGCTTTTTGTACAATAATATAGAAACCACAGAAAGTATGGCTGCCACATAAAAAACAAGGCTCACAAGCACTTGGTCTTGAGCATAAATCTCTTTTCCGCCCACTTCTACCCATAGATTCAGAAAGAAGGGCAATATGCCCGAAATAAGGCCTACAATCAGTAAATATAACGTTTGTATCCGCTGAATCATTGTTGAAATTGATTTCGAAATGCAAAAATAGAAGTCTTTTTTGACAAATAAGACTTAATTCTTCAAAATTTATTTGTAATATTGTTGCGTTATTAGCAAGCACCTACCTTGGAATTCTTTCTCCAGTAGCATTCAAAATAACTTTACTTCAAATTTAGCATCACACAAGTTTAACATATTCCATATACTTAATGTTCGAGATTTCAGATCTAAAAGCTAAAAAGCTTCCTGAGTTGCAAGAAATTGCAAAGGGTCTTAATGTTCCCAAATTCAAATC
>JAAEZN010000035.1 GCA_018222835.1 Algicola sp. | reverse complement strand
TAATACAGTAGAAACAGGAGAAACCGATTATGATGTTTTGGAAGAGGTTATGGTAACTACAATACCAAGTTCCGAATTCACTACGGGAGAATATGGTTTTCCTCAGGTTACTTACTCGCTTTCACTTGAAGAAATGTTAACTCTGCTTTCTGTAGATGAAAATATTTTAAATGGTGGAGATCAATTTTATGTGCGTTTTGTTGCAAACTTAGTAGATGGACGTTCGTTCTCATTTGGTGATAACACTGACACATCCACAGGTTCCTTCTTCGCCTCTCCTTTCTTGTACACTCCAACCGTTACTTGTCCTGTGCCAAGTACAGCATTTGTAGGAGACTATTTAATAGAACAGGTATCTGGATTAATAGACGGCCCAACTTTGTCAGACGGCACAGTAGTGACTTTAGTTATCGGTGACACATCGGTTGACAGAGTTTTCCAAACAGCCAACTATCCAAACTACTGCTCAACTTTGAGAGATTTCACTATTCAGTTTATCTGTGGTGAAATTGCAATCCCTTCTCAAAATAGTGGTTGTGCATGTGGGGATGGAGGAGATTGGTTTACAGACCCGGAAGTTCGAGAAACCTACGATCCTAATGATGATAGTGTGTTCTTGGTAACATTTACTGATGATGCACAATCCAACTGTAGTTCTCCTGCTCAGACAACTTATCGTTTTACCAAGCAATAGTGAAACTTTAAATTTGTCTTAACAAATAAATTGGTGCCCGATTAGTTTTTAATCGGGCACTTTTTTTAAAATGAAAATCCGTTTTTAATAACCGTTTGGATTTTATTATCACACTCTAACGAATATTTCACAAACATATTCCTAAAATAAAAAAGCATATTTTAAATAGTACACAAACAAGTTGTTAATTAATTAGATCAAATAAAAATTACCATCATTTTTCCTATCTTAACAATCAAAATGTATAAACCATTAACATCAATCTCATGAAAAAGATTTTTCTATCCTTACTAATAATCATCTCCACCCATACATTATCAGCTCAATATGCAGGTCAGATTGCTGTAAGCAACGCCAGTGGTTCTGGAGTATCACAGGCAATGGTATCCAGTGTAATCGGGGATATGGATGACCAATACAACAGATTGTCCAAGCGAACAGGAATCGATGATTTCTCAGGCTCGCCTTATACTAACGATACCTTTCAAAAAGCACCCGTTTTTTATGGTGAAGAAAACGTTGGTTCTTACTACTATAGATATAATGCCTACAACGAAGAAATTGAATTAAAAAAAACCAATTTGTCAGAAGAAAAAGTCACCGCTTTGACCAAGGACAAATCCATTAAAGTAATGGTAGATGGTAAACCTATGGGGTTTGCCACTTTCATCGATAAAAAAGGAAGCACATTAAATGGTTACTTAAGCACATTAATGGATGGGGACAACTATACACTGTTCAAAAGGATTCATGTAAAATTTACTGAAGGACAAAAAGCCCAAAACTCATTTGTAAAAGCAGTACCCAATAGATTTACCCATTTTACCGAATATTATTATCAGAGAAAAGGAGTCAATAGGATTGATGAAATCGTTCCTAAAACAAATAAATTTTTAAAAGAGTTTAAAGACCCTCTAAAATCGGAACTTAAGATATATTTAAAAGAGAGCAATCTAGATTTAAAAACTGAAGCAGACCTTATCAAAGTCTTTACCTATCTAGATAAAAGCTAAATCTTAGATTAAAGGAATAAAGTTTACAGAACAATATAAACCGTCTAAAATTTAGGCGGTTTTTTTTATTTATTTTTGCCCCATGAAATCTGATCACATTATTTACGGCATACGGGCAATCCAAGAAGCAATACATTCCGGCACCCCTATAAACAAGGTATATCTACAAAAGGGATTACAAGGTGATCTGTTCACACAATTGGAGGAGGACGTAAGAAAAAACAAAATAAGCCATTCTTATGTCCCTCTTCAAAAATTGGACAAATTGGCACATGGCAATCACCAAGGGGCCGTGGCCAAGATTTCGCAGATTGCATTTCAGGATTTTGAATCTGTTGCCGAAGCTATAGTGGCAACGGAGAAACTCCCTCTGTTCCTATTATTGGATCAGGTAACCGATGTGCGCAATTTTGGCGCAATTATCCGAACGGCGGAGTGTACAGGTGTCCACGCCATTGTTGTACCCACAACCGGTTCGGCACCATTGAACGAGAACGCCATTAAAACATCGGCTGGAGCAGCTTTTAATATTCCCATTGCCAAAGTGGATCATTTAAAAGATGCCATTTTTTACCTACAATCATCAGGGGTTGTCGTAACCGGAGCTACGGAGAAAGCCAACAACGAAATCTACAGCATAGACTTTAACCAGCCTACTGCCATAATAATGGGCTCAGAGGAGAAAGGTATCTCCCCCTCCACCCTAAACATACTTGACCATAAAGCTAAACTCCCCTTATTGGGCAAAATTGGCTCTTTGAATGTTTCTGTGGCCTGTGGAGTCTTCCTATACGAAGTAGTTCGGCAACGGGCCCTATAAAAAACATCAATCTTTTTTCGACTCTTTGTAGTGATATTTAATCTTTACTTTTTGATCAGGATCTTCCTCTTCAGAAGATGCTATAAAGTTACCGTTTTCATCAAAATGCTTTAAAAAGGGATCGTCCTCCTCATTATAATCATCCTCTTCCCAATCATATTTTCGAACTTCGGGAACACTCACCTTGGTAATTACAGCAAGTACAAAACCTGTAACAAAACCTGCCAAGTGCCCTTCCCATGAAATACCGTCCTTGACCGGAAAAATATACCAAATCATGCTTCCATAGATAAAAACAACCACCAAAGAAAGCGCTACCAAACGATAATTTTTGGCCAAAATGCCCTTAAAAAAGATAAAACTGGCCAACAAATAAATCACCCCGCTTGCACCAATATGGTACGATGGCCTGGCAATCGCCCACGTGAGAAGGCCTGAGGCCAGTGTACCAAAGAGCAACACCCTTAACGCGGCACTCTTGTAAAAATAAAATAGAAAGGCCGTTAACACCGCTAAAGGGATGGTATTGTTGTACAAATGAGTTATAGATCCATGTATAAAAGGACTGAACACTACTCCTTTTAAACCCGACAACTTACGAGGATACACGCCATATTCATTCAAGTTGATGCCGAATTTAACTTCTACCCAAAAGACCACCCAGATAGCCAAAACTGCAAACAAGGGCACAAAAACCACCGAATTTGAAAATTTAAAAGTATTAAAACTCATATTCCTATAAAATCAAACATCTCGCCACAATCCTAAAATTATACAAATTGTCAGGTAAACCATACGAATCATTGATCATAGACCATCAAAATTATTTTATTTTTACTCCATGAACGAACCTTTGGCAGAACGAATACGTCCGAAAACTCTAGAAGATTATATTAGTCAACAACATTTGGTGGGAAAGCAAGGCGCATTGACCAACCAAATAAAGAATGGCGTTATACCTTCTTTGATTTTTTGGGGACCTCCAGGAACGGGAAAAACAACTCTGGCCAATATTATTGCAACAGAAAGCCAAAGGCCATTTTACACATTGAGCGCCATTAGTAGTGGCGTTAAAGATGTTAGGGAAGTTATAGACAAAGCCAAACAGAGTGGAGGGCTTTTCACGTCAAAAAATCCGATTCTTTTTATTGATGAGATCCATCGGTTTAGCAAATCGCAACAGGATTCATTGCTTGGTGCGGTCGAGAAAGGTTGGGTCACACTGATAGGTGCAACCACAGAAAATCCCAGTTTTGAGGTTATTCCCGCACTTTTATCGAGATGCCAAGTATATGTGTTAAATCCATTTGGCAAAGATGACCTCATCGCCTTATTGGAACGTGCTATAAAAACCGATGCTCAACTTTCCAAAAAAGAAATCGACCTAAAGGAAACCGAAGCTCTCTTGCGATTGTCGGGTGGTGATGGTCGAAAATTGTTGAATATTTTTGAGTTGATCATCAATTCCGAAGCCGGTGACAAAATCGTCATTACCAACGATTTGGTGCAAAACAAGGTTCAAAAAAACACAGTACTTTACGACAAGACCGGTGAACAGCATTACGATATAATTTCTGCCTTTATTAAAAGCATTCGAGGTAGTGACCCAAACGCAGCCGTGTATTGGCTGGCCAGAATGATCGAAGGCGGCGAGGATGTCAAATTTATTGCCCGTAGAATGGTAATCCTGGCATCCGAAGATATAGGCAATGCCAATCCTACGGCCTTGGTGCTTGCCAATACCACATTCCAATCCGTTACTACCATTGGTTACCCAGAAGCTAGGTTAATTTTGGGACAATGTGCTATTTATTTGGCAAGTTCGGCCAAGAGCAATGCCAGCTATATGGCCATAAACGAAGCACAGCAAACTGTTAGGAAAACCGGTGATCTTTCCGTGCCCATGGCTATTCGCAATGCCCCGACCAAATTAATGAAGGACCTAGGCTATGGCAAAGGTTATGACTATGCACACAACCACGAAAATAATTTTGTGGACCTTGAATTTCTTCCGGATGAAATAAAGGGCACTACCTTCTATAAGCCCGGAAATAACCCTAGGGAAAATTCCATGAAAGATTTTTTAAAGAAAAGATGGAAGAATAAGTATGATTTTTAAAACTTGATGTTAAGTTCTTTTTGGACTTTCTCGCCATTTTCAGAATACTCCAAGACCCATTTTCCGTTTTGTTTAAAGACCAACGCATTGTTTCCATTAAAATTGGCCATAAACACATTATCCATAGAAGTTTGTTCCAGTTTTAGCACCACTTTCGGAGTACTGTCCACTAACTGATATCCATTTGCTATGGCCTGGGCGTACAAAACACTTGATGAATCCGGCAGTTCTATTTTTTCCACTACTGCCCTTGTAATATTACTTGGTTTTGGCTCTATGGCCTTATAAACCTGTTCATCTACCGTGGACTTTTGCTCAACTATATGCTCTGTCGGCTCTTCCTCCACGGTTTTAACATCGTTCTTAAAACTTATGGTAACCGGAGCTTCCCCTTCTACCTTCTCTTTAGGTTTAGGCACATAGGCGTATTTCATTCCGGAAAAGGAAACAAATGCTTTTTGAATAGCATCTTTATATGATTCATTAAATTCCTTGATCCTGCTCTTACCTTCAATAGACCTAAATATTTCTACATTATTGCAATCTTTTAAGGTAATGTTCAGTTTTGTCGCGAACAAGGAAGAGTTATCTTCAATATCTGCCTCTAAAGCCAAACATCTTTCATTTGCCAACTCGAGAGGAAGGGCATCATCATATACAGCATTGAACCCATTTTGCTCAAAATAATATTTGACCAACGTACTGGTTTGATACTCATTAACCGTTTTGTAGGCTTCAAATTTTTTCGGAACAATAATGTATTTATAATTGTTCAGTTGTGCATTTACAACACCGCTCACTCCTATTGCAAATAGCAATATATACAATACTTTAGCTTTCATATAGATGATATACTCAATTACCGTTCCAAGATATAATATTAAATCCGAACTGTAAAGAAGCATAATGACTGTCGGCCACATTGGAATAACTGAGTAGGTTATCTGCCAAGACATAAAAATTAACTGGCCCCAACTGAAGACTTGTACCCAATCCGATATTTGTATAGGAGTATTTATCTATTGTATAAGTTGCTTTTAGAGAAACCGCTTTCCCAAACCTTCTTTGATAAAAGCCTGTCAATGCTGGTTGAACCCCTTTAGGTCTTTTCATCATAAACAATTGACCCCCGACACTGTTCCTGTAATAATCCCTATTGGTACCACTATCTTGGTTTACGGCACATCCACAATTATCGGAAAATGGGCTTCCTTCTTCGCCAAAATCATAACGAATGGAGCCGTACAATTTTACAGGTCTCCAAGAGATATAAGCTTTCTCATTTACACCATGCGGTAATGCTTCATCGATTTCATCGATCAGGTCTTGCCATAAATCGTTGTCAACACTATTTATATCATCGGGAAGAATAACAGAAATACCATCGGTAGAGGCACTTCCGCTTAAGGTATAGCTCCAAACATCTTTGGAATTATAAATAAAGCCAACATCCAGAATGCTGCCGGTTACCGTGGTCTGTGGGTTAAGCTGGTAGCTAAAGCCAAAATCCAGCCCCAAACCAAGGTTTCCGCCCAATAAAACGCGTTTGGAAAATAAACTTTTCCCATCTTTTCTGGTTGTTCCTGTATCTTCTTCCAAAATATCATAAAACCCTTTTACACCTGCAGTTTGTAGTTGCATATCGGCATTTATGCTACTTTCATAAATATTGTTGGCCCCTTGGGCAGTTACAAACGATCCTGAATTTTTTATGGATTGAAACTGAAAAATGCTTGAATAAAGCTTGGCTCTTGCCCCTAATGTAAGGTCGGCACCCACTTTTCTGTTGACTCCAAAGTAAAACACATTCACCATTTCTCCACGAACATTTAAATCCCCGAGATCAAAACTTCTACCAATATTATTTCCTCCGTTGCCTTCAAAAGCCAAAATAGCGAGATCTTTTGGCCAATATGAAATAACATCCATTTCTCCGTACACTCCAAAGGAATAGTAATCATCCGGCCTGTTTTTTCCACGAAAACCAACGGTAAATCCTTCTATCTGACTTGTGAAACTAAAATCGTCCTTGTTGCTCATTACATCGAGCAGTCGCTCTTGGACTTTGGTGGTAAAATCAATGCCATCATTGGCAAAAAGATCGTTTACCGTTACCCCGCTACTTGCTCCCTGAACAGATATTCCAGATAAGACCGGAATTCCTACATGCCAATTTTGCGAAGTCTTTACCCCGGGATTTACCATCAAAGATTGCGGTATTTCATAAAAATCGTACAACAATTTCTTGTTCTGGGCAAAAACTGTGGTGCTACAAAATAGCGCGATCACTATACATTTGAGAGCCATTCTCATTGTAGTTGAAATACAAATTGCGCTCCTGAGCGTAAAATAATTTTAGGGTCTTCGACCGACGAAACACTTGTGCCGTCACCCAAATTATTGGCTGAGATCCTTAAACTCGAAGTGTTTGTAAGTATATCAATGCTTTTGCCCCCAAGGCCATAGGGTACCTCGCGGACTACAGTTTCCGAGAGATTAGCTTCAACGGTAAAGATTTCCATGTCCAATGATTGTCCTGCATCATTCAAGAATTCAATGATTATTCGCAATTCCTTGCTAGTGGAATTATCTATCTCGTAGGTAACAACCCCTTCCAGAAGACGCTCTGCCACATATTGTTCATTGAAAGCATCAAAATTGACTTCTCGGGAATAAAAAGAGCTTAGCGCGCCAGCTGAATTTATGGTCTCCTCATCGGACTCCAAATAAAAAAGGCCAGAAGCCAAAATAGGGTTTGCCCTTAAATCATTAAACTGACTGAAATCTTGTTCTTCGGTACACGAAGCAACAAAAAATAAAAAGCTAATCGCCAATAAAATTGAATAGCATAATCTTTTCATTGCCAAAAACATTTTTGAGTGTCAAAAAATGGGGTATGCCACTTATAAGATAACTCTACAAAATGCTTTTTATTTCAATAAGGTCGTTAATCATTTTACATTCACCATGATTTGGGTCGTTATGAAAATTGTAGTGAAGCACTTGCATCCCCATGGCTTTTGCACCCAAAATGTCGGCTTCAAGGTTATCGCCCACCATCAAGGAGTTTTCTGGCCTTACCTGAGCTAGGTCCAAAGCAAGCTTAAAAATATGGGGGTTCGGTTTTTTAACACCGGCCATTTCAGAATCTATTACTTTCTCAAAATAATGATGTATGCTGCTCCCCTTCAACTTTTTGGTCTGTACTTCCTGAAAGCCATTGGTTATAATATGCAATTTGTATTTTGGAAATAGATATTCCAAAACAGGAACGGCGTTGGGCAACAAATGGGTAAACGAGGACAAATGTGCAATATAATCATGTGCCAATGCATCTATCAACTCATCCGAAATAGGGACATTCAGGATATCAAAGGTTTTTTTTAACCGCTGATACCGTAATTCTGCTTTACTGATCCCATTTTCGCGGTACAAGGCCCACATTTGAAAATTAATGGGTGCATATACTTTCAAAAAACCATCAAGGTCCACATATACTTTATGGTTCTCAAGAATTTTACCAAAGGTCAGGGCTGAATTTTTTTCAAAGTCCCAGAGAGTGTGGTCAAGATCAAAGAAAATGTCGGTTACTTTATTATCAAACATAATAGCGTTTTAACATGGCCTGATAAAGCTCCATCCAGTCCTGTGGTTGCTTTCCTCCCAAAAGTTCGTTGGAGAACACAAGGACAAATTCGCCTTTTACCTGTTTCACCAAACGGAACAGGTTGTCCATTTTTTCAAATATTTCATCTTTGTCCCTGTACTTGAACAAAGCATAATCGTGCATCGCAAATGGATGTATCTTTATGGGCTGCCTCACCTCTGTATTAATATCATAAAAATAAAACGGGGTGCAGGTACCCGCCCTAAAACCGATTTCGTGGGTATATCCCATGGAAAAATCGTCCGTAAATTCTGTTTCCACCAAATTTCTGTATGTAGCTGGGACATTAACCTTGTTGTATCTAAGCCTAGCATAATTTATTGGCCTGTTGATAAGATTGCCCAACTGCTTTTTTTCTTCCTTAAGCACATTTTTGTCCAGAGAGGACACAAAAGACGTACTCAAGGATACGACACTGTAATCCGCTACGGATTTTATTAGATAACGGAACTTGTTATTATTGGTAGATATGTTTTTATCGTGGGCCGAATGCTTGGCAAATTGAAAAAAGAACATGGTCTCTATCGGGAATTTTTTATGGATCTCCACTAGCTCCAAAAAATTATCGTAGGGATCTTTTTTGATGCCCAACAATACGGAAATCCGCTCCCAAACATTCCGAAACTTGAAATTACCCAAGTCCAACAAAAGCCCCCCTATTGTTCTTGATGGCCCTCTATGCGAATAGGCATGTGATGTGGTAACATTAATGATCGATATAAAACGATATCCGTTTTCCTTATTTTCCAGATCGGGAAAACGTTCCTTTAGCATCTCTAACAATTTATAGGCCCAAAGGTCCACCACAGGTAGTTCCAAGAACTTATTTTGATAAGCAATACTTTCCTTTACGGGAAACCTTCCTACGCTGTCCTTTACATGAGGTAAATACTCCTCATATCTACTCAACAGAAAAAAACTGGCGGAAAAAATGTCGAACGGGACCGTGCTTTTTTCACCGGCCGAGAAGAAACAGGGAATACCGTCCCAGTCAAATACCTTCACGTCCAGATCGTTGATACCCTGTTCAAACAAAAGATCGTTGCTCCTAATAAAAAACTCATTCTGCAGCGGCTGTTTGGAGTAGGTCATTTTAGGCCCGTTATGCTTTATAAAGTCTTCCACTTTAGTTGTAAAACCTATCTCTAGCCCCAAGATTCTTTCAAAAACCTGCTTGGCTGTGTACGTTAATCGGTTGGTTACCTTATGGGTAAATATCAATAACATAGGCTACAGTATTCCTTTATCCGCAAAACTGAGGTATTCGTGATGGGTCAAGATCAAGTGATCCAAAATTTTAATGTCCAAGGCTTCCGATGCCATTTTTAACTTGTTGGTCAGTTGTTTATCTGTAGTACTTGGACTTAACGTACCTGAGGGGTGATTATGTGCCAAAATTAACCCGACCGCGCCCAACTCTAGAGCTTGCTTCAACACCAACCTTACATCCACTAAAGTTCCGGTAATACCTCCTTTGCTCAACTGGCATTTATGGAGAACCTTATTCGAATTATTCAGATATACTATCCAAAACTCTTCATGGGGCAACTCCCCTATCAATGGGTACAGCAGCTCATAAGCATCATGACTACTTTTTATTTTTGTGATTTTAGAGGTATCTTCCCTCCTCCTGCGCCTACCTACTTCCATAGCTGCAGCTATGGTCACTGCTTTCGCTTCCCCAATACCTTTAAATCTCATTAATTGGTTTACGGACAGCTTTCCAAGTTCGTTTAAATTGTGGTCCACAGAAGCCAAAATACGTTTAGCTAGTTCCACTGCACTTTCCTCTCTACTCCCCGACCCGATCAAAATCGCGATCAATTCCGCATCGGATAGCACAAAACTTCCTTTTTGCACCAATTTTTCTCTGGGCCGATCATCATCCGCCCAATTTTTTATGGAAAAGGAAGTCAGTTTTTCTTGCATGGTCTAAAGATAGGAGAATATTTTTATGTAATTTTCTACATAAAAACCGCTAAAATGAAATCTCTTTTTAACACGGAGGCTTACGAAGAAATTCTAGACCGTATCGAAAACCTATCGGATTCTTCTGAAAGGCAATGGGGCAAAATGAAGGTGGCTCAAATGCTCCATCATTGCCAATATCCCTTAAAAATTTCATTGAAAAAACACAATCCCAACAATAAGTCCAACCTAATGCTGAAATTGATGGGAAAGTTTTTCAAAAAAAGCTTGTACAACGATAAACCATGGAGGCAAAATCTGCCGACGGCCAAAGGTTTAAAAGTAACCGAGGATAAAAATTTTGGCGAGGAAAAAGATAAATTGACAGGGTTGATCAATGATTTCCATCAAGAGAAAGATAGGAAAGAATGGGACTCGCATCCGGTTTTTGGCTCGTTTACACCAGAGCAATGGGGACAAATGCAGTACAAACATCTAGACCATCATCTGAGACAGTTTGGTGCTTGACCCCTTAGCTAAAAGTGGCCATGGCCTCGTAAAACTCGACCTCATCAATACCCATTTGTTGGCATATCCATTTGGCTCCGGCCATACTTCTTAGATTGTCGGCACCAGAAATTTCCAAGGGCATTTCACCATCTGGTGTATCTACAAAAACTTCACCATCCACTTCTTGATAGATCGGGGTAGAAAACGGGAATTTTCGAATAGGATTTTCAGATGCTTCCACTCGCTGTTTTACTTCCGCATCTTCATCATTATAAGTAATGCTTCCGCCTTTCACAACACTATCCACAAACCTACTATACCGCTCTGCATAGTTTTCAAAATTGGGCTGTGCCAAAGAACCATCAAAATAAATATCGCTCAGCAAAGCGATGTTGGGGCGAAAGAATTGGAGATGAGAGTCGCCATTAATATAGACCGAAGTGCTATCGCCTTCAATAACTACAAAATCGTTCTCCTCACTAAGGCGGGTTCCATTTGCTGATATAGCATAGTCCACCTCAAGGTCGTTGTAATTGCATACATGCAAAATCATGGCTGCAACTGTTGTGCTGTTTTGAGTACCTGCAATCACTACTCTTGTTTTTAACTTGGTCTGCTCGAACAGGAACTCAGGATAAGAAAAAACATTCAGGTTAAGTTCATGGGCCTTAACTAGCTCCGGATTGTCCAATTTTACATTTGGCCCGATCACTACAGCATTTAATTGCTCGTGGATTTTAGCAGTAAACCAACCTTCTTCATTGAAAGACAAATCATGATCTTTCATTATAGCTGTTAGGGAGTCAGTGAATCTTTCATCACTTCCGGTAACAATTTCACCTTTTTTATGAAGTGCAATTGCTAGATTGAACATATTGATATCACCCAACCCTATAAAATGTACCTGCATTGTATTGTTTTAAAGTCCAAAAATAGCCAATGCGAAAAGTAATACAAACCCGAAAGCTCTATATTAATTTCTATCTTGTTGCTAAATTAGAGAACTATGAACCTTTCTGATATAGAACCAAAGGAAATAATGCCCGGTTACCACGGCAAACTGGTACACGGGGAACGAATGAGCTGGGTGTTTTGGGAAGTGGAGCAAAATGCCGAAGTACCCGAACATCATCACGACCACGAACAGATTATGCACGTAGTGGAAGGTACTTTTGAATTTACCCTGAATGGAGAAAAAGGAGTTTACAGGCCCGGTGATGTTGTAGTAATTCCGTCCAACGTTCCCCATAGCGGAAAAGCATTGACACCTTGTAAATTAATGGATGTTTTTAGTCCAGTTAGAAGCGAATACCGCTAACCATGAATATATCTTTAAAAGGAAAAAAGGCTCTAGTTGGCGGAAGCAGCAAAGGAATCGGCAAGGCCATTGCACAACAACTCGCCTCAAGTGGCGCTAGTGTGACCGTTATGGCCCGTAGTGAAGACCGTTTAAAAGAATTGGTCAAAGAAATGGATACCTCCCAAGGACAAAAACACCAATATCTATCTGTGGATTTTACCAGTTTTGAAGCCTATAAAGCAAAAATATCAGCCTATTTTGATACCAATTCCGTGGATATTTTGGTAAACAATACCCAAGGGCCGGAAGGTGGCGGTGCATTGGAGAAGAATGTGGAGGATTATCAACAAGCTTTTGATCTGCTATTTAAATCTGTGGTATATACTACGGAACTCGCTCTAAAGCATATGCAAAGAAACCAATGGGGGCGCATCATCAATATTGCATCAATTTCGGTAAAGGAGCCCTTGAACTATTTGGCACTTTCCAACACGATACGGGCCGCAGTGGTTACCTGGGCCAAAAGTTTGGCGTACGATGTAGCCAAAGATGGCATTACCGTGAACAGTACGCTAACAGGTTATTTTGATACCGACCGTATTTCGCAATTGAATTCCAAGAAAGCTGAAAAATTGGGGGTTTCTCCTGACACTGTTCGTACCAACATGGAAGAACAAGTACCGGTTAAACGTATTGGCGACCCAAAAGAGTACGGGTATTTAGTAGTGTTTTTGGCTTCGGACAAAGCTGCTTTTATTACGGGAACCAACATTCCAATTGATGGAGGCCTGTTAAAATCGATGTAATTTAAAGACTCATCTTTTCTTTAAAAATGTAAGATTGCCTGCGGGATACTTCGATATCTTGGCCATTTTTTAAAGTCAATTTTAATTTACCATTAAACCAAGGCACTACATTGTCTATATAATTGGTGTTAATGATCTGTTGGCGATTTGCTCTAAAAAAAGAACCATCGGGCAATTTTTCCTCAACTTGGTTCAAGGATTTATAGAGCATTGGTTTTTTATCCTCAAAATATACCCTAGTATAATTGCCTACAATTTCAAAAAGGGATATATCCCCTATTTTCACCAACCAACAGGCTTCTCCATCTTTAATAAAGATTTGACTGGCCTCAGTTAACTTCTTTACATTGGATGCACTCTCCTCCTTTGAGGCCATTTTGGCCCGTACTTTCTCCAAGGCCATATCAAAGCGTTTACTGTTCACTGGTTTCAACAGGTAATCCAATGCATTGTATTCAAAAGATTTTATGGCATACTCATCATAAGCAGTTGTAAAAACGGTAATAGGAACCTCGTCCAACATTTCCAGTAGGTCAAAGCCATCTTTTTCGGGCATATTTATGTCCAAAAACAACAAATCAGGAGATTCGGATTCGATAAGTTCAACACCATCGTCCACGTTCTCCGCCTCCCCAACAAGTTCCAGGTCATCATGGAGTTTTAAAAGCTCTTTCAACTCGTTCCTAGCAAGTCTGGAATCTTCTACAATGACCGCCCTGATCTTCATACCATTGGTATTTTTATTTCTGCTACAACTTCATCGGATATTTCCTCTAATTTAAAGGATGCTTTATCGGCATACAACAATTTAAGGCGCTGTTCTATGTTCTTTAATCCCAATTTGGTAGAATCTTTGGAAATATTGAGTTTTCCGGTATTCCGGACAATAATGAACAAATCGTTGTCCTTTTTAAAAATGGATAATAGAATACGCCCTCCCTTCTTTAGGTTGGAAATACCATGCTTTACTGCATTTTCTATCAGCAACTGAATGATCATCGGTGGTATTCTGAGGTCTAACGTATCTTCTTCAATTTGTTTTACATACTCCAAACGATCTTCGAACTGAATTTTAGAAAGGTCGATATAATTGTCCACCACCTCGAGTTCTTCATCTACTGGGATATCGTTTACATTGTTTTTGGTCAAAGAGTAGCGAATAATTTCAGAAAGCTTGGTAAGCATTTCTCTTGATCTATCCACATCTTCCAGCATAAGCCCCCGGATATTGTTAAGGCTATTGAACATAAAATGTGGATTTATTTGACCTTTTAACGTGTTTAATTGAGCTTGCTTTAAGGTAGTGTTCAGCTCCAACCGCTCAATGCGGTTTTGATTAACCTTTAAAAGCAACTTGATCACCAAATAAGTGACCACCCATGCTCCGACCAAAAAGAGCGAATTCAAAACTTGGACCATGATTTTATCATAGCCTTCGAATATATGAATTTCCGTTTCCGTAAGTTCTGGGCCAAATTCTATATATATATATCCAAAAAAGACATTGAGAAGCCCAAATATTGCAGAGGCTACTAATGTGGACAAAATAATTTTAATGATTTCTTTGCCCCCAAAGGAATCAAAATGAACATTCCTTTTAAGATACCATCTCAAAATAGATGTTGAAAACACCCCAATAAAAGTTCCTACAACAATCGAAAACACGACCATCTCGAAACTAATTTTTTGAGGAATCAATGCTCCGATGGAGTTAATAAAAACCCATCCCACCAATTGGAGCGCCCAAAACGCAATATTCCTTTTCCTTGAACTTAATTCCATCCGCTTGAGCATCTGCTGCCCAAATTTACATTAAACTTACTCGGTACAGGCTACACTAAGATTTTTGTGCCGTTTTTCTTTTAAAGGGGTGGCAACAGGATTTTCTCTGAGGTAAAAATGCAATCCACATCATGGTAGAACCAGAATAGAAGAATGGGAAATACGTTGCATATTCCCAAGTATTCAACTTCCCATAGATTCCTATTAACACACCAAGGATACCCATGGCAAATACTACTTTTTGTTTTGTGTTCAGCTTTTTCATATTGATGAGTTTTAATCCCGCTTATACGGATTATAAAAAAATACTAACTAAGAGTGAAATGATAAATTTTGCCAGTACTATCATGATTATGTGTTTTTAGAATTTATTTCTAAAGCGAAAGTAATGGACAACACCTGCTCAAAGAAGTATTTTATGACAAGTGGTAATTTGGAGCAAGCGAACGGTAAGACCAGTATATTTTTATATTAAAAAACCTAAACACCTGACCATGAACGCTATTTTGTCTTCGGCGGAAACTTAGAAAATACTTTTTTCACCAAAGCTTTAAGTTTAGCCTCTCTAACACTGGGTGATGCATTATCCCGAAGTCCACTCTCAGCTCTGGCCTGCCAAACAAGTGCATCGCGCTGGGCATCCACCAAATCAAACTGAATACTTCGCTGTAAAGTAGGACCTCCCAACGGCAAGCCAACGGAAATGCCTCCGCCTACATTTCGACCTGTTCCGCCAATCCCTACACCTATATTGTTGTTCGGCGCACCTCTATATTCATCACTGATAATATTAATGAACAATTCGGGTTCTTCGGCCAATCGGTAACCACGGGCCTGCAAAGTTGAATCCAGTGCACTGAGCAAACGTCTTTCATCCAGTTGACCAAGACCAGATTGCATATCGGCATAATAATTATAGGTGGAGTAGTTTAGAAAATCAACCGTCTTATCATAATCATAGTTCACCCGAACAGAGCTACAGGAGAACAACATTAAAACCAATAACATGGAAAGTAATTTACGCATGGTATTATCTTTGGGTTCACCTAAATTTAATCAATAAATTGATCGGGGAAGGGAATCTTGACGGTTAATCGTTCAATAACTTCCAAAGTCTATCCTTAAGTTGCTGAACACCGAGTCCACTCACAGATGACATAAACATGTAAGGCACATCTTTAAAATCATCTTTCATGTCCTCGTTCATCTCCTCGATAAGCTCATCGTCCAACATATCGCATTTGGAAATCGCCACCAAACGCTGCTTGTCCAACAATTCTGGATTGTATCTCCTTAACTCATCCAAAAGGATATTATACTCTTGACTAATGTCTTTACTATCGGCGGGAATCAAAAACAAAAGTGTGGCATTGCGCTCAATGTGGCGCAAAAAATAATGCCCCAACCCCTTGCCTTCGGCGGCACCTTCAATAATCCCTGGAATATCGGCCATTACAAAACTTTGAAAATCCCGATACTCCACAATGCCCAAATTGGGTTTTAGGGTGGTAAACTCATAATTGGCAATTTTGGGCTTTGCCGAAGTCATAACGGAAAGCAAGGTAGATTTGCCTGCATTGGGAAAACCCACAAGACCAACATCTGCCAATACTTTAAGCTCTAATGTAAGATGATCTTCCTGCCCTCCAATTCCGGGTTGGGCATACCTTGGAGTTTGGTTCGTGGCACTTTTAAAATGCCAATTACCTCGACCTCCCATACCACCTTCGAGAACAATCTTTTCTTCGCCGTCCTCGGTTATCTCAAAAAGTATTTCGTTGGTTTCGGTATTTCGCACCACTGTGCCCAAAGGAACCTCCAAGTACACATCTTCACCATCGGCACCTGTGCTTCGGCTTTTACTTCCGTGCTCACCATGACCTGCCTTAAAATGCTTTTTAAACTTAAAATGGACCAAGGTCCATAGGTTTTTGTTCCCTTTGATGATCACATGACCTCCTCTACCGCCATCACCACCATCGGGGCCTCCCTTGGCCACATACTTTTCGCGACGTAAATGCGCAGAGCCTTTACCTCCGTTTCCAGAAGCTACGTGCACTTTTACATAATCCACAAAATTACCCTCGGTCATAAATCAAATTATCTCTTTAAAAGAAACCTATTATAGGGAGTCGATTACCTTGCTCAAACGTCCGGTAATCTCATCAATGCCACCTATTCCATTAACGGAGTGGAATTTTCCTTGTTTTTCGTAGTAGGCTTTTAGGGGCGCAGTTTTTTCGTTGTACTCATCAAAACGGTTACGGATCTTGCTTTCGTCCTGATCATCGGAGCGACCACTACTCTTGCCCCGCTCCAAAAGGCGTTGTACCAAAATGTCGTCCTCAGCTTCCAATGCAATGGTAGCATTCACCTTCATGTCCTTGGACTCCAAGAAATTGTCCAATGCTTCTGCTTGGGCCGCCGTGCGGGGAAATCCATCAAAAATAAAACCTGCTGCTTCCGGATTTTTTTCAACTTCGTCCTTCAACATATCAATAGTTACCTCATCCGGAACCAAATCGCCTTTATCAATAAAAGACTTGGCCAATTTACCAAGCTCGGTCCCATTTTTAATGTTATAGCGAAAAACATCTCCTGTGGAAATGTGCTTCAAATTATACTTTTCCTTAAGGAACCCTGCTTGGGTACCTTTTCCAGCTCCTGGCTTTCCAAAAAGCACTAGGTTAATCATATCTGTTTGATTTAATTGGTAAACTTCTCTTAGATTTCGGCCCAGTTCATTATAATCCAATCCATATCCCACTATAAAATCATCGGGTATTTCCAGGCCTACGTAGTCGATGGCATATTCACCATTGTACACATCGGACTTATAAAAAAGCGTACCGATCTTAAATTCCTTTACATTGGTATTGGAGAATAAATGGACCAATTGTTTTAGGGTGCGGCCTGTATCCACAACATCTTCCAAAATGATCACACTTTTCCCCTCCATCTCTTCCGGAATATCCAAAAGCGTCTCCACAATACCTGTTGATGTTAAACCTTGATAAGAGCTTAACCGAACAAAAGATACCTCGCAAGGATGTTGATATGCTTTTAGAAAATCGGAAACGAACATAAAGGCCCCATTGAGCACACCAACAAACAAAGGCACTTCGTCCTTATAATCCTCGGCAATCTCTTTGGCCATTTTATCTATGGCAGTAAGGATTTGCTCTTCCTTTATATACGGCTTAAAATGCTTGTCGTGGAGCTTAATCAATGTGTTCATGTTATGATCAGGTTGGCAAAGATAATATTTTTAAAGCTGCTAGGCCTGTTCATCTTTTATACCCTCGTGGATTTCACGTATTTTTGCTCACATTCAATTCACAAATCAATGCAATTTTTCTCTTCCGACTTTAAATTGGGAATTTTAGGTGGTGGACAACTGGGCAAAATGATGCTCTACGAAACCAGAAAATGGGACATACAAACCAAAGTAATGGATGCTTCTGCCGAAGCGCCCTGTAAAATAGCCTGTAACGAATTTATTCAGGGCAGCCTGATGGATTATGATGCTGTTTTGGCATTTGGAAAAGATGTAGATGTACTTACCATAGAGATCGAGAACGTAAATGTGGATGCACTCGAAAAGTTAGAGCACGAAGGAATCCAGGTTTATCCCCCGACCAAAACTCTAAGAACCATCCAGAACAAGGCCGTACAAAAGTTGTTCTATACCGATCACAATATACCTACTGCCCCATTTACCCGATTTGCTTACACTTCGGAAATTGAGGACAGCATTCACAATGGAGGGCTTTCCTTGCCGTTTGTTTGGAAAAGCGCCCAATTTGGTTACGACGGACAGGGCGTTAAGGTGGTCCGTAAAATAGAGGACCTTAAAGACCTGCCCAATGTGGAGTGTATTGCCGAAAAAATGATCGATTTTAAAAATGAGCTGGCCGTTGTAGTTGCGCGAAATACCAAAGGTGAAGTTAAAACATACCCTGTTGTGGAAATGGAGTTTCACCCAGAAGCCAATCAGGTAGAGTATGTAATCTGCCCTGCGCGAATTGATGATGCCGTAGCAAAAAAGGCCCAAGAAGTGGCATTAAAGGTTTCGGAACATATGAAACATGTTGGTTTATTGGCCGTAGAAATGTTCCAGACCAAGGATGATCAGATTATGGTAAACGAATCTGCTCCAAGACCTCATAACAGTGGCCATTACAGTATTGAAGCTGCGTACACGAACCAGTTCGAACAGCATATTCGTGCCATTTTGGGCATGCCTTTAGGAAAAACCGATAGTAAAGTGGCCGGAATTATGGTTAATTTGGTTGGCGCCGAGGGTCATACCGGGGATGTTGTTTACGAGAACATCGACAAAATATTGGAAATGGATGGGGTTACCCCTCACATTTATGGCAAAAAGCAAACGCGTCCGTTCCGTAAAATGGGCCATGTAACCATCGTGGACAAGAATATGGCCCGCGCCCGCGAAGTAGCCCAACAGGTAAAGGAAACCATTAAAGTGATAAGCAAATAAGATATGAGCAAAGTAGCAGTGATCATGGGAAGCACAAGTGACCTTCCCGTTATGCAAGACGCCATCGATGTTTTAAAAGAATTGGGAGTTAATGTGGATGTGGACATTGTTTCGGCCCACAGAACACCCGAAAAATTGTTCAGTTTTAGCAAAAGTGCCCACACCAATGGTTACTCTGCTATAATTGCCGGAGCTGGTGGTGCAGCACATTTACCCGGAATGGTAGCCTCCTTATCTCCCCTGCCCGTTATTGGAGTACCCGTAAAAAGCAGCAATTCTATAGATGGCTGGGATTCAGTGTTGTCTATTTTACAAATGCCAGGAGGTGTTCCCGTAGCCACTGTAGCCCTTAACGGCGCCAAAAATGCCGGAATCCTTGCCGCCCAGATCATTGGAAGCTCCAATAGTGAGATTATGGACAACATTATTTCCTACAAAGAAGGACTAAAAGAAAAGGTGATCAAAGGAGCCGAAGAGGTCAAAAAATCCTTTTAAATGCAAAATCGTGATTGATTATGAACTATAATCAAATCGGCATATTGCTAGGAATCTGTGCCATTGCTTTTTTTTGCTTTACATTAAAAAGGGTCAGCAATCCTTATATAAAAGGACTTTGGAAAGGCGGCCTCCTGGTATTTACCATTTATGCCGCTTTGCTGATTTTTATTGAAATTCGTTGGCAATTTATTTCGGATTATGCCGACACTTATGATTTGAACGGAAACGGCTTTGTGGATATCAACGAATACTCGGATGAAGCCATCGAAGCCATGAACAAAAGAACTTACGGGGCCAATATTCGGTTATATGCCCCAATAACCATGGCGGTAATCTCGTCCATTATTGGGTTTGCCTATATATTGAGCGATTGGGCCGTGATTTGGTTAAAAAACAAAGAATAGACGTACAACTATGAACAATCCATTATTGGAGCCTTTTGACCAAGCTCCATTTTCAAAAATAAAGAACGATCATTTTAAGCCTGCTTTTCTTCAGGCCATCGAAGACACAAAAAAAGAGATTGATGCTATCGTAAACAATCCCGAACCCCCAACTTTTAAAAACACGCTGGAAGCCTTGGATTTTTCTGGGCAACAATTGGACCGTATCTCGAGCATCTTTTTCAATTTAAATTCAGCGGAAACCAACGAGGAAATTCAAAAAATCGCTCAAGAAGTATCTCCTCTATTGTCGGAATTCAGCAATGACATTACTCTGAATGAAGGTCTATTTAAACGTATCAAAACAGTTTACGAACAACGCGACTCCTTGGATTTGACAACCGAACAGCAAACCCTTCTTGAAAAGAAATACAAGAATTTCAGCAGAAATGGGGCCAACTTGAAGGAGGAAAATAAAAAGCGCCTGCGGGAAATCGACGCCGAACTGTCCAAGTTAAAACTGACCTTTGGAGAGAACGTTTTGGCCGAGACCAATAAATTTGAAATGCTACTTACCGACGAAAAGGATGTGGAGGGCCTTCCAGATGGCACCAAAGAAGCAGCAGTTCAGTTAGCCGAATCAAAGGGTAAAAAAGGATGGCTGGTTACTTTGGATTACCCCAGTTACATTCCTTTTATGAAGTATGCCAAAAACCGTGATCTGCGCAAAGAACTTTCCTTGGCTTTTGGTAGCAAGGGCTTTCATAATGATGAGTTGGACAATCAAACAAACGTAAAGCGAATCGTAAACCTTCGTCACGAAAGAGCCAATCTTTTAGGATATAAAACACACGCGGATTTTGTACTCGAGGAACGAATGGCCAAGACCCCGGAAAAAGTAAAAGATTTCCTGAACGAACTTTTGGAGAAGGCCAAACCAGCCGCTGAACGTGAGTTTGCCGAATTGGAGGCCTATGCCAAAGAGTTGGATAATATTGACCGACTCGAGAAATGGGACAGTGCATATTATTCCGAAAAACTGAAACAAAAACTGTTCGATCTGGACGATGAAAAACTAAAGCCCTATTTTAAACTCGAAAATGTGATCAACGGGGTATTCAAAGTCGCCGAAAAACTATTCGGACTCACTTTTAAGGAGATTGGCACTATTGACAAATACCACAAAGAGGTAAAAACCTTTGAGGTTTACGAGAACGATAGCTTTATATCGCTCTTCTATGCCGACTTCCATCCAAGACCGGGCAAACGTGGCGGAGCTTGGATGACCTCTTTTAAGCCACAATACACTTTGGACGGCAAAAATAGTAGGCCTCATATTTCCAACGTCTGCAACTTTACCAAACCGACCAGTTCCAAGCCCTCCTTACTAACTTTTAATGAAGTAACCACTCTTTTTCATGAATTTGGTCATGCACTGCACGGAATGCTGGCCAATACCACCTACCCAAGCTTATCGGGAACATCCGTATATTGGGATTTTGTAGAGCTGCCCAGTCAAGTATTGGAAAACTGGTGCTACGAAAAAGAGGCTTTGGAACTTTTTGCCCACCACTACGAAACAGGAGAATTGATTCCGATGGAGCTTGTAGAAAAAATTAAGGAGTCGGCCACTTTCCAAGAAGGCATGGCTACGGTACGCCAATTGAGCTTTGGTCTTTTGGATATGGCATGGCACGCCAAAGACCCATCAAACATAAAAGATGTAAAAGCATATGAAACAGAGGCTTTTGAGAGCACTAATCTATTCCCAGAAACACCGGAAACTTGCATGAGCACATCTTTCTCCCATATTTTTCAAGGCGGGTATTCCTCTGGTTACTACAGCTACAAATGGGCCGAGGTATTAGACGCCGACGCTTTTGCATATTTTAAGGAGAATGGGGTTTTTAGTAAAATGGTTGCCGACAAGTTCAAGGAAAATGTTCTTTCCAAAGGAGGCACGGAAAACCCTATGGAACTTTACAAGCGTTTTCGTGGAGCAGAACCCAATATCGATGCTCTACTTGAGCGAGCTGGCTTATTAAAAACCAATTGATTTTGAAATCAATCTTGATAAATGCCATAAAATAAGGTTATATTGTTTATTGACCGGGCCAATTACAGTACATGTACGAACCAGACATTATAAAATATTTTCAATACTACACTCAAGCTCCCCAAAAAAATGTAATCTACCTATGATATGAAACATTGGAATATTGAAGATGTCAGTACAAGGGATTTATTTGAAAAAACCTTGAAGATTGCTAAAGTTGGTATATATGAGCTTAACGTAATTTCAAAAGAAATCTACTGGAGCAGCGTAACTCGAGAAATTACGGAAGTCCCGAACAGCTTTATACCTACACTGGAGAACATTCAACAATTTTTCATAGAAGGTAACTGTAGGAACCAAGTAAAGTTGGCTTTGAAAGGAGCTCAGGCAAATGGAGAATCCTTTGATTTAGACGTAGAAATGGTAACCGCCAAAGGAAATCAACGGTTTGTCCGCCATATAGGCTATCCCTATTTTGAAAATGGCACGTGCGTTAAGGTTTTTGGCATTCTTCAGGATATCACAGAGAGAAAAAAGATACGGTTCGATTTGGTCAAAAAAAACAGATATCTTGGGTTTGCAGAAAAAATGGCCCACTTGGGGCATTGGAAGATAAATCCAAAAAAGCAAGAATTCACTTGGTCAGAAAACATGCACAGCATCACCGATTTCGAAATCGGCACTCCCATGACCTTGGAGAAATACCTTTCGCACATTCCTGAAGCAGATAGAAAAACAATACTTGATCATATAGATAAATGTAATCGCACCAAAATTTTTGAACCGTTCACCCATCGCATTATACATAAAGATGGTAGCCTACACCACTTTAAGGTACTTGGAGAAATCATTACAGATAAAAATGGGGAAATAGAACAAATTATTGGCACTTCTCAAGACATTACCGAGCAGACCATAAAGGAACAAGAGCTGGTCTTAAAAAACCAACAACTCAACCTTGCTGAAAAAATGGCCAAAATAGGCAATTGGAAATGGAATACGGTTACAGGAGAAATACAGTGGTCAGATAATTTACATGAAATCTATGGCCACCCAAAGGACGAGGACTTGTCCTATGAGGTTTATTTGAACTATGTACACGAACAGGACAGACACTTGGTTGAACGTAAAATAGGTGAAGCCGTAGAAAATGGAGTTTACGAAGACCTCAACTATCGTATTCGATTAAAAGATGGTTCCATAAAGACCATAAAGTCCACTGGTATCGTAAAAATGAACAAAGGGCAAACTATAGAAATGCTCGGCACTTGCCAAGATGTCACCGAACAGTTCAACAAAGCACAGGAACTGATTGAAAAAAACCAACAATTGACCTTCGCCGAGGAACTGGCAAGAATAGGGTATTGGGAATGGGACATTGTAAACGACCATCTTACATGGTCCGATAACATGTACCGAATCTTTGGAATGGAGGTAGGCATCCCGCTAGGTTTTGAGAATGTGGTCGCCGCCATTCATCCAGATGACAGGGACATGTTCCGTGCCCATGCAGAGGAATTTATTGCGGAAAAAAGATTTAGAAAGTTCATGCACCGCATTGTTTACGATGACGGAACAGTAAGGACCGTTGAGCTTTATGGTGAAGTGATATCGGACAGAGCTGGAAATGTTTTAAAAATGGTTGGGATTACCCAGGATATTACCGAACAACGTATGTCCGAAATCAAATTCCGAGGTCTTTTGGAGTCCGCCCCCGATGCCATGGTAATTGTTGACACGAAAGGAAAAATACAATTGGCGAACAAACAAGCAGAAAAAATGTTCGGTTATAAAGCAACAGAACTTGTTGATCAATATGTTTCCATGCTTGTACCTAACCGTCTTTGGGACACCATGGAATACCACGCCAATGTATTTTTTAAGGACCCTAAACACACAGGACTCCCCGCCGATCTAGATTTTTACGTCCACAACAAAGCAGGGTTTCAAATACCCATACAGGTTACCCTTAGTCCACTTGAAACCTCCGAAGGACTTTTGGTCTCATTGGCAATTCGGGACATTACGGAGCAAAAGCAAACAGCTCATCGAATTCTCGAAACCAACAAAAGTTTAAAGGAGTCGGCAAATAGGCTTAAAACACAAAACCGGCAATTGGCGGAATTCAACCACATCACATCACACAATTTACGATCTCCGGTGAGCAACTTAAGCTCTTTGATCAATATTTACAAAACAGAAGAAGATAACGATCTCAAGGAAGAGCTTATTGATAAAATGGAATCGGTCACCAACCATTTAACATGGACATTGGATACTCTTGTAGAGTCGTTGGTAATTAAAAACAAAACCAACGTTGCCCTGGAAGAGACCATTTTTGAATCCATTTTACAAAAGACCAAGGATATGCTTGCCGCAGAGATATTAAAGACCAAGGCAATTATTGAACATGATTTTTCCGAAACAGAAAGCACCATGTACAATAACATTTATCTCGAAAGTATATTCCTCAATCTAATCAGTAATTCCTTAAAGTATAGGGACGAGAAAAGAAGACCTAGAATATTCGTGAAGTCCAAAATAAGCAATGGCAGAACCCAACTCGAGTTTCGGGATAACGGACTCGGTATCGACCTGAAAAAAAACGGGCATAAACTATTTGGATTCAGCAAAGTGTTCCACCGTAATAAGGATGCCAAAGGGGTGGGGCTCTTTTTGACCAAAGCACAAGTAGATGCCATGGGCGGTAAAATTTGGGCAGAAAGCGAACCTGGGGTGGGCACATCCTTTTTTATTAACCTAAATCATTAATCCCCCATGAAACCTATTAATGTATGTATTGTTGACGATGATGACATTTATCAATTCACTATGGGAGTAACCCTAAGGAATATACCTTCGGTAAAGTCAACCAATGTTTTTACCGATGGCGCCCAAGCACTCGAGTACATTGTAAGCAATCAAAAAGAAACGGATGCACTGCCCGATGTTATTTTTTTGGACATTAATATGCCAATAATGGATGGGTTCCAATTTATGGATGAACTTGTCGATGTGCTTCCCAAGTTAGGCAAACCTATACGGGTATATCTTGTTTCTTCTTCTATTGACCCCAAGGACATCAAAAAAGCAAAAAGAAACAGCGCTATTACCGATTATTTGGTAAAACCACTAAAATCGGAACTTATAAAAGACATCTTATCCCAAATCAAATAGCTGTGAATTGTACTTTTCGCCAAAATTAAAGTCGTGTTAAACCACAATTAATATGTTAGGCAAATGCCTGCAATACGTCTAACGTAGGTCAAAGCTCATGTTAAAACTATAAAAACCATTATTTTTGGTTATTCGATAGGAATATGGCCGAACATAAACTTCAACCGAACACCTGGGTAGATCAATATGCCGATTACCTGTTCAACTATGCTGTTTCTCGCGTGAGCGATGCTGAAATTGCAAAGGACTTGGTACAGGAAACTTTTTTTGCTGGTCTTAATTCAGCCAAAAATTATAAAGGTGATGCGGCAGAACGTACTTGGCTAGTATCTATCTTAAAGCGAAAGGTAATCGACCATTACCGAAAAATAAATTCAAAAAAGGGCAAAGCAGAGGTACGAATAAACTACAGTTCCGATACCGATACCGAAGGTGATTGGCTGGAGCAGCAAGTCGCCGACCCATATAGCAGAGATGGCGACAATGTACTCGAAAACGAAGAATTGGGCACTGCAATTCAAGATTGTATATCCAAATTACCCAAAAAACAAGCATTGGTATTCAGCATGAAAACCATCCAGGGAATGAGCACCGAGGATGTTTGTAATGAATTGGACATAAATCCGTCCAACTTATGGGTAATGATCCATAGGGCAAGGACAGCACTTATGGGTTGTTTAAACGAAAATTGGTTTTAGCTATGAAGATTTCATGTGAGGAAGCACAAGGTATCTGCAATAAATCCCAATACAAGGAAGCAAGTTTTTGGGATATCATCAAGTTGCGCATTCATTTGCTCACTTGCAAGGTATGCAAGGGATATTCCAAAAAGAACAATGAATTAACCTCTCTCTGCGATAGGGCCGGACTTACCGTATTGTCCGAAGAGGACAAAGAAAAAATGAAAAAGGACCTTGAAAAAAAGAGTTCTTAAATATATCCATCCGTCAGCCAAAATATCCCAAACCAAAAAATCGGTATAGCCTCTACCCAAAATATTACAAAATACTTGGACTGCATCTTTTTACCGAACAGCAATACCAGGACAAGTACCATGACCAGAATCAGTCTCAACACAATTTCTTGGTTACCCAGCTCATCCTTTAAAAAGGTGAGTAAAAAGTAAATCACGGACAAAATCACTCCCAAGCGCTTGGTATTCTGAACACCTAGTATCTGTGGTATGGTCCTCAGACTTTTATGGTCCCATTGCAAATCCCGGATTTCAAAAGGCAATATAAGAACCAGTATCAAAATCATCCTTTGAATAAAAGTTACCGCAAAATCCCAATTCAATGGCATATTTGCATCCAAAACCGGCAATAAAACTGTGAAACCCGCCCACACAAAAGCTACGATATACACTTTGAGACCTGCTAAATTCCTTAAGTTCTTGGCCCTTGGCAACAAAGGAACCGCATAAAGTGCCGACAGCGCTGCCAAAGCCATGGTCGCCACCCATATTTTTTCATCCAATTGTACCAAAAAGAAAATGGCAAAACCAAAAGAAATAAAACTAAAAACCTGAATCAACTTATGGTAAGCGTTGGATACAATAATATATTTGTAAGCCTCTACCCCATATTTTATAAAATTGTAGCAAACGATTACGCTAAAAAAAATAAATCCCAACAGATAAATATCGGAGGAACTTCCCAACAAATGAAAAGTTACCCCAGCCATCGAAATTACCGAAACGGCCACATGAATACTGGCGTTTAGATAAAAATCGAATATAGCTTTTAAAGTTCGCATCAAAATAAAATGGACTGTATTGAGCCTAAGGTTAATTTGTGGTTAACAACTTTGTTTCAGTGACATTCAAAATTGACCATTTTCATCGAATTTATCCCTAATTTTGTGCACTTTATTGGATTGAACATGAACACAGAGGTTTTTGCCGCCAGACATATTGGCATTACGAAAAAGGACTTGCCCCACATGCTCGAAACCATTGGGGTCGAAAGTATGGAGCAACTCATTTATGAGACCATCCCCGATGACATCAAATTAAAAAAGCCATTGGAGCTCCCACAGGGAATCAGTGAACACGAGTTTTTGAACCATCTTCATCAATTGGCCGACAAGAACAAGGTTTTTAAAAGCTATATTGGTTTGGGCTACCATGAGACCTTGACACCATCGGTGATCAAGCGGAACATTTTGGAAAACCCGGGATGGTACACAGCTTATACTCCCTATCAGGCGGAGATTGCCCAAGGGAGATTGGAAGCTCTGTTGAATTTCCAGACCATGGTTTCCGACCTAACGGGCATGGAGATAGCCAATGCGTCGCTTTTGGACGAAAGTACCGCAGCAGCAGAAGCCATGAGCATGTTGTTCGAGCTTCGAAGCCGTCAGCAAAAAAAAGATGGTACAGTCAAATTCTTTGTGTCAGAAGAAATACTTCCACAAACGCTAAGCTTATTGCAAACTAGGGCTATACCTTTAGGTATAGAGCTGGTTGTGGGCAACCATGAAACCTTTGATTTTTCAGAAGGTTTTTATGCAGCACTTTTGCAGTATCCGGGAAAACATGGACAAGTACACGACTACGCATCATTTGTGCAAAAAGCCAAGGATAAGGAGATAAAAGTGGCCGTTGCCGCCGACATTTTAAGTTTGGTCATGCTTACACCTCCCGGTGAATGGGGTGTGGACGCCGTAGTGGGAACCACCCAGCGATTTGGGATTCCTTTGGGCTATGGGGGACCGCATGCTGCTTTTTTTGCCACTAAAGAAGAATACAAAAGAAGTATCCCGGGTCGTATTATTGGCGTTACCAAAGACACGGACGGTAACCGTGCGTTGCGTATGGCCCTGCAAACCAGGGAACAACACATCAAAAGAGATAAAGCCACTTCCAACATTTGTACCGCACAAGTGCTTTTGGCCGTAATGGCCGGGATGTACGCAGTATATCATGGGCCGGAAGGCTTAAAATATATCGCAGGGAAAGTTCATAGCAACACTAAAAAGCTGGCCAAAATTTTGGAAGCTTACGGGTTTGACCAAGTGAACTCTTCCTATTTTGATACTGTCCAAGTAAAAGTCAAGGACGTAGCTCGCCTAAAAGAGGTTACGGAAAATAAGAACATCAATCTGTATTATGCAGATGACACTACGGTATCCATTTCGATGAATGAAGCCGTTTCGGAGTCGGATTTGAACACGTTGGTATCGTGTTTCCTTGAATCTCACAATTTACAGCAAAAGTCTTTAGAAGACTTGGAATTGAATGATGCCATTCCTGCCAATCTTCAGCGAAGAGCTCCATTTATGGAGCACGAAGTCTTCAACTCATATCACTCCGAGACCGAGTTGATGCGCTACATCAAGAAATTGGAACGCAAGGATTTGGCATTGAACCACTCTATGATTTCCTTGGGAAGCTGTACCATGAAATTGAATGCAGCATCGGAAATGTTGCCATTAAGTTGGCCAGGATGGGGTAATATCCACCCTTTTGTCCCTTTGGAGCAAGCACAAGGCTATCAAGAGGTTCTAAAATCATTGGAAGAGCAACTGAACGTAATCACAGGATTTGCAGCAACATCGCTACAACCCAACTCGGGTGCGCAAGGCGAGTATGCAGGCTTAATGGTGATACGTGCCTATCACGAATCAAGAGGAGAAGGACACCGTAATATCTGTATTATTCCTGCATCTGCACACGGAACCAACCCAGCATCTGCGGTAATGGCAGGTATGAAAGTGGTAGTGACCAAAACAGATGACAAAGGGAATATTGATGTATCCGATTTGGAAGAGAAGGTACTGAAACATGCCGAAAACCTAGCTGCCTTAATGGTCACCTATCCTTCTACCCATGGTGTTTTCGAATCATCCATAAAACAAATCACAAAATTGATCCACGACCACGGAGGTCAAGTATATATGGATGGTGCCAACATGAATGCACAAGTGGGATTAACAAACCCTGCCACTATTGGCGCTGATGTGTGCCACCTTAACTTGCATAAAACCTTTGCCATTCCTCACGGAGGTGGTGGCCCTGGAGTTGGCCCTATTTGTGTGGCAGAGCAGTTAAAACCTTTCCTGCCTTCCAATCCAGTGGTTAAAACAGGCGGAATAGAAGCAATCACCGCAATATCCGCAGCACCTTGGGGCAGCGCTTTGGTATGTTTGATTTCGTACGGATACATTAAAATGTTGGGAGCCGAAGGTTTGACCAAAGCCACCGAAGCTGCAATTTTGAATGCCAACTACATTAAAGATAGATTAAAAGGTAAGTTTGATGTGCTATATGCCGGCGAACGAGGCAGGGCTGCACACGAAATGATCGTGGATTGCCGACCATTTAAGGCCAACGGCGTTGAGGTTACCGACATCGCAAAAAGGCTAATGGACTACGGTTTCCATGCCCCTACAGTATCTTTCCCTGTGGCCGGCACTTTAATGATAGAACCCACTGAAAGCGAAAGTCTGGCAGAATTGGATAAATTCTGCAACGCCATGCTGTCCATTAGGCAAGAAATCGATGAGGCATCGGCAGACGAGCCCAACAACGTACTAAAAAATGCACCGCACACCTTGGGCATGCTAACGAATGACTCATGGGATTTTCCTTACTCAAGGGAAAAAGCCGCTTACCCAATGGCCTATGTGGCCGAAAATAAGTTCTGGCCAAGTATTCGAAGAACAGATGAAGCGTTTGGGGATCGTAATTTAATTTGTACCTGTGCTCCGATCGAAGAATATATGGAGGCGTAAAAACCTTTATAAACATTGACAGTAAGCCCTGAAGAAATAGTATCTTCAGGGCTTATTTTATTTTGATGTCCTTGTAAAATCGGACTGGGCATTGTAAGGCTTATTATGCGTGCATAATAAATCGGTTTAGATCACTGTATCTTAGTTCAAATTATCCTCAGCATGAAAATAGGCATATCTGGAACAGGAAGTTACATCCCCTCCATCATTACCACTAACGAAGCTTTTTTAGACCATGCTTTTTTAGAAACAGATGGGTCTAAATTTGAACAACCCAATACCGTTATTGTAGAAAAGTTCAAGGCCATAACCGGTATTCAGGCAAGACGCTATGCCAAACCAGAACTAAAAACCTCGGATATCGGATTTTTAGCGGCCGAAAAGGCCATCCAAAACGCTGGTATCGATAAAGAAGAATTAGACTATATTATTTTTGCACATAATTTTGGAGACCTTACCACAGGTAAAATTCAAAGCGATATGCTTCCCAGTTTGGCCACACGGGTCAAGCATCTTTTGCGTATCAAAAATCCAAAATGTGTCGCATACGACCTTATTTTTGGTTGCCCCGGATGGATTGAAGGCGTGATTCAGGCCACTGCATTTATCAAAAGTGGTATGGCCAGAAAATGTATGGTTATTGGAGGTGAAACTCTTTCTAGAGTGGTTGACCCACATGATCGCGACAGTATGATCTTTGCTGATGGTGCAGGCGCCGCTATCCTTGATGCCGATGCACCCTCCGGAGAAATTCTCGCCCATGCTTCGGAAACTCATGCCAGTGAAGAGGCTTACTTTCTGTATTTTGATAAATCCAATAGCCCAGAGTCTAGCAAGGATACTAGATTTATTAAAATGCAGGGTCGTAAAATTTACGAATTTGCTTGCATCAATGTTCCTAAAGCAATGGTCCATTGTTTAGATCAGAGTGGTGTGGATATAGATGATGTGAAAAAAATATTTATCCATCAGGCCAACGAAAAAATGGATGAAGCCATTATAAAACGCTTTTACAAAAGCTATGGCAAGAGTGTTCCAGAAAAAATTATGCCCATGAGCATACATGAACTGGGCAACAGCTCCGTGGCCACCGTTCCCACTTTGTACGACATGGTACTGGAAGGGAAATTACCAGAGCACAATCTACAAAAGGGAGATATAGTCATGTTTGCCAGCGTGGGTGCAGGAATGAACATCAATGCAATTGTTTACCGATACTAATTGTATTCATTTAGCCTCTGTCACTCAGAGCGTATTAAAGAATCTATCAATATTACCATCTGCTTTAGTTATCACGAATTATCTGAGTTGACACCAATCATCAATATTGGTCTATAATAAACACCGAAATCAAGTTCAAATTTCAGTATAAAACCTATTAAGCTTCAAAGTAATTTGGGAATTGTTATTTGTTTTTTGGAATTTTAACCCATGTACGAAAACAACTTCCCCAATAAACGTTATAAGCACACCTTGGAGTTCCTGCAAAAGCACATTACCACATCCGAATCTATTCTTGATCTTGGTGTGGACAATCCTTTTTCAGAAATTATGAGGACCAACGGGTTTCATGTGGAAAATACAAAAGGTGAAGATTTGGATGTGGACTTTAGCCGGGTTGTCCAATCGGATGCGGATGTAGTGACCGCTTTTGAAATATTTGAACATTTAGTGGCTCCTTTTAATGTTCTAAGGGAAATCAAAGCCAAAAAATTGATTGCAAGCATACCTATGCGATTATGGTTTTCCCCTGCGTATCGCAGTAAAACAGACCCATGGGACAGGCATTATCATGAGTTTGAAGATTGGCAGTTTGATTGGCTGTTGGAAAAATCGGGTTGGCACATTAAAGACTCTGCCAAATGGACAAACCCTACCAAAAAATTTGGGATTAGACCGATTCTTAGATACTTCACCGACCGATACTATATTGTGTACGCCGAAAGACCTTAATGTAACTTGGAATTATACCCTCGATTATAGAACATAGCCATGAGAATAAGTATTGTTGTTCCCGCCCATAATGAGGCTGCCCATTTAAAAGAGTGCTTAAACTCATTTATAAAGCAGACCTATTTGCCCAATGAGCTCATTGTGGTGGACGATAATTCTACGGA
>JAAEZN010000136.1:1628-4261 GCA_018222835.1 Algicola sp. | reverse complement strand
GTGAGTGTACCCCCAATGGCGGACTGGCCTATTCCCCGATACATGAGTTTACCACTCCTACGGAGGATGAAACGGCCTACTACAATTGCGGCATTCCACCCGATGTTGAAATTGCCAATCAGGATCCGTTGCTCAGCCTTGGCGTGAACGAGGTGTTTACGGCGGGGGATTTTCCTATCGTGGTCAGGGAAATATCAGGAAGCAACGGCTACTATTCGGGCTGGGGCTATATCACCTTGCCATTCTTGGAAAAATACAAGGAAGTGATTGATGCGGCCAACATTGCCACCGGGGGAGAGGTGAATGTGGGCAAATTCAGTCGAATACGGGTGGAGTTTGACAACACCAAGATCAACACCGATTACCAATTGGTGGAGGGCATGGTGGAGACGAGTTATGACCGGAATTGGTCGGGTATTGTGGATGTGGATCAGGCGATTGCGGATATAAAAATGACTTTTGAACAATTGGTTGAGATGTTATCCAATATAGGTATTGACAGTACCACTAGGGAAAACATCAAAATTTTGACTGAAATGCTCACCCAACAGGCTCAAGATGAGCTTCCACAACCCATCGCAGAGAAGATACAAGCAGCTACTGATAAAATGAATTCGGCCAAAGAACAATATGACGCGGCTATAGCAAACGGCAATCAGGAATTAGCCAATCAAGCTAAAGATGATTTTAAAGCTGCCCAAGATGACTTACAAGAGGCTGAAAAAGAAAGAGATGATTTTCTAGATGCCTACGCCTCCATCATAAAAGAGGCCCTAAAAGAAATTGTAAGAGAAAGTGATGATAATTTAGGTGATGGACTGGCCCAATATGGCGAAGAGAGCATGGTCATAAAAGGGACTGGGGAGAACCTAGACTTGACCAGTACTGACCTGGACCAACTTTCAACTGTATTGCAACCTGAAGCATCCTCAACAAACGAGCAAGACCTTACAGGACATTTTGAGTACGAACGTTGGATGATGTTGAATTTTATCGCCACTAACCTGCAAACAGACGAGGGCACTCAAGAGCTTGGCAATTTATTGGAGAACGAAGGGGAAAAACTCGGGGTGTATATCTACAATAGGCTGGAAGAAGGGGCAAAGAAAAAAGACCTTATCACTGAAGTAAAAGAACTGATTATAGAAACTATTACCGAAAAGATTGCCCTATCTACCAAACTCTTTTGAAAATGAAAAACTTAACCACACTTATTATGCTATGCATGGGGCTTTTATGCCATGCTTCTCCAAACCCCAAGGATACCATTTACACCAATGTGGAATCTTTAATGAAAGAGGTAAGAACCACCAATAATAAAACAGCCACTTACTATCTTCTGCTCAAGGATGAAGATAAAGACGTGAAGGTCCGAATAGATTTAAAGCAGATAGATTGTGAAATACCTCTTTACAAATCGGAATCTTTTGACATTAAAAAATTGATGTCCCTAAAGGAAGAGGCCTTAACTGAACCTAACCTAAAATTGCAAGTCATTGATACTAAGTCTAAAGAATGGAAGCGACTGACAAGCGAAGCAAACGCCTTGACCAAAGAGCTTAATGCTCTGAAAGCAGATACATTGTCCCTTGATTCTACTGCAATTGCCAAGGTAGAAGAAGATTTACAAGATAAAATGAAGGATTTTAAAAAGGTTGATGCAGAAGTGACAAAATTATTCAACGAATACGAAGCTATGATGGATAGTCTTTTGGGAAATTTGCGTGTTCAGTACAAAGAACGTTTGGTTAACGCCATGGAGGAAGCCTATGAAAAAATAGAAAATAAAGAAACTACCTTTAAAAGTGTTGACGATGATGGAACTTTCTGGGATATACGCTTGGACCTTCTCAAAATTGATGCCACCCGGGAAATGAAAATACCACGGCGGATGGATGGAGGAGATGAGACAACTGAAAAAATTACTGCTGGCAAGCTGTATTATTTGCTCCATTTTTCGGAGTTCGGGGCTTGGTATGAGGAGGATGAGGTTAAGAAGGTGTTTAGTGCTATAAAGTTGAGCGAGTTCCATTTAAACCCCTATTTGGTGGACAAACAATTTGGGCTGGTCTGTGATGATCAGTATCGTACACAGCACTATATTAACAGTGTGGTGGATTATAAAAACTATAGGGGAGATGACTATTGGGAACTAGAAAGATATTTTTTGGATGATAAGCCTTTAAATTATAAGGAAATAGCTGAGGCCCGAGCCCTAATTAAATTGGTGGAAGATCAAGAAAAGAAAAAACAATTTTATTTAGAACTTCAAAAAAAGGTGCCTTATTATAGCCAAATTGATAATGTGTCGAACAAACATAGAAGTTGTAATGTTACCTCTTTGGCGATGAACCTAAATTTTATGGGTAAGGGAGAAGACGATATGCGATTACCTGATAAATTATTGTCAATCAGTAATGCTGGAGAACTAACCAGTGCCAAAACATGGAGAAAGTTAGCCGAAGAATACGATATCGAATCCAGCGAGAAAGACGATTATATTGAATTATACAAGGGAAACGATAAATCTGAAATAGAGCTCAAAGATTATTTAACTGAATTAATATTGCCAATTTTGGAGCGGGGGAGTAGTATTTCCTTGTCTTTATTTCCTAGTCCTAGAGGGCATATAG
>JAAEZN010000136.1:0-1618 GCA_018222835.1 Algicola sp. | reverse complement strand
AAAAGGGGTTGATGACATCAGATTATCTGATAATTTGTTAGCAAGGTCTAAAGGGAAGAAAATAACTAGACCGGAAACATGGAGGAGGTTGGCTTCTGAATTTGAAATAAAATCTAATGAGAATGCAGATCAAATTGAATTATATGAGGGGAATAATAAAATTGGGGTAGAACTTAAAACATATTTGACCAATTTAATGTTGCCCGTTTTGGAGCGGGGGAGTAGTATTTCATTATCACTGTTTCCACCCTGTAAAGGTCATATTGTGAGGGTTCAAGAAGTCAAATCAACAGGCCTAGTAATTGATGACCCTTATGGTTATTGTCCTTTGGATTGCATTTTAATGAGGGAATCCTGTAAAAAGAATTCATACACCACAAAAGGCGAAAGAAACGATGCCCCCAATTATTATGGAAACGATATTTTGTACACTTGGGAGGTTTTGGCACAGATAACCCTCAAGTATATGGTAATTTTTAATGAATAAAATATGAAAACATATAAAATGAAAAATAAGTTATTAGCTATTATCTGTTTATTTGCAATGGTTTCGTGTAAGGCACAAAACGGCAAAGATTGGGATGATTTTTTGAGTCGCTTCCCAGAAAGAACTATTTATAGTCTAGATTCTTTGGATTTCTTCTTTAATAAATATCATGGTACAAATGATACCATTAGTCCAAGATTAATAAACAAAGTAATATGGAATAAGCCAGATAAAAAAACAAAATCAGATATTGATATTGACTTTGTGTTGATAGATAAACTGGATTATTCTCCAATTTTTGGAATTCCCTACGATGGTGACCCTACTTATCCTGTGGCAAAGATTAATACTGAATTTGGTTTTGTTCTGATATACCTCGTTGAATCTGAATACTTCAGGTCAGAAGGATATGGTTTTAATCTTCATGTATTTAATGAGAATAAAAAACATATTTCTGGTTTGGCTTTTGATTATGCTCCTCCACAGGAACAAGTAACAGATTTGGTATATCCGGAAGTAATCGACGAAAGCCATTTTCTAGTCACCAATATTTTAGCGGAGAGCCTTATAAATCCAGGTATGGATATAGAAAAATGGCTAGTTGAGATACGTGGAGACGGAATGCTCCACGTGGTCTGGATGGTAAGTGAATGGTCAACGCAAGTAGAGGGAAGTATCCCAGTAGAAGATGACTATTTGGAAATTAGAAGTGTCTATGATTTTTATATAAATGACCCAGATGGCTATACCAATCTAAGGGAAGGCCCTACTACACGAAGTAAGGTTCTGGAAGAAATCCCTGTAAATCAATCACTAACGGTAATCGATATTTCAAAAAACTGGTGGAAAGTAATTACCCAAAAAGGGAATATCGGATACGTGCACAGGAGTAGAATAGCGATGAAAAAGAAATGATTTTCTTCATTCCCTCCCGCTAGTGCAAGCATCTGCACTGAGTTTGTCGAAGTGTCACGATTGTTCTGTAAACATTGGGTATAGGAGCAAAAAATTAATTGAACGAATATGAGCAGAACAGATAAATAGCATACCTAGAGTAACAAGAAGAAACCTTAAACACAAACATCAACCTCAAAACAAAACGATGAAAACATAATTCAGAACCCATACCAA
>JAAEZN010000135.1 GCA_018222835.1 Algicola sp. | reverse complement strand
CTGTAAAAGCCGTGTTAGAGGTATGTTAAGTGTTTATTTCAGTTGTGTTACAATAAGGTTACTAGATTAAATGAACGTTAAGCATTTATCCCGTAAGTGTATTATCTTTACATTTGAGCGTTTAACACAGAAATATCATCCCATGAATAACAAGGACATTAAGATTCTACTGGTTGACGACGAGCCTGATATACTGGAAATTATAGGCTATAACCTTTCGGCCGAAGGGTATGAAGTTTTTACTGCAAAGAATGGTATAGAGGGTGTGGCCAAAGCCAAAAAGAAAAATCCCCATCTGATCATTATGGATGTGATGATGCCAGAGATGGATGGTATTGAAGCATGTGAAGTAATCCGCAATACCCCTGGTCTGGACAATACCATAATCACATTCTTAACTGCGCGCGGGGAGGACTACTCCCAAATGGCCGGTTTTGATGCTGGAGCGGACGATTACATTACCAAACCCATTAAACCGAAGGTGTTGGTCAGTAAGGTAAAAGCCTTATTAAGACGACTGAAGGACGAGAAAAAAGAAGTAGAGGATATTGTAAAGGTAGGAGATATCGTAATTAATAGGGAAGAATATAAAATTGTGAATGCCGGCGAGGAAATGGTACTTCCCAGAAAAGAATTTGAATTACTGTCCCTGCTTACCTCCAAACCCAATAAAGTGTTCAAGCGCGAAGTAATTTTGGATAAAGTTTGGGGCAACGAGGTGGTTGTGGGAGGACGGACCATAGATGTTCACATTAGAAAACTACGTGAAAAGATCGGTGATGACCACTTTAAAACAGTGAAAGGTGTAGGGTATAAGTTCGTGCTCTAATGGCAATAAAGCTTAAAAAATCATATAAGTTTGCCCTAAGGTCTTCGTTGGTTATTACTTTTTTGATCACTGCTCTTTTTGTCGCTTTCCATAGGAATTTTGAGCATGTGCAGTGGTTACATGTAGTGCTGTTTAGCATCGTAAGTTTTATAATTTGCTTTACGATACTGCAAATTCGGGTAGAACGTTTTATCTACCGGCGTATCAAAAAAATCTATGATGATGTGTCCCTGTTGGAATCATCTTCCTTTTCCTCCAAACCAGTGACCACCGACATGGGGACCTTGGTCCAAGAAATCGAAAAATTTGCCGAAGGAAAAAAAATTGAGATCGATACCCTGAAGATTCGTGAGGAATATAGGAAGGACTTTCTTGGCAATGTTTCCCACGAGCTAAAAACACCTCTTTTTACGGTACAAGGCTATATTTTGACCTTGCTCGATGGTGCAATGGGAGATAAAAAACTTCGCAAAAAGTATTTGCAACGTGCCAACAAGGGCGTTGAAAGGTTGATTTACATAGTAAAAGACCTTGATTTGATTACCAAACTGGAAGCCGGAGAGTTAAAATTGGAGCGAGAGGATTTTGATATTATTGAGCTCATCCAAAACACATTCGACCTTTTGGAGATGAAAGCGGCAAAAAAGGAAATCTCCCTCACCTTTGATATGGATTACCCCAATCCTATTTATGTGAACGGGGATAAGGAAAAGATTCAGCAGGTAATGAGCAATTTGTTGGTGAACGCCATTAAATATGGATTGCCCAATGGAACTGCCGAGGTGAGTGTGGAGAACCTTATTAAAAACAAAGTGATTGTAAGGGTAACGGACAATGGCGCCGGAATCCCAAAACAGCATATTCCTCGTTTATTCGAGCGCTTTTATCGTGTAGATCAGAGCGGCAGTCGTGCAGAAGGTGGTTCCGGGCTTGGTTTAGCTATTGTAAAGCATATTGTGGAGGCCCATGGCGAGAAAATCTATGTAGAGAGCGAAGTGGATGTAGGTTCAGAGTTTTCCTTTACGTTGGAAAAAACCTCCGCAGGAGAAAAAACCTCGAATAAGGAAGAAAAATCTACTATCGATTCAAACTGAGCCAACCCTTTAAAATCATCTATTTTAGATAGGTCGTCCAATACAAAGTCTTCTTGACTGTTATAGGGAACAATACCTTGTTTTTGCATCCGCCTTGCCAAATACTCTTGCTCGTACTGACCGGGTGTAGGAATAAAAAATGCTTTTTTCTCCAGTTTTGCCAAATCCATTACTGTAGTATATCCTGATCGGCAAAGAACCTTGTTGCTTTGGTTTAAGGCATCTTCCAATTCATCGGATTTCATAAAATTGTACAATACTATTTTTCCGTTGGAAGTCTGTATTTCTTCAGTAGATTGTTCCTCTTCGATCTTGCCCTTCACAAATACGATATTGCCTTTGAATCCATTCAGCTCCATGAGTAACTTTTCTTCCAAAAGGGTTCGTTGTGGTTCGGGACCGGAGAGCAGGACCATTAAATCGTAGATAATGGGGAGTTCCTTTTTTTCAAATCGGCTTAATGGGCCCAAATATGCAATATTCAGCTTCGTCTTTTTTAAATGCCCCAACTTTCCGGTTAAATTCGGTTTCTCCTCTACATCTGGAACCCAGCAAGCATCAAACTTTTTAATTATTTTTTGATGGGCCTTGGAGCTCATCCAAGTGGTGTTCCCAGAAAGTACGTTCAGCTGATGGGTAATAAAAACGCAAGGCACTTTTTTATAATAGGCACCAAGGCGGTTGTCGGAAATAATGCCATCCAGCCCATAATCTTTTACCAAGCGTTTTACCGCTTTCTTTTCCTTGGCCATTGCTTTAAGCACTTTGGGGGAATCCCAGATCATTTTTATTTTGAAATTCTTTCCTTTTTCCGCATAGGATATTTTGTAAGACGGCAACTCAAAAACCGGTAAATGGGGAAACTCCTTTTTAAGGAGCGCCAAGGCAACGCCGTCCGAAGCAATAAAAGGTTGATGTCCGTACTTCAATAATTCATGAATAATCGGTATGCACCTAGTGGCATGTCCCAGCCCCCAATTCAATGGAGCGACCAAGATACGTTTGGAAGAATTCATAACAACAAAAAAACAAAATACGAATTGCTTTTAGATTTCCTTAGTTTTGCCAAATCATTAATTTTTTGCTCAATTCGATACCAAGGTGGGAAGTAAAAACAAACTTAAGAGGTTCAAGGAAAACGAAACATTTGCCAATGTGGTACAACCTACACGCGAAGATGTTTTGGCCGGATTCAAGCATAAGGGCAGTTGGGCTTCCTTTTTTGGAAACAACAATCCCATAGTTTTGGAGCTGGGTTGCGGAAAAGGGGAATATACGATTGGTCTTGCCAAAATGGACCCCGACCGGAACTACATAGGTATCGATATTAAAGGAGCACGATTTTGGCGGGGTGCCAAAACAGCAGTTGAGGAAAATCTGGGTAACGTGGCCTTTTTGCGTACACAAATTGAGCTGGTGGACCATTTGTTCGACGAAGGCGAAGTGAGCGAAATCTGGATTACGTTTCCCGATCCACAGATCAAGTACAAGCGAACCAAACATCGGATGACAAACCCCGTATTTTTGGAACGCTATAAAAAAATACTGAAGCCGGGCGGGGTCATCAACCTTAAAACCGACAGCGAGTACATGCATGGATACACCCTAGGGCTTTTACAAGGCTTGGGCCACGAAATTTTGTATGCTAACCACGATGTGTATAAAAATGAAGGAGCGCCGTCCGAAGTTCTGGAAATTCAGACTTTCTACGAAAATCAGTATCTTGAAAACGGAAAACCAATCACTTATATCCAATTTAGGATCAACTAATCAATGACCCACGTACTCATCCTCTTTTTTGCCACATTTTCGGCAGCCTTTATGGCTACGGTGCCACCGGGTTTGCTGAATATGAATGCGGCCAAGGTAAGTGTCGAAAAAGGAAAGCTCAACGGGGTTATTTTCAGTTTGGGAGTGTCCAGTACCATTATGGTACAGGCTTATATTGCGGTGTATATTTCAAAATTCCTTTACCGTAATCCGCAGGTAATCGATATTCTTTTTAAAATAGCAGTTGCTGTGTTCGCTTTTTTTGCCATTTATTTTTTTGTAATGGCAAAACGGAATAAAGCCAAGGCCCAGGCCATAAAAGAAGTGAACCTTAGCAAAAAAAATAGTTTTTTTAAGGGGGTTTTGTTGGCGGCCCTCAATTTATTGACCATTCCCTATTACAGTGGTTTAAATGCCATGTGGAACGAGGCCGGTTGGATAAAGTTCAAGGCAGAGGACATTACTACTTTTGTAGTGGCGGCAGGCGCAGGTACGTTTTCTGTACTGTACCTCTACACTTTTTATTTTGATAAAATGGAAACGAAGACCAATCGTTTTTCCAAGAACTCCAACTATATTTTGAGTGCTTTGATGCTCTTGTTGCTTATAATTACCCTTATCCGTATTATGTACCGCTAGTATGGAAGAAAAAAGCTTCTTTGATAAAGTTTACGAAGCTGTCTCTTATACACATCTGACGC
>JAAEZN010000034.1 GCA_018222835.1 Algicola sp. | reverse complement strand
CGATCCAATCCGGCAACCTATACCGGGGTTTTTAGTGAAATCCGTTCCTTGTTTTCCAAAACAACCGAAGCGACCATTAGAGGTTACAAACCCGGTAGGTTCAGTTTTAATGTTGCGGGCGGGCGTTGCGAAACCTGCCAAGGAGGCGGGCTCAAAGTAATTGAGATGAACTTTTTACCGGATGTTTACGTGGAATGCGAGACCTGTAACGGAAAAAGATTCAACCGGGAAACTTTGGAGATTCGATATAAGGGAAAATCCATAGCGGACGTATTGGAAATGACCATTAACGAAGCAGTGGATTTCTTTGAGAATATTCCAAAAATCCATCGTAAACTTAAGACAATAAAAGATGTAGGTTTGGGTTATATATCATTGGGGCAACAGTCCACTACCCTTTCCGGTGGCGAGGCACAACGGGTCAAACTGGCCACGGAACTGTCCAAACGTGACACCGGAAACACTTTTTACATCCTCGACGAACCAACAACCGGTCTTCATTTTGAAGATATCAGGGTACTTATGGAAGTGCTGAACCAATTAGTGGACAAAGGCAATACCATCTTGGTAATAGAACATAATATGGATGTAATAAAAATGATGGACCATGTTATCGATATTGGATATGAAGGTGGAAGAGGCGGCGGAACTGTTGTTGCCAAAGGCACTCCCGAAGAGATATCAAAAGACAAGAAAAGCTATACCGCCAAGTTCTTGAAGAAAGAATTGGAGAACACAAAACAGAAAATAAAACACGCAGTTTAAAACACTATAAAACTATGCAAATGCGGAAAGAACAGCATTCTAAAGGATGGAATGAGATAAAAACAAACGATTCTTGGGCCATATTTAAAATTATGGGCGAGTTTGTCAATGGGTTTGAAAAAATGAGCGTTATCGGACCATGTGTCTCTATTTTTGGATCGGCACGTGTACGCCCCGGACATAAATATTATGATTTAGCGGTACGGATTTCCCAAAAAATCGCCGAAGCCGGATATGGTATTATTACAGGCGGGGGACCCGGGATTATGGAAGCTGGCAACAAAGGGGCCAATTTGGCCGGTGGCACATCTGTAGGTTTAAATATAGATTTGCCTTTTGAACAGCACGACAACCCCTTTATTGATGAAGACAAAAGCCTTGATTTTGATTATTTTTTTGTTAGAAAAGTAATGTTCGTAAAATACTCCCAAGGCTTTGTGGTAATGCCAGGCGGTTTTGGGACATTGGATGAGTTTTTTGAAGCATTGACACTTATTCAAACACATAAAATACATACGTTCCCGATAATCCTTGTGGGCAGTGAATTCTGGAAGGGCCTGCTCGACTGGATAAAGAACACCTTGGTAGAAGAAGGGAACATCAGTCCAAAAGACTTGGATTTGATCCAATTGGCGGATACGGAGGGTGAAGTTGTAGAAATAATCGATGCTTTCTATAAAGGTCGAACCCTAAGTCCAAATTTTTAACTCTACCACATTGACCAATCGTTTCGTATTTATTGGCCATCTACTGCTTTTTATTTTGCTGTGTCCCTACGTATCGGCACAACACACCAATGAAATTGTGGCAAATCTCGATGGGCCTACCCGTCAAATACGAATACGGCAGCATTTTACTTATGTAAACCATTCGGACAAAGGGATTTCCACCCTGTATTTTAACGATTGGAACCATGCGTACTCCAACAAGAATACTGCGTTGGCCAAAAGATTTGCCGAAGAATTTAACCGTAGTCTTCATTTGGCAAAAGATAGGGAGAGAGGAAAAACAACTATTAGGACCATTGTAGATCAAAACTACGCAGGGTTGGATTGGAAGCGGGACGGAAACATGGATTATATTACCGTTTCCCTTAACGAGGTTCTTAAGCCGGGAGAATCGATTCAACTCTTTTTTACCTACACGATCAAGCTGCCCGACGCCAAGTTTACTGGCTATGGCCATACAAACAACATTGGTTACAATTTAAAGGACTGGTATTTTACCCCTGCCGTTTTTGATGGTGATTGGAAACTGTACAACAACATTAACCTTGACGATCTTTATACCGATGTAACGGACACTAGGATAAACTTCACCTACCCGGATAACTTATTTATAGCGTCCAATTTTCGAATGTCCGGTGTTTCCCGGTTTCCAGGCGGGCAAAACGTTCAGCTCATTGGAAACAAAAGAAAAAATTGTGAGCTCATCCTTACCACGGAGGATAGGTTTACCAAGCATGTAACGGAACATGCAACGATCACTACAGATATAGAATCCAATAAGTATGGTGAGATAGCACAAGGCATCTCCATTAATAAAATCTCCCTGTTTTTAAAAGAAAGTTTAGGGAGCTACCCCCATGGCAACCTTTTGGTAAGTGATTTTGACTATGGTAAATCGCCATTGTATGGCATAAGTCAACTCCCGTCTTTTATTAGGCCGTATGAAGAGCAATTTCAGTTTGAGATGAAATTTCTAAAAACGGCCATCCGCAATTACCTGAAGGAGTCTTTGTACCTAAACCCTCGTGAAGAGCGTTGGGTAAACGATGCCATTGGGTATTACCTTATGATAAAATATGTGGAAGAGCACTACCCCGATCAAAAACTGGCGGGAAAACTATCCAAAATTTGGGGTATAAAAAACTTCCATTTTGCGCAAATGGACTTTAATGAGCAGTACGCCCTGTTCAGTATGCTTTCCGCAAGAAAAAATATTGACCAAGCACTTACCGTCCGAAACGATTCCCTTATCAAGTTCAATCAAAAAATTGCCAATGGATACAAGGCTGGTCTGGGCATGTCTTATCTATCGGCGTATTTGGGCGAGAACAAAATAGACAGTACACTGTTGGATTTTTATCAAAATTATAAACTGAAACAGCAAGTATCCTCCAATGATTTTCGTAACACCATTGAAAAATTTGCCGACAAGGAAGTAGATTGGTTCTTTGATTCTTATGTATCCACGGACAAAAAAATCGACTTCAAAATAAAGAACATTAAAAAAACTGAGGACTCCATCACTTTTGTTCTAAAGAACAAGCGCGGAACCAATGTACCCATATCCGTTTTTGGGCTCGAAAAAGATTCCGTGGTTTCCCATTATTGGTTCTCAGGTATCGATACCACCAAAAGCTTTACCATCCCAAGACAAGGTGAGGATCGTTTAGTGCTGAACTATGACCAAAAAATTCCAGAGTTCAACCAACGGGACAACTGGAAAACATTGAATGGTTTCTTTTCCAGTAACAAAAAGCTCAAGTTTCAATTTTTTAAGGACACCGAGGATCCATACTACAACCAGATATTTTATGTGCCCATTGTAAACTTCAACTTATATGATGGGATAACCCCTGGCTTACGACTGTACAACAAAACCTTTTTGGAACGTCCGTTCCAATACGACATCTCCCCTACCTACTCCTTTTTGGAACATACTTTTGTAGGAAAGGCCGGTTTACGATATCGTAAGTACCATAACAAAACAGGATTGTTCGTAACCAATTATTCGTTTTCGGCATCCACGTCTCACTTTCAGGAGAATTCGAGGTTTTCCACATTAACCCCCGCCGTTAGTTTTGGGTGGCGCCCACACGACCTACTATCCAACCGAAGGCAATACCTTTTGTTCCGGTATCGGAACGTTTTTCGGAATATTGATGATAATTTGGAAGGGCAATTGGATACCGATCCGGACTATGGCGTTATGAATGTGCGGTTTACCGATGTGGACAACAATATCTTGAATTATTCCTCCTGGTTTGTAGATGCCCAACACTCTAGCGATTTTACCAAAGTAGCGTTTGAGTGGGAATACAGAAAATTGTTTCAAAGTAATAGACAGTTGAACCTTCGGTTTTATGCAGGTAAGTTTTTGAGGAACAAAACAGAATCGGACTTTTTTAGTTTTGCGCTGGACAGGCCTACCGACTATATGTTCGATCTAAACTATTTGGGCAGGTCCGAAAGTTCAGGAATTTACAGTCAACAGGTAATTATTGCCGAAGGTGGGTTTAAATCACAACTTGAAAATCCATTTGCCAACGATTGGATCGCCACAACCAACGCAAGCACAAATATTTGGCGATGGGTGGAAGCTTATGGCGATTTGGGCTTCATCAAAAATAAAGGCGATGATGCACGTTTTGTGTACGATTCTGGAATTCGCCTAAATCTGGTAACGGATTACTTTGAGCTTTACTTCCCCGTATATTCCAACAGAGGCTGGGAAATTGCCCAAAATAATTACGAAGAAAGAATCCGTTTTATAGTGACCATAAGCCCCAAAACCCTGATCGGGCTATTTACAAGGAAGTGGTTTTGATTGTCATATTGACAATTGAAGACTTGATTTAGGTTACATTTTTAACAAATAATAAATTTTATTGCCATATTTTTAACGTAATTTCAATTTATTAACGCGAACTCCTATTGCTATTTTGACTCGTTTTTAATATTTTTGCAGAAATCTTCTATACTTTATGAAACCCAATCCAAGTACTAGCAACGATATTTCTTTTGACGATTTCAAAACTCAAATACTTCAAGATTATGAGACTGCCGTTACCAGCAGGGAATGTAGTTTAATGGGACGAAGGGAAGTGCTTTCCGGTAAAGCCAAATTTGGGATTTTCGGAGATGGAAAAGAGCTCCCCCAGTTGGCAATGGCAAGGGCTTTTCAAAATGGAGATTTTAGAAGCGGATACTATCGTGACCAAACTTTTATGATGTCGTTGGGGTATTTAGACCCAAGATCCTTTTTCCACGGTCTTTACGCTACTACCGATTTGGAAAAAGAGCCTATGAGCGCAGGACGCCAAATGGGAGGCCATTTTTCTACACACAGCTTAAATGAAGATGGTACGTGGAAAAACTTGACCGAACAAAAAAACAGTAGTGCCGACATCTCCTGTACTGCTGGCCAAATGCCTCGCTTGTTAGGATTGGCACAGGCATCCAAAATATACAGAAACGTAGAAGGAATCGACCAAACCAACTTCTCCAATAACGGAAATGAGGTGGCTTGGGGAACCATAGGGAACGCCAGTACCAGCGAAGGGCATTTTTTTGAAACATTGAATGCCGCAGGAGTTATGCAGGTTCCCATGGTTATCTGTATTTGGGATGATGAGTACGGAATTTCGGTGCCATCGGAATACCACACCACCAAAGGTAGTATTTCGGAAATGCTCAGTGGACTCCAAAGGGACGAAGAAAAGAAGGGATTTGAAATTTTGAAAGTAAATGGATGGGACTATACAGCACTTATCCATGCATTTGAGAATGCCTCGGACATAGCCCGTGAACAACATGTTCCCGTACTTGTCCATGTTACCGAGCTTACCCAACCGCAGGGCCACTCTACTTCGGGTTCGCACGAAAGATACAAGTCTTCCGATCGTTTGGAGTGGGAACGTGAAAACGACTGTAACAAGCGCTTTAGAGAGTGGATCATAGAAAACGGCATTAGTACCGAAGAAGAGCTCAAGAAAACGGAAAGGGAAATCAAACAAAAGGTTAGAGCTGCCAAAAAAGAAGCTTGGACCGAGTTTTTAAGCCCCCAGATACGAGCCAAAAAGGAATTGGTACAATTATTGGATCAAGCAGCTAGCAAAAGTCCGAACAGAGTTTTTATAACAAAGCTTAAAAATGATTTGATCGCCATTGAGGAACCCCTCAAAAAAGACTTGGCAACAAAATCAAGAAAAGCATTACGCTATCTATTGGGCGAATCTACCCCCGAGAAAAAACAACTTCAACAGTGGATAGATAATTATATTAAGAATGGCGAATATGAGTATGGTTCGCACCTATATAGAGAAATTGGCAACAAAGCCACTACCATAGAGCCTGTTGCCCCCTCCTATTCCGAAGACACCGAGGAAGTGGACGGTCGTGTAATCCTTAGGGACAACTTTGATAAACTGTTCACCAAATATCCCGAAGCTTTGGTTTTTGGTGAGGACACAGGTAATATCGGGGATGTAAACCAAGGACTTGAAGGTCTTCAAAAGAAGTTTGGCAAACTCAGGATTGCCGATACAGGAATTCGCGAAACCACAATTATTGGGCAAGGAATAGGTATGGCGCTTAGAGGACTTCGTCCTATAGCAGAAATACAATATTTGGATTATATCCTGTATGCCATTCAAACATTGAGCGACGATTTGGCAACTTTAATGTACAGAACTGTTGGCAAACAAAAAGCTCCATTGATCGTTCGTACCAGAGGCCACCGTTTGGAAGGAATCTGGCACTCTGGATCACCAATGGGCGGATTGGTACATTTGCTGCGAGGTATGTATGTTCTGGTTCCAAGAAACATGACCCAAGCTGCAGGCTTCTACAATACACTGATGAAAAGTGACGAACCTGCCTTGATCATAGAAAGTTTGAACGGATACCGTTTAAAAGAAAGGAAGCCAGAAAACTTAGGAGAGTTCTGCACACCTATTGGTAAGGTTGAAACACTAAAAGAAGGTAACGACATAACGCTACTGTCCTACGGCTCCACCCTTAGAATTGTAGAAAAAGTTGCCCAAGACCTTCAGGAAGTAGGTATTGATGCCGAAGTAATCGACGCCCAATCCTTGTTGCCATTTGATTTGGAGCACGATGTGGTAAAAAGCGTGCAAAAGACCAACAGGTTTTTAGTGATAGATGAGGATGTTCCAGGTGGATGCTCGGCTTACTTGATGCAGGAAGTGGTGGAAAAGCAAGGAGGATACCGCTATTTGGACAGCAGGCCACAAACATTGTCCGCAAAGGCACATCGTCCGGCATATGCTTCGGACGGGGATTATTTTTCAAAACCAAATGCAGAGGATATTTTTGAAAAAGTGTACCAGATTATGCACGAATCGGACCCACAATCCTATCCGGCATTGAGGTAATAATTCCTGAAAGATTAATTTAAAAGTGCCTTTCATCAATTAAAGTTGTGTTTTTAAGAACATAATTTATACTTTCACGAGGATTAATTTTTTCCCCGCATGAAAAACAACACTTTGATTCACCTTGGACTTGCACTTTTAAGGATAGTTCCCTCAGCTTTTATGCTTACCCATGGCTACCCTAAACTTATGAAACTAATCAACGGTGACACGCAATTTGCCAATCCATTTGGCATTGGTCAGGCCCCCTCGCTTTTTTTGACTGTAGTGGGCGAGTTTATATGCCCCCTTTTGATTATAATTGGTTTTAAAACCAGATGGGCCACTATACCTACCGCTATTACCATGTTTGTTGCCGGATTTATTATCCATGCTTCCGATCCATTCGGTACAAAAGAAATGGCCTTGCTTTATTTAACCATTTTTGTGGTAATCATGTTACTGGGGCCCGGTAAATATAGCGTGGACAAGAGGTAATCTTAAATAATTTCGGAAAGGAGCTCTTTCAGCAAATCAGCTTGAGCCATATTGCTGGCCCCCACCCCCTTACTTTTTAAATCCAGGGTTCTTAAACTGGATAAAATACCGCTCACCCTTTTCATAGGGTAATTGCGGGCCGCCACTACATACTCATTAACAAAATATGGGTTTACCCCGAGCACCTTGGCCACGTTGCCCGGAGAATGATCGTTAAGCCCATGATACTGCAATAGCTGCGTAAAAAATGTATTTAAAAGAGTAATGGTGACCACAAAAGGATTGTCCTTGGGGTTTTGGGCAAAATAGTCGATTATGCGAGATGCTTTTTTTACATCCCGCTCCCCTATTGCTTTTTTTAATTCAAAATTGTTGAAGTCTTTACTAATACCAATATGTTCCTCGATCAGGTCGGGGGTAATTTCCGTTGCGGCGGGTACAATTAGAGTAAGCTTGTCCAGTTCGTTACTGATCTTGCTCAAGTCGGTACCCAAAAACTCCACAAGCATAATACACGATTTGGGCGATATTTTATATTTTTTACCGGCCAAGGTTCTTCTGATCCAATCGGCCACCTGATTGTCGTATAATTTCTTGCTTTCAAAAAGCTCTCCACTCTTTTTAATGGTCTTGTACAGCTTTTTGCGCTTGTCCAACTTTTTGTATTTGTAACATAATACGAGAATGGTGGTAAGTTGGGGATTCTCGGCATAGGATGACAGACTTTCTATGGCTCTGGAAAGATGTTGTGCCTCTTTAACTATAACTACCTGGTATTCTGCCATCATGGGAAATCTCTTGGCATTGGCCACCACTTCGTCCACCGTGGTGTCCTTACCATAGAGCACCATCTGATTAAACCCTTTTTCGTCCTCGGTCAGTACATTATCTGCAATGTATTGGGATATTCGGTCTATGTAATACGGCTCCTCTCCCATCAAAAAATAAATGGGCTTTGGATTGCCCTTATTGATTTCCCCTACAATCTCTTTTACTTTGTCCATTCAAATTATATCACCAGTTTTGTAAAATGCAAGATTTGAACTTTCCGCCTTATTCGTTCCGAATCAAAAATAGCCAAAATAGACAGTACATTTTTGATGGGATACGTAAAAAATTTGTAGTGCTCCAACCCGAAGAATGGGTGCGACAACATGTATTACGATATTTGGTGTTCACAAAGAATTATCCAAAGAGCCTAGTGAATGTGGAAAAGCAACTAACGGTAAACACATTAAAAAGACGCTACGATGTAGTGGTCTTTAACCCTGATGGCTCCATTTTACTTTTAATAGAATGTAAGGCTCCCGAAGTGAACATTACCCAAGCGGTTTTTGACCAGATAGCTCGATACAACTATCAATTAAAGGCCGAGTATCTTATGGTGACCAATGGTCTGGCACATTATTATTGTAAAATGGACCATGAGAATGAAAAATATAGGTTTTTAGAGGATATTCCTGATTTTAGCCGTTAATTTGCCACCGTTTTGAAAATCGCCGTAGTCATACTCAACTGGAATGGAGAAGCTTTATTGGAGAGGTTTCTGCCCTCTGTAATGGAACATTCCCAAGGCGCCGACATTTACGTGGTGGATAATGCCAGCACCGACGGTTCGGTAGATTTTCTGAAACAGCATTATCCTACGGTAGGTATTGTTCAGAACAGCACCAATGGCGGGTTCGCCAAAGGGTACAATGATGGACTAAAAGGCATAGAAGCAGATATCTATTGTCTATTGAACTCCGATGTTGAAGTTTCTCCGAATTGGTTGGAGCCTGTTAAAAATGCTTTTGAAACACTTCCGAACGCATCCATAATCCAACCCAAAATACTGGACTTGAACAAGAGGGACCACTTTGAATATGCCGGGGCCGCAGGAGGCTTTATCGATATGTTCGGCTACCCATTTTGTAGAGGAAGGATTTTTCAGACCATTGAAAAGGACGAAGGCCAATATAACGACACCAAAGAAGTGTTTTGGGCCACAGGTGCCTGTATGTTCATTAAAAGCGATGTGTTCCATAAACTTGGAGGTTTTGATGAGGATTACTTTGCCCACCAAGAAGAAATCGATTTGTGCTGGAGGGCCAAAAATGCCGGACATAAGGTGTATTATGTAGGCCACAGTCACGTGTATCACCTAGGAGGTAGTACATTATCCAACATGAATCCCAAAAAGACCTTCCTTAATTTTAGAAATTCCCTCTATTCCATAACCAAGAACCTTCCCAGAAAAAAAGCTCTCCCCTTGGTTTTTGCCCGATTGCTATTGGATGGCATCGCCGCTATGCGATTTATTTTTCAGTTAAAGTTCGATCACTGTTTTGCCATCTTACGAGCTCATCTTAGTTTTTATGCTAACTTTATAAAAATGTACAGAAAGCGGGAAAAAGCTAATTTTTTATTAAAGTACTATGTTGCGACATCCATAGTATGGTCCTACTTCGTACATCAAGTAGAGAATTTTAACATTTTAGTAAAAGATTAACGAAGCCGAAATATAGGAGCCTTGGTTTTTCTATAATTTTGGTGTAGTTTCTTAACATTTGATAAATCTAACAATCCTTAAATTATATTTTGAACTATGAAAAAAGTTTTTCTAGGAACATTGGCGATGACAGTTCTTTTATCTTCTTGTGTATCGCAAAAGAAATATTCCGAACTAGAAGCCAAACACAAAGAAACCCAAGACCTATTGAATTCCGCAACCGTTAAATTGAACGATTGCTTGGAAGAAAAGGCCACTGCGGATTCTAGGCTAAAAACCCTCGAAGATCAAAACGCATTCCTTAAGGCAAACAATCAAGAGCTTATCAACAATATGGGCAACTTGACCACCCTTACTACTAAAGGTGCCGAAAACCTTGAAAAATCTTTGGAAAGCCTTAAAGAAAAAGATCTTACCATCAGAAAGCTTCAAGATGCCGTTACAAGGAGAGATTCCGTTAACCTTTCTTTGGTACAGAGCTTAAAAGGTGTATTGGGCAACTTGGATGATGAAGATATCGAAATCAGTGTTGAGAAAGGTGTTGTGTTCGTTTCCATCTCCGACAAATTGTTATTTAGAAGCGGAAGCTACAACGTAACCAGCGCTGCAAAAGAAGTACTTGGTAAAGTGGCCAAAGTTGTAAACAACAAGCCTGACTTTGAGTTTATGGTAGAAGGACACACCGATAATGTGCCAATTAAAACTTCCGAGCTAGCTGATAACTGGGATTTGAGTGCCAAAAGAGCAACATCAGTCGTTAGGATCCTTCAAAAGGATTTTGGTGTAAATCCAGCTAGAATGACAGCTGCCGGACGTAGTCATTATGTTCCACTTGTGGATAATAATACTTCTGCAAACAGAGCTAAAAACAGAAGAACCCGTATCGTAGTACTTCCAAAAATCGATCAGTTCTATAACATGATCGAAGAAGGAATGAAAGATCCAGCTATCGGTGGAACCGGTAAATAAGAAATAAGCTAAAGCTTAAAAGAAAAGCGGCCAAATGGCCGCTTTTTTTATTAGTAAATATCCAGTCCTCCTTTACCTTCGCGAATCACCTCGGGTTCATCTCCCGAAAGATCGATAACCGTCGAGGCAACATTATCACCATATCCGCCATCAACAACAACATCTACAAGATTTTGCCATTTTTCGTAAATAAGTTCTGGATCGGTAGTGTATTCCAAAATATCGTCCTCATCGTAGATAGATGTTGAGACAATGGGATGGCCCAATCCAGAAACCAATGCTCTGGCAATGGCATTATCCGGTACACGTATTCCTACGGTCTTCTTTTTTTTGAAGTCCTTGGGCAAATTATTGTTTCCGGGAAGAATAAAAGTATAAGGACCGGGCAAAGTCCTTTTCAAAATTTTAAAAGTAGGGCTATCGATTTGACGAACATAATCCGAAAGATTGCTCAAATCCGCACAAACAAAGGACCAATTCGCTTTTTCCAGCTTTACTCCCTTTATCCTTGCCAAACGCTGCAATGCCTTTGAATTGGTTATGTCGCAACCAAGACCATAAACCGTGTCGGTAGGATAAATCACAAGCCCTCCTTTTTTTAGCACATCCACAACTTTTTGAACCTGCTTTGGGTTTGGATTTTCTTCATAAAGTTTTATCAGCTCCGCCATCTGTTTTCAAAATAATTAATAGGTAAGGTAATCACAACAAAGATAACACATAATGCTACTTAACTATACTGGATGGTTCGCATGTACAGGCCCGATATCCGCACCAAAGATTACGCGACTTCCAAAATGAAAGGGTTATAGTTTACAGGTTATTCAGTTCTTTTTTGATAAAACCCAATATCATCCAAAACAACTACGCCCAATGTATCTTTATCAAAAACCAAGTGAATACTTTTCAGCTTGTTCAGTTTAAGGCTATCGTTCTGTTTTAGGAAAGAGGAAATTGGAACAAAACAGCTTTTTAGTTGGATTTCGGATTCATCTCCGATCATATCCCTATCCAAAAACTCAAACTTAGTGAACTTACTTTTAACAACCCCTGGCAGCTTATTGTTTTCTGCCAATGCGACCGAAGCTGAGTTCCCCAAGCTATCCTTGAGCATTATACTAAAGTTGAATCCTATTTTAGGCGTTTCGGACCTTTCATTCTCCTGATTCTTCTTATCCAACTCAGAAATGTTTCCCATGGCCATGGAAAGTGCCAAGGTATCCGCATCCCCAAAATTCTTCAACTTCTCCGATATCTGAATAGAGTACATCGGAATTGAATCATGACCAACATCAGAACCATAGCTCCACCCTAGCACCAAAGCATTGTTCTGTTGACTACCCCCATCTCTGGCCTCCAATTCCATTTCCCGCCATATCTTAAAGTGATCAGCAGTCAATTCAATACCGTCGGATCCATTGGACAAATCCATATCCTCTTCAAAGTGCACCAGAACATTTTTAAAATTGTCTGCATACTGACTTCTATAGGTCTCACGGGGCAACCAATTGTTGACCACATCCATATTTTTGAACATGGGCAAATAACTTTTGTTTCCTTTTAGAACAACTTCGGCAAAAGCACTTACATACACTTTGGCCACTTGACGTTGTTCTTCGCCTGTGACCAGTGGTTCAAGATTAAGCAACCATTTCATAGGAGCCCCAAAATCCGATCTGCCCCAAGTGGAGTTAAACTGGCCGTGATTGGCATGATCCATATACAGACCTGCTTTAAATCCATCAAAATCTTCCGAGAATTGTAAACGATGATAGGGGCGCATTCCCCAAAAACTGGTCTCATCTGAATCGTATGCCCCTTGAACGGACAAATAATTGATGTCCGTTAAGCTAATCTCTCGATTGTACCTATAATCCGTAGGAGCAATGCTGATGAGCCCTTTTATGCCAAATCCAAAATCGAATTTCTCATTGCCATTATCGGGCAGCCTGTCCAGTTCATTAAAAGCTGCAGCAATGGACACCGCCTCCCCGCCCCTGGAATGCCCCACAAGCACAATATTTTCCAAGTCCAACTTACCTGTCAAATCGGCATCTTCATCCTGGTTCCATTTTCTCCATTGTTCCAAATGTTTGAGCAATAACCAACCGCGTACGGGCATCTCTTTCCCTCTAAAATCACCCGACCAATGCCCGTTGATAAAATTTTGGTCCACAGAAACCCCTATAATCCCTCTACTTGCCAATAGTTCACCCAAATAGGCGTAGCCACCATCGGAATAGTCCAGCATACTGTGATTACCGTGCACCATCATTGCCACTGGGAAAGGGCCTTTACCTTTGGGCATGTAAACCCGGGCATTCAATGGAAAACTATCCACACCAAAACCCCAATACTTTTCTCGCCATTTTTTCTTTTTGCCCTTCCAATCCGGAAACAATAAAGATGCATCTACCGTAGGGGTTTTTACTTTTACTCCCTCTCCATATTCCGGTCGTTTTGTATCCGTGCCGCTCCCATAGGTAAAAATTTCAACTTCATAATTTCCTTTGGTCGAGGGGTCTTCAATCCCTATCTCGCTTAGCGTAGTTATTTCTCCACCGTTATTCACTACGGTTGACTCCATATAGGGGTCGCCATCCAAAGAATTAAATCCATAAAATCCAAAAGCAACCAGTATAATGCTCGAAACGACAAGAATACCCCCTACTTTCACATTCTTTTTTTGAATGATTTGCCAAATACCTGTTGTAAAGAATATCAAACAGATAAACCCAAATAATACTAAACCATAAAACAAAAGAGATGGCCAACCAAAAGCGTACATCCTCATTATAACCAAGGTCAACAACCCTCCCAATACAGAGATAAAAAAAGGCGAAGGGATTTTTTTGGCCCATGGTGCAAGCCAAAACAGCAGTAGATTTATAGCGACCAACAAAACAACCCCAATGAGTATTCCCAAAACCATGGTCACCCAAGCTGGATAGCCAATGGCATAGTGATAGCCTGCAACTCCGAATAAGATAATGACAAGTAGGGCAACAGCTAAAAAAACAGGTTTTAGAAAGAGGTTTTTCATACGGTAAGTGGTTGGTTTGGTCCTTAAACTCAAAATATCGACTCTGAATTTAAACAATTTTATCCACTCACAATTTTTATGATAATCTTAAAAACCTACAAATCAATGGCACTCTATTTAATTGACAGTAAAAATTAGATTAAGCATTATCCAACAACTCCAATTTGGCAAAACGGAGCAATAATTTTTTAATTCCCCCTTGATCAAAATCGATTTCTGCCTTTCTATCGTTTCCAACGCCTTCAATATTCAAGATTTTCCCTCTTCCGAATCGCGTATGGTTCACGCGAGCCCCTTCCATAATTCCTGGGTCTATATCGACCGAACTTGTAGGTGATGATATTTCCGGCTTCAGCTTCCTCAATTTTCTAAGTTGATCCTCATTGGGTTTCTGAACGCTTGGAGGTGTACCGTTCTTCGGTTTCATCTGTCGAAGCTTACTCTTATCTACCTCTCCAAAAATATTTTTATCGATCATGGATTTATATCGGTAACCATCATTGACCGGCGTTAGGTTTTCCACATATTTCTCCTCTATCTCTTCCAAGAACCTACTGGGTTCCGCATCAATAAGTTTCCCCCATCTGTATCGGTTTTGGGTATAGGTCAAAAACGCCTGCTTTTCGGCACGGGTAAGGGCCACATAGAACAACCTTCGCTCCTCTTCCAGTTCACTTCGGGTATTCATGCTCATCGCAGATGGAAACAAATCTTCTTCCATCCCCACAATATACACATAAGGAAACTCTAATCCTTTGGCCAAATGGATGGTCATTAAAGCAACTCTATCGTCGTCCTCAACATCTTTGTCCATGTCGGTTGCCAAGGCCACGTCTTCCAAAAATTCGGTCAAGCTTCCCGTGGCATCCACAATCTCTTTTTGGCCTTCAACAAAATCCTTGATACCGTTCAAAAGTTCCTCGATATTCTCCATCCGGGCAATCCCTTCGGGAGTACCGTCCTTTTTAAACTCCAGCAACAACCCCGTTTTTTTTGCCGCATGTTCGGCAAGTGCAAACGCATCCGACCCCTCGTTCATGATCTGGAAACTTTTGATCATGGTAACAAAATCCGTTAACTTACGTTTAGTACCGGCATTGATATTCAGGTTGAGCCGATCTAGGTTATCCATGACCTCATAAATGGAGCGTCCGTAATGGTTGGCAGCGACCACAAGTTTATCGATCGTAGTCTGGCCAATTCCCCTAGCAGGAAAATTGATCACACGTTTTAGGGCCTCTTCATCCTTTGGGTTGATCACAAGCCGCAGATAAGCCAGAACGTCCTTGATTTCCTTTCTTTGATAGAATGACAAGCCTCCATATATACGATAGGGAATATCACGTTTGCGGAGCGCATCTTCTATGGCTCTGGATTGTGAATTGGTCCTGTACAACACGGCAAATTCGCCGTTTTGCATCTGAAGCTGCATCTTGTTCTCAAAAATGGAGCCCGCTACATAGCGTCCTTCTTCCGCATCGGTGGTGCTACGATGTATTTTTATGAGTCCGCCATCATCGTTGGAAGTCCATACATTTTTCTCCAATTGGTTCTTATTGTTCGCAATAATGGAGTTGGCAGCGTTTACAATGTTCTTGGTAGATCTATAATTTTGCTCCAAGCGGTACACGGCCACATTGTCGTAATCTCGCTGAAAATTTAGGATATTGCTAATGTTGGCTCCTCGGAAAGAATAGATACTCTGCGCATCGTCGCCTACCACACAAATGTTTTGATATCTATCGGAAAGAGCCTTTACGATCAAATATTGTGAGTGGTTGGTATCCTGGTACTCATCCACCAAAATATATCTAAATCGGTCTTGATATTTCATCAAGACTTCCGGGAAACGGGTCAACAGCTCATTGGTCCGTAACAAAAGATCATCGAAATCCATGGCTCCTGCCTTAAAGCAGCGATCCACATAATTTTGATATATCTCCCCCAACCTTGGGCGCTTTGCCATGGCATCGGCCTCCATCAACTCAGGGTTTTGAAAATAGGCCTTAACTGTGATCAAGCTATTTTTATAGGAAGAAATCCGGTTCTGAACCTGCTTGTACTTATAAATATCCTTATCCAGCCCCATTTCTTTAATAATGGACGCAATCAAACGCTGGGAATCCTGCGTGTCATAAATGGTGAAATTGCTCGGATAACCAAGTTTATCGCCATCAAACCTCAATAATTTGGCAAAAACCGAGTGAAAGGTTCCCATCCAAAGGTTTTTGGCCTCGGAATTCCCAACAATGGTCGCAATACGCTTTTTCATTTCACGTGCGGCCTTGTTGGTAAAGGTCAATGCCAAAATATTAAAAGAATCGACCCCCTGCTCCATTAGGTGGGCTATTCTGTAAGTAAGCACACGGGTCTTTCCGGAACCGGCACCGGCAATTACCATTAATGGTCCATCTTTATGCAGTACGGGGGCCCGCTGCGCATCGTTCAATTCATCTATAAAATTACTCAAGGGCCAGAAGCTTTTAAAAGTAGGTGTGAAATTAGCTATAATTGATCTTTTGCTAAAATCTACCTTTCAATTTTTATAAACATCGTTTTCGGATTTGGATTTAATTTTGAATATATTTAGCAACTCAACTTAAATAGCTAATGATTTTTCAAAAATTACCTCTGTTCTTTCTATTTCTCGTTACATTTTGCGGATATTCACAAACCACCAAAACTGGTCCAATTATAGAAGACCATGGTGCCGTCTGGGAAATAGACAACCCTGACTTTATTACCGACAAATCGCAAGAGTTCAAAGTTGTTTTTGATGTGAAGGATGGACCTAAATCGGACACTGAACTAAATAAGAACATAAATACAGTTGCACGTTTTTTAAACATGCATGCCCAAAGCGGAGTCCCTGCTTCCCAGCTAAAAGCAGCACTTATTGTTCACGGTACGGCCGCTAGAAATTTTTTAACGAACGAAGCATATAAAGAAAGATATGAAGTGGCCAATCCTAACTTAGGACTTATAGAAAGTTTATTGGATGCGGGTGTGGAAGTAATCATGTGCGGACAATCTTCCAAAACCAGAAGTCTTCCGAAGGAAGAATTGATTCCCGGAGTCAAGATTGCCCTCTCTGCAATGACGGCAAATATCCAGTTGCAGAACAATGGATATAGACCTATTAAATTATAACCAACCTATTCAATTATGAAAAAAATACTACTACTTGCACTATGCTCCGCAAGTTTAACCGTGTATGGCCAAGACCATGGGCTCGAAAAAGACATTGCCGCTGTTGAATCAAAAGTAATCGAGTGGCGCCGGGATTTTCACCAAAATCCGGAATTGAGCAACAGGGAATTTAAAACCGCCGAAAAAATTGCCAAGCATCTAAAATCCTTAGGAATCGATGTTCAAACCGGAGTGGCCCATACAGGTGTAGTAGGTCTTTTAAAAGGTGACCACCCAGGAAAAGTAGTGGCACTTAGAGCTGATATCGATGCACTCCCCGTTACCGAAAGAAACGATCTTCCCTACAAATCTGAAGTTACTTCGGAATTTTTGGGGCAAGAAGTCGGGGTAATGCATGCTTGTGGGCACGATACCCATATTGCAATTATGATGGGTACCGCCGAGGTTTTGGCCAAAAACAAGGATAAAATACACGGAACCATCAAATTTATATTCCAACCGGCCGAAGAAGGCGCTCCTCCAGGAGAAGAAGGTGGTGCCGAACTTATGGTGAAAGAGGGAGTTCTCGAAAACCCCAAGGTGGATGCCATTTATGGTTTGCACATTGGTTCCTACCTGCCTGTTGGCCATATTGCATATAAACCAGGAGGCGCTTTGGCAGCAGCACAGCGTTTTGTTGTAAAGATAAAAGGAAAACAATCGCACGGCTCACAACCTTGGGGCGGTGTAGATCCCATTTATGTGGCTTCCAAAATAGTAGATGGCTTTCAATCCATTATTAGCCGAGAATTGGAATTGACCAAGGAGGCGGCCGTAATCACGGTAGGAAAGATTTCCGGTGGTGTTCGTAACAATATCATTCCGGAAAGTGCCGAATTGGTTGGAACCATCCGAACGTTGGATTACGATATGCAAAAGCAGGTAAATACAAGGATGAAGGAAATGGCGGAGACCATTGCCAAGGCCTACAGAGCCGAAGCTACAGTGGAAATAGCCAAAGGTGTGCCGATTACTTACAATGATCCAGACCTTACCGCAAGCTCACTCTCCAGCCTTCAAGAAGTAGCGGGTACAGAAAATGTTCATTTGATCAAAGCTATTACAGGAGCTGAGGATTTTTCTTTTTATCAGGAAAAAATACCCGGCTTCTTTTATATTTTGGGTGGAAAAGACCCAAATGCAGGCCCTGATGAGCATTTTCCTCATCACACCCCGGATTTCAAAATTGATGATAGCGGGCTTCAACTGGGCGTAAAAGCTATGACGGAAATTGCATTGGATTACTTGGACAGAAGTAAATAAACCACCATAGCAAGTAATATTTTTCAGGCTCTAATATCCTCCATTATTTGGAATTTGGATATTAGGGCTTGATATTTGTAACCACTACTTCAAATCATCCAAAATGGAAGCATTTTTTGATTTTCTTGCCGATGTACCTTGGTGGATCTGGGTCATACTCTTTCTAGTTTTGGTCGCCATTCGCGACATCTTTATTCAAAAAGCCCATACCATTAGCCATAATTACCCCATAGTTGGACATTTGCGTTACTGGCTTGAAAGTATTGGACCTGAAATGCGCCAGTATTTTGTGGCCAACAATCGGGAAGAACTACCTTTTAACCGGATTGAACGTAGCTGGATCTATGCTTCGGCAAAAAAGGAGAACAACTACGAAGGTTTTGGTACGGATAGGGACATCTATAAACATCAGCATATTTTCATTAAAAATGCGATGATCGGATTCCAATTACCGGAAGACCATCCCAATAGCGAGCATCCCTATTTCCTGCCCTGCGCCAAAGTGATGGGAGGCTATAACAAACGTAGAAAACCGTATCGCCCGGCATCGATTATAAATGTGTCGGCCATGAGCTTTGGTTCTTTGTCGGCAGCTGCCATTGAATCGTTGAATCGAGGTGTAGAAAAGTGTGGTGCTTACCACAATACAGGAGAAGGTGGGCTATCTCCCTATCATAAACAAGGAGGAGATGTTATTTTTCATTTTGGAACGGGATATTTTGGTGTTCGATCCTGGGATGGAGGATTCTCTATGGATAAACTAAAAGTTTTGGTTGATGAAAACCCATGCATCAAAGCTATTGAAATAAAACTCTCCCAAGGTGCCAAACCAGGAAAAGGCGGTGTCCTACCGGGCTCTAAAATAACCCCTGAACTAGCGGAAATCCGAGGTGTTGAGGTTGGCAAGGACGTAATCTCCCCTCCTACGCACAAAGCCTTTACCACAATACCAGAGCTTATGGACTTTATTGAATCCATTGCCGAGGAAACTGGCTTGCCTGTAGGTATTAAAGGCGCCATCGGGAAAATAGACCAATGGCAAGAACTGGCCGATTTAATGAAGAAAACGGGCAAAGGTCCGGATTTTATTACCATTGATGGAGGCGAAGGAGGAACAGGAGCAGCTCCGCCCAGTTTCGCGGACCATGTTTCCCTTCCTTGGTCTTATGGCTTTTCATCCATATACAAGTTGTTTTTAGAGCATGGATTAACCGATAGGGTCGTGTTTATCGGAAGTGGAAAATTGGGCTTCCCTGGAAAGGCTGCCATGGCATTTGCCATGGGCGCGGACTGCATCAATGTTGCCCGTGAAGCCATGATGAGCATCGGATGTATTCAGGCACAAGTATGCCACACCAACAGATGTCCGGCCGGAATCGCCACCCAAAACAAATGGCGTCAAAATGGAATCAATATTCCTTTAAAATCCGACAGGTTGGCACAATACTTTAATACCTTCAAAAAAGAATTTTTGGAAATTACCCATGCGGCCGGTTATGAACATCCATGTCAATTTAATATGGAAGATGTGCAAGTAAATGTGGATGATGATTATCTTAGCAGCGATATTAGAAGGGTGTACAAGTATCAAAAAGAGAAAGTACCTTTCGCATCCATGCAAGAGCTTTATAGTTGTGAACACCTTGGTGGTAAAGCGGCAATGGAAAAAGCATAATGATTTTAAACCCAAATATTTTTAAACATACAATTACGCTACTTATGAAAAAAAGTTTACTCCTAATTCTGTTTTTGGTTATTTCGACAAGTACTTTCTCTCAACGAAAAAGTGAGCTTTTTGCTGAAATCGATACCCTGAAAAGCAGAATCTCGCAAGTGGAGCAGGAATTGGCAAAGGCAAAACGAGAAATATCCTCCAGCAGCGCTGAAGCTGAAGCCTTAAAAACAGAAAATGCAAGTTTGCGGGATGCCAATGCTACTCTTTTAGGCAACTTGAGCAACTTTTCGGAACTATCCAAACAAAACTCAGAAAACGTAAACAAAGCTATGGCGGCCCTTGCTAGAAAAGAAAAGCAGTTGAGCGGCATCAACGATATGATATCCGCCAACGATTCCACAGCTATTGTTTCCTTAACAAGGATCAAACAAACTTTGGGGGAAAATGCCAAGGTAGCTGTAGAAGGTGGCGTAATTGCCATTAGTAATAGTTTGAACAACCTTTTTGGCTCCGATTCCTCGTCCGAACTGACAGAGGAGGGAAAAACTTGGTTAGCGGGCGTGGCCAACATAATTAAAACCAATCCCAACTTTAAAGCAGAGGTCGAGGGCTTGAACATTACAGGAGAATTTGGTCCTACCTACGACCAAGTGGCCTCCGTTGCCTCGGAATTGGTGACCAATTTGGAAGTTCCTGCGGAAAACATAGGTATTTCTGCAAAAGATGGTAATTTCAAAGAAGGAATCAATATCAAATTACAGCCAGATTACAAAGGTTTTTATGCTCAAGCCAAAGAAAGCGCTAAAGCGAGTCAATAACCTTTCGTTAAAAAATACTTTTTACAATTTTGATGCGTTGTAGGTAGTGTAAAATCAACAAAAACCAAACTACCTTATGAGTGGAGATCAAATCCTTCAGTTATTTGCTTATTTGTTACCAGCCGTTGTTACGGGCGTTGTTGCCTTCTACTTTTTTAGATTGCACACCAGGAACGAAGAAGGGCGTAGGCGCTTCCTGTTGCACAAAGATTCACAAAAGGAAACGTTGCCCATCCGATTACAGGCGTACGAACGGATGGCGCTTTTCTTGGAGCGAATCACATTGAACAATCTTGTTGTGCGTGTTGCCCCGAAGGGTAAAAGCAAAAGTGATTATGAAAACCTATTGATCAAGCAGATTGAAACGGAATTTGAACACAATCTATCCCAACAGATCTATATGTCGGATTCCTGCTGGAACATTATCAAAACAGCAAAAAATACAACAATTCAGATTATACGTTCTGCGGGCATGAGCGAAACCGATTCCCCAGATAAACTTAGAGAGGACATACTTAACCAGACCATGGAGAAAGAGTCTCCATCCAACGCTGCCTTGGCCTATGTTAAAAAAGAGGTGAGCGACCTTTGGTCTTAATCATTCCTGTTTTTCAGGTTCAATTGGACTTGTTTCCTCGTTCTTGTTTTTAGCATATAAATATCCACGCTTCCACCACAAGGTCATTCGGTCCTTATTAAAAACCAAAGAGTTTGTGGTGAGAACCGTTGGGGTATAGTAAAAATTGATAATGGCATCCTTTTGGTTGGCCACCAATTTTCCAATCCTAATATTTTGGTTTTCAATGCGGTCCAACATAAATCCAAAAATAGTAGTAATCAGATCAAAGGGGTTTTTAGATGACATTCTGTTTAAGTGGTTTACCTCGGTATGCAGCACTACAACATCAATTTCGGTTGCGCCGCGATTTAGGGCCTCTTCAATAGGAACCAGGGAGCCCAATCCACCATCCGCATACTCACATCCATTTTTTTTTACCAAGCTCATAAAGGGAGTGTAATTGGAGGAAATCCATATCCAATCGCAAAACTCATCGTAAGTACAATCATTGATGGATTTATATTCCACTTGGTTCAAGGACAGGTTGGATACCGTGACCACCACATCCATATTACCGTGTTTTAGCTCATTGAACTCATCCACTGTAATAGATCTACGTATCAGTTTTCGGAGATTTTCGCTTTCACCAAATGTTTTTTTACCCTTGATAAAGTTTTTGATCACATTCCAATGATTGATGGCTATAATCTCAACTCCATGTTTCTTCTTGATGATAAATGGACAATTATTGAAGATACTATCCTGATTGACATTTGAATAAATGTTTTTGATCTTATCCAGTTTGTTCAAAGCCAAATGGGAAATTAAGAGGCTTCCCGTAGAGGTACCCACGAACAAATCGTATTCGTGTTTGGCCTCTTGAATCAAAAATTGGGCAACACCGCCCGCAAAGGCACCCTTGCTACCTCCTCCTGAAATCACCAATGCCCTCATTCACCTATAGTTTTTTCCAAATATTGCTTTTCTTCTTGACTTAGCAAAGGGTAAATACGCTTAATCCTTTCGGTATTTTCGTCAGATTGCAAAAAGTCGTTCAATATGGTTCTGGCCGATTTTTTAAAGTGCCATACATGGTGACTACAGGATTCCACTAGGTTCTTTAGCACAGTATCGGTAAATCCGCCAATATTATTTAAGTATTGAAAAGCTATCATTCGAGTTTCAAAATGATGTTCTGCACCGGTATAGCTGCTCAACTCTTCAAAATACACGGCATTTTTGCCCGGATTATACTCGGGAGTTACCAGAGCCAGTGTTAACCAAAGCAATCGGATGTTTTTATTGGGAAACCCAACTATACCATCAGTTGTGTTGAGGTATTTGATTCTGCTCTCTGGAAAATCCGTCCATAAACGATAAAGGGTCGCTTCTATGGTAGTGTAACTTTTATCCCGTAAAAGACCTTCAATGTCTGCCCGAAGCTCTGCTGGTATTTTATTTAGGGAAAGTATTACCGCCTGTCTTGTCTTGACATCGCCCGAAGCAATGATTTTACTTAAAAACTGGGATGACAATACAGTGCCATGGTTCAAAATAAGATTTTCCTTTAATTGGATTGAAGATAAAGTACTCCAGTTTCTTGCCAAAATTACCTCTGCACTATCTGGTTGTTGGGCTATCTGTTTGTTTAGTTTAAAATAAGTTTTGATGGAAGTGTTTTTCTCTTTCAAAAATAAAATGGCTTCATCAAAAGGGAAATCCGGATTCTCCAACCACAATGCTTCAAAATCTGCAAGGTCGGTTCCCGATGCCTTTTCCAATTCATTTATAAAATTGGGTATGGTTACGTTTTTAAAGGCAAATTTGTCTAAATAGTTGCGTACTCCTCTTTTAAAGACCTCCTTCCCTACTTTTTCTTGAAGCATGACCAATGCCCACGCTCCTTTTTCGTAAAACGTTAAACTACCTGCATTTGGATCACGAAGCGCCTCGCCTTGATCCTCTTCCGAAAAGTTCCTCAATGCTTCGGCCGTTTCCAACAATCTCCAATAAAAATAATCTTCTCCAAAAATGTCTTTTTCCGACAGGTAAGCATAAAATGTAGCAAAACCTTCGTGCAACCAATGGTGTTCGCTACTGGTTTCGGTTACCAGATTGCCAAACCACTGGTGTGCCAGTTCGTGTGCATTTACGTTCACATAATTTTTATCTGCAAAAGCAGTGGAATCTATTACATACTGATTTGAAAATATGGTGCAGGTAGTGTTCTCCATGCCTGCGTACAGAAAATCCTGTACGGGTACCTGCTTATAGTTCTGCCATGGATAGGGAACACTGATTTCTTCTTGCAGAAAGTCGAAAATGTGCTTGGTGTATCGGTAGGTAGGCTCGACCTTTAAACTATCCTTAGGCTCATAATATAGTTCAATGGGTATTCCAGAGGATGATTCAATCGTTTTTTTTATATAGTCGCCAATGGCAAAACCAACCAAGTAACTACTCATCGGTTCTTCCATATCAAACTGCCATACATGACCATTGGAATCAGGCAATGCTACCTTTTTGATGAGATTCCCGTTGGCGATTACAGTATAATCCTCTTTTAAGGTGATTTTAATATCAAATTCGACCTTTTCGGTCATATCGTCAAAACTGGGCAACCAATAACTGGTATATTTCCCCTGCCCTTGGGTCCATACTTGCTCATTGTTCCTGACCGCATCATCCCATCCTAAAAAATATACTGTTTGTTTTGGTTGCGCCACATAATCCAATGAAACGATGTGACTCCCCCCTTCTTTCATTTGGTTTTTAATGGTAATCCTTTTGCCATTGTAATCGTAATCCACTTGGGCGCCATCAAGGGAAACATTGGAAAACTCCAAATTTACCGCATCCAAAAAAAAGGACCCCACATCCTCAATCACATTAAAATGATAAGTAACGCTACCATTAATACGGTTTTCAACAGGTATGGGCTCTATAAAAACATCAGCATGGATAAAGTCCACTTTATCCTGAGTTTGGCCGGACAAGAACTGCACAAATAAGAAAAAAATAACTGCGGGGCTCAGCTTCATACCATCATCTTATCAAAAGTCCTTCCAAATTACATATTTTAGTTCGATGAATCCCAATTTTCTACAAACTCCCATAGCATATTTAAAAGGCGTTGGCCCAAACCGGGCCGATGTTCTAAAGGCCGAATTGGGCATTGAGACCTTTAGGGACCTTCTCCATCTGTTCCCTAACCGCTATTTGGACAAGACGAGCTATTACAAAATAAATCAGTTGCAGCCCAGTGGTGCCGATGTTCAAGTTGTAGGTAAAATTGTCCATATAAAAACAGTTGAGCAAAAACGGGGAAAACGTTTAGTGGCCACTTTTGTTGATGAAACGGGACAAATGGATCTGGTTTGGTTCCGAGGCCACAAATGGATCAAGGAAAATTTAAACCTGAACCAACCCTACGTGGTCTTTGGCAGGGTTAACAAATACGGAAGTGCATTCTCGATGCCCCATCCTGAAATGGAGACCTTACAAAAGCATCAGCAAGGATTAAAGATAGTGATGCAGCCCATTTACCCCTCGACCGAAAAACTGGGGAATTTTGGCATTACCAACAGAGTGTTGGGTAAAATGATCCAACAATTGTTCTTGGAATGCCAAGGCAAGTTTCAAGAATCCTTATCTCCAGTCATTTTGGAAGAATTAAAATTGATTTCGAAGAGTTCAGCCCTTTTCAATATTCATTTTCCGAAAAATCAGGAATTGTTGGCCAGAGCACAGTTCCGCTTAAAGTTTGAGGAGCTGTTTTTTGTGCAATTGCGACTGATATCCCAAAATTTACAGCGAAAGCAAAAAATTAAAGGGATGCCCTTTGAAGCCGTAGGAGAAAAGTTTACCGAATTCTTTGAAAACCACTTGCCTTTTGAATTGACCGAAGCACAAAAACGTGTTATTAAGGAAATCCGCAACGACTTGGGCAGCAACGCTCAAATGAACCGACTTCTTCAGGGCGATGTGGGTTCGGGAAAGACCATTGTAGCACTAATGTGTATGCTTTTGGCGATTGACAATGGTTTTCAAGCCTGCTTGATGGCCCCAACCGAAATTCTAGCGACACAGCACTACAACGGTCTCAAGCAGCTTTTGGAGAATATGGAGGTTAAAATTGCCCTATTGACAGGTTCTACCAAGAAATCCGAGCGCACTTTGCTCCACAATCAACTGGAAAATGGGAACTTGAACATTTTGGTAGGTACCCACGCTGTTTTGGAGGACAAAGTCCAATTTAAAAACCTCGGCTTGGCCATTGTGGACGAGCAACACCGTTTTGGTGTGGCGCAACGGTCTAAATTGTGGAAAAAAGGCAGCCCACCCCAGCTCCCTCCCAAAGGGAGGGTGGAAGAAATCCGGTATAAATATCAAACTGCCAGACCTTCAACCTATAAAATCTTAAAAGAGTTCCAACAGCAAGGCAAAAAGAACAGTACGGAAGCAGAACGTATTCTTTGGGAGCAATTAAGGACAAAAAAGCTAGGTGCAAAGTTCAGAAGACAGCACGTTATTGATGAATTTATTGTTGATTTTGTCTGCTTACACAAAAAACTGATTGTAGAAGTTGATGGCGGATACCACAACGACCCAATGCAAAAGGAAGCTGATGCTATGCGCACAGCCATACTGAACGATTTTGGTTACAAGGTAATTCGTTTTAAAAATGAAGAAGTCATCGGAGCCATAGATTCAGTTGTGAAAAGAATAGAGGAAGTGCTCAATAGTCTCCCCGTTGGGGAGGATGGAGGGGCCATACCCCCCCATATTTTGGTAATGACGGCCACCCCTATTCCAAGAACCTTGGCGATGAGTCTGTACGGGGATTTGGACATCTCGGTCATAGATGAACTACCACCTGGCCGAAAACCCATAAAAACGGTGCATAGGTTCGACAGTAACCGATTGAAAGTGTTCGGCTTCATCAAAGATGAAATCAAAAAAGGAAGGCAAATCTATATTGTATATCCACTGATTCAAGAATCCGAAGCTTTGGATTACAAGGACTTAATGGATGGTTATGAAAGTATTGCTCGTGATTTTCCTCAGCCCGAGTATCAAATTTCCATTGTGCACGGGCAAATGAAGCCTGCCGATAAGGATTATGAAATGGAACGCTTTGTAAAGGGCGAAACCCAAATTATGATTGCAACTACGGTAATCGAGGTGGGCGTGAATGTTCCCAATGCCTCCGTGATGATTATTGAGAGTTCCGAGCGCTTTGGCCTCTCCCAATTACACCAGCTTCGCGGACGTGTGGGCCGAGGCGCAGAACAAAGTTTTTGTATTTTAATGACGGGCAACAAACTTTCCGACGATTCCAAGACCCGTTTACAGACCATGGTACGTACCAATGATGGTTTTGAGATTGCGGAAGTTGACCTAAAACTTCGTGGACCAGGCGACTTAATGGGAACGCAACAGAGCGGTATGCTCAATCTTAAGATTGCGGATATTATAAAGGACAATCAAATCTTGAAAACAGCCCGTTACTATGCCATCCAACTATTGAAAGACGACCCAAAATTGGAAAAAGTGGAAAATGCACCTATTTTAAATGCTTATTCCAAAATGATGGCCAACAAAACCATTTGGAATTATATTAGCTAGCAGCAATTTAGGTTTGTAATTGGAACATGCCCCAATTCTCAACACTTCTTTGTTATAAACTGAAAATCAACCCTTACCATTTGTTAACTTTAAAAATAACCCATTGGAATTGCGGTTGAACATCGTAATTTTAGTACTGACAAAAATTCATTTCTGCACACAATTTTTAACTTCGTAGGCTTACAAAATATTGAAGACACAATGAGCAAGACACTATTTGATAAGGTTTGGGATTCGCACGTCGTAAAACATATTGAGAATGGCCCGGATGTACTCTTTATAGACAGGCATCTGGTGCACGAAGTAACAAGTCCCGTAGCTTTTTTAGGCTTAAAAAATAGAGGGATAAAAGTATTGTACCCAGAACGCACCTTTGCGACCGCAGATCACAATACCCCGACCCGAAACCAACACTTGCCCGTTAAGGATCCCTTGTCCGCAAATCAGTTAAGGGCCTTGGAAGAAAATGCCAATGCACACGGCATCCCTTACTGGGGACTTGGACATGAAAAAAACGGCATTGTGCATGTTATTGGTCCGGAAAATGGAATAACACTACCCGGGGCGACGATTGTTTGTGGTGATTCCCATACCTCTACCCACGGAGCATTTGGAGCCATCGCTTTTGGTATCGGAACCAGCGAGGTTGAAATGGTATTGTCCACTCAATGTATTATGCAGCCCAAACCAAAGAGTTTGCGCATCAATATTAATGGGGAGTTGAGCAAAGCTGTAACTCCAAAAGATGTGGCACTTTTCATTATTTCCAAACTGACCACTTCTGGAGCAACTGGCTATTTTGCCGAATATGCTGGAGACGTCTTCAAAAATATGTCAATGGAAGGCCGAATGACAGTTTGTAACCTTAGTATTGAAATGGGTGCACGTGGCGGTATGATCGCTCCAGATGAAACCACATTTGAATACATTAAAGAAAGAGAATACACCCCAAAAGGAAAGGATTGGGATGCTGCCATGGAATACTGGAGCACACTATATTCTGATAAAAATGCTCAATTTGACAAAGAATTGACTTTTGAGGCCAGCGAGATAGAACCCATGATCACTTTTGGGACCAATCCTGGAATGGGCATTGGTATCAGCGAGGATATTCCATTGGCAGAAAGCATTGAAGGTTCTCCTGCCACCTACAAAAAATCCTTGGAATATATGGATTACAACGAAGGTGAGGCTATGGTTGGCAAACCAATCGATTTTGTATTCTTGGGAAGCTGTACCAATGGTAGAATTGAAGATTTTAGAGCTTTTGCTTCTATAATTAAGGGAAGAAAAAAAGCTGATAACGTAACCGCTTGGTTGGTTCCTGGCTCACACAAGGTAGAAGCTGCCATTAAAGAAGAAGGTATTTTGGATATTTTGACCGAAGCCGGTTTTGAATTGAGAGAGCCCGGCTGTTCCGCTTGTTTGGCCATGAACGATGATAAGATTCCTGCGGGAAAATATGCCGTAAGTACCTCGAACAGGAACTTTGAGGGACGACAAGGGCCAGGGGCTCGCACCCTATTGGCAAGTCCTTTGGTGGCTGCAGCAGCTGCCGTTACCGGAAAAGTAACCGACCCAAGAGAATTAATGCAAGAAGAAGTTTTAGCTTAACAATAAAGAATGTACAATAAACGATTAGCAACGCATTGTTAATTGAACATTGATAACTGATAATTGAAATAAAATGGCTTACGATAAATTCAACATACTAACAAGTTCAGCGGTACCCTTACCTATTGAAAACGTGGACACCGACCAAATCATCCCAGCGCGATTCCTAAAAGCTACGGAACGTAAAGGATTTGGCGATAATTTGTTCCGTGACTGGAGATACAATTCCGATGATACACCAAAGGAGCAGTTCGTATTGAACAACCCTATTTACTCTGGTAAAATACTGGTAGGAGGTAAAAACTTTGGTTCAGGATCCTCTAGGGAGCATGCCGCTTGGGCTGTATATGACTATGGTTTCCGTTGTGTGGTTTCCAGTTTTTTTGCCGATATCTTTAGGAATAACTGTTTGAACATTGGTGTGCTTCCCGTTCAGGTGAGCCCGGAGTTCTTGGACAAAATTTTCAAGGCCATAGAAGCTGACCCAAAAACGGAGTTGGAAATCAATCTGCCCGAACAGAAGATTACCATTCTGGCTTCAGGTGAAAGCGAAAGCTTTGAGATCAATGATTATAAAAAAGGCAATATGCTCAATGGTTTTGATGATATTGACTATTTATTGAATATCCAAGAAGATATTGAGAAGTATGCCGAAAACACTCCTTTGTAATCCATTGCCCAGAACACTACGGCTTATAAAATGAAAACACGAACCATAGAAATTATGGACACCACCTTACGAGATGGTGAACAGACCTCCGGGGTTTCTTTTTCTGCTTCCGAAAAATTAAGTTTGGCCAAATTATTATTGGAAGAACTAAAAGTAGATCGTATCGAAGTAGCCTCCGCACGTGTTTCTGAAGGAGAGCTACAAGCGGTAAAAAACATTACAGAATGGGCAGTAGCCGAAGGTCTAATCTCCAAGGTAGAGGTATTGACCTTTGTGGATAACGGAGTGTCCTTAAAATGGATGCAAGAAGCAGGCGCTAAGGTTCAGAACCTACTCACAAAGGGTTCATTGAATCATTTAACCCATCAACTTAAAAAGACTCCAGAACAACATTTTACAGAAATTGAATATGTAGTTTCAGAGGCTAAAAAGCTGGGGGTTGAAACCAATGTATATTTGGAGGATTGGAGCAATGGAATGCGCAATTCCAAAGACTACGTTTTTCAGTTTTTGGATTTTCTGACCCAACAACCCATTAAACGAATTCTGCTTCCCGACACCTTAGGTGTGCTGACCCATACAGAAACGGGTGCGTTTTTCAAGGAAATCATTGAAAGATATCCAAATACGCATTTCGATTTTCACGGACACAATGATTACGATTTGAGTGTAGCCAATGTAATGGAAGCGTTGAAAGCCGGCGCCCACGGATTGCACCTTACCGTGAATGGAATGGGTGAACGTGCCGGTAATGCGCCATTGGCCAGTGCCGTGGCCGTAATCAATGATTTTTTACCGGAAGTCAAGATTGGCGTAAAGGAATCGTCGCTCTATAAAGTGAGTAAATTGGTATCGGCATTCACCGGTTTTGGCATACCTGACAATAAACCTATTGTTGGAGACAATGTTTTTACGCAAACCGCTGGAATACATGCAGATGGAGATAGTAAAAAAAATCTTTACTTCAATGATTTGTTGCCCGAACGTTTTGGTAGAAAGCGTAAGTATGCGTTGGGCAAAACATCTGGAAAAGCCAACATCCAAAAGAATCTTCAGGAGCTTGGATTGACATTGAACGATGATGAGCTCAAAAAAGTTACCGAGCGAATCATTGAACTTGGAGATAAAAAAGAACGCGTCACCAAAGATGATTTGCCCTACATCATTTCCGATGTTTTGGACAATAATCTGCATCAGCAAAAGGTTTTTGTGAAATCTTATGTGCTTACCCACTCCAAAGGATTAAAACCCTCCACTACCCTTTCCATCGAAATTGAAGGAAAGACCTACGAGGAAAACGCTCAAGGCGATGGACAGTTCGATGCTTTTATCAATGCGTTGAAAAAAGTGTACAAAAAAGAAGGTCGGGAATTGCCCAAATTAGTGGATTATGCCGTGCGCATCCCTCCCGGCAGTAATTCCGATGCCCTTTGTGAGACCATAATTACCTGGCAAGCAAAAGAAAAAGATTTTACTACCCGTGGATTGGATTCTGACCAAACGGTATCAGCTATCAAAGCCACGGAAAAAATGTTGAATTTAGTATAATAGACTTTGATAATTGTTTATTGATAACAGATAATTAATAGAATGAAATTAAACATAGCGCTCTTGGCCGGAGATGGAATTGGCCCTGAAGTAATTGACCAAGCCGTAAAAGTATCTGATGCCGTAGCCGCGAAGTTCGGTCATGAAATTAGTTGGACCCCTGCCCTAACCGGTGCTGCAGCGATTGATGCGGTTGGGGAACCTTACCCGGACGAAACCCACGAAGCCTGTGTTGCTGCCGATGCCGTTCTTTTTGGCGCTATCGGTCATCCTCGATTTGACAACGACCCATCTGCCAAGGTACGTCCCGAGCAAGGTTTGTTGAAAATGCGTCAAAAATTAGGGTTGTTCGCCAATGTTAGGCCAACTTTTACTTTTCCTTCATTGATAGATAAGTCTCCTTTGAAACGAAAGCGTATTGAAGGAACTGATTTAGTGTTTCTTCGCGAATTGACCGGAGGAATCTATTTCGGGAAAAGAGGCCGTGAGGACAACGACAATACTGCTTACGACACCTGTACCTATACACGGGCCGAAGTAGAGCGTTTGGCCAAAAAAGGTTTTGAAATGGCAATGCAGCGTAGCAAAAAACTTTGTTGCGTGGACAAGGCAAATGTCTTGGAAACTTCTCGTTTATGGAGAGAAACCGTTCAGAAATTGGAAAAGGACTATCCGGAAGTTGAAGTATCCTACGAATTTGTGGATGCCGTAGCCATGCGTTTGGTACAATGGCCAAGCGCCTACGATGTTTTGATCACCGAAAACCTATTTGGAGACATTCTAACGGACGAAGCTTCTGTGATTTCTGGATCTATGGGATTAATGCCATCTGCTTCTTTGGGAGAGAAGACATCTTTGTTTGAACCCATCCACGGTTCTTACCCGCAAGCTGCAGGAAAAGATATTGCCAATCCATTGGCTACCGTTTTATCTGCAGCAATGATGTTCGAAACAGCTTTTGGACTTAAGGACGAAGCCGAAGCTATTCGTGAGGTAGTAAACAAATCATTGGCCGAAGGTGTGGTTACCGAAGATCTTGCCGATGGTGAAAAAGCATACAAGACCAGCGAAGTTGGAAACTGGTTGGCTGAACATATTTAATCAACCCCATACAAAAACCAAAAAAGAAAGCCCCGAAATTCGGGGCTTTTTATTTCTTAAAAGCTTTTCAGCTTACAAAATGTAATCGGTACTCAAAAAGTTGCTCACTTTAGCTTCCATCAATTGCTCTACGGTCTGGACGTTCAAGCTATTGTCCTTGAATGCCACAAAGGTTCTAATAGAGAACGAACGCAACGCATCATGCACGCTTAATGTAGATTGTGCAGAATCTTTTCTTCCTGTAAATGGATACACGTCCGGTCCACGTTGGCAGGAACTGTTCAGGTTCACTCGGCATACCAAGTTCGCCAACGTATCGATCAACGGAGATAAAGTATATACATCCTTACCAAACAAACTTACCTGCTGCCCGTAGTTGGATTCTGCCATATCGTCCAAAGGCTCTTCAATATCTTGGAATGATAGCACAGGAATTATTGGTCCGAACTGCTCTTCTTGATACACCCGCATATCCTTGGTTACCGGATACAATACTGCTGGCCATATATAATTATCAAAATGTTTCCCTCCTTTTTTGTTGATGATCTTTGCACCCTTCGCCAAGGCATCATCCAACAGCTCTTGAATATAAGCTGGCTTGTCAGGTTCGGGGAGCGGTGTCAAACTCACACCATCATCCCAAGGATTACCAAATTTCAATCCATCCACTTTCTCCGCGAAGCGCTTCAGAAAACCATCTTTCACTTCGTCGTGCACATAAACTACCTTTAAAGCGGTACAGCGCTGCCCATTAAAGGACAAGGTTCCCGAAATACACTCGTTTATGGTCAAATCCAACTCAGCATCAGGAAGCACAATGGCCGGGTTCTTGGCCTCCAGGCCCAAAACCAAACGCAATCTGTTGCTCTTTGGGTGCTGCTCCTGCAAAGCATTGGCCGATTTACTGTTCCCTATCAATGCTAGAACATCCACTTTACCCGTTTGCATTATCGGAGCGGCCACGGCCCTACCTCTACCAAAAAGTATATTCACCACCCCTCTAGGAAAACTGCTCTGAAAAGCCTCCAAAAGTGGTGTAATCAGCAAAACTCCATGCTTGGCCGGCTTAAAAATGGTAGTGTTGCCCATAATAATAGCTGGAATCAACAAAGCAAAGGTCTCGTTCAAGGGATAGTTATAAGGCCCAAGACACAGCACCACCCCAAGTGGTCCTCTTCGGATGTGGGCATACACA
>JAAEZN010000134.1:2933-4524 GCA_018222835.1 Algicola sp. | reverse complement strand
GATGCGATTTTAACGGATTGTTTTCAATAAAATCCTGTTTTGCCTTGGCCAACGCGCTTGCTTTATTTTTGCCTTTACCTAAATAGTGGTAAAAGGAAACCATTATTTCGGAAGTTTCCTCATCGGGCACTTCCCACAAACTATACACACTAGATCGCACGCCGGAATAGGTCAATGCCCTCGATAGGCTTAAAAAACCTTCGCCTGCCGCCAATTTTCCCACACCGGTGTTACAGGCACTCAATACCACCAATTCTGCAGGCAAGTACATGCCGTAAAGCGAAGAAAAATCAAAAAAATCATTGTTCTGGAAAATAAGGCTCGATCGGGTGTGCTCTTCCTCATTTAAGACCGCGTGCATTGCCAAATGGAAAATTTTATACTTACTTGAGTGATCCATAAAGTTTTTAATAGAAGCTTCACCGTCCAAGAACAAGTCGCCATTAAGTGAAGCAGAGATTTTACCCGCTTCCTTTCGGGCTCCCTTAATATCTTTGAACCGAATGCCCCTGATTGCCGTTTTATTGTTGTCGGGGTCGTATTGTGGTGCAAAAGCGGCCAGTAAATCCTGATGCTCCTTGGGTCGATGGGGGTTTTCTTTTAAAAAATACCATAAAGCCAACGAATTTGCATATTGGAAGCTATGCGAATTTATTAGGGGGCCTTCTTCATCTTCAAGGGCTTCAAACGGTAAATAGTATAGAAAATCATCGGGGACAATGGTGAGGTTTCTGAATTTGCCCAATTCATTCTGAAAAGGCTCCATTAACTCTTGGTACAGCTCATGTGCCAATGGCTGCGTATTCTTCTGTGGATTTTGCAGATTCTGGTAAAATATGGTCAATTTGCTTTTTAATGAATCGGTTAGCGTCAAACGGAACAATTGCAGACTGCTTTGCGAAATGGTTATGGCAAAAATATGTTCATTTCCCAAAAAATATTTCACTAAGAGTTCATCCCCTGTTAAGTGGCCCTGGATATTTTGAAGGCTGATCTGTTTGTTGTAAAAGGATTGCAGTAAGGGGTCTTTGTCGTAGATCTCAGCATCCAATTTTGATATGGCCTCTTGTAGTTTTTTTTTGGCTTCTTTATCCTGTTCAGTGTTTTTTAACTGAAACTGCAAAAGGTTTCGTTTGTCCAGCGTACTTTCTTCCACAGAAAGAAACTGATAGTATTTCCGTTCAAACTCATTCCGCAATACCTGCGAATTGTTGGCTTCCATTTTTGCTAGTATTGCAGCGGACAATGGTATGTGCAATTCAACATGCATTTTATAGATGCCTTCATTGATCTCTTTGTTAAGGCCATTTAAACTGGTATTGTATTCCCCGTTCTGATAGTATAGTCCAAAAACCTCCGCTGCCATTTCATATAAATATTTGGCATGTTGGGCATCCATTCTGTTTTGGGTAAGAAGGAACATTTCGTTGTAAAAGCCGGCCAGATCCTTTAGTGCCATAATAAAATAGGAACTGTGCTTTTGTTCAAAAATTTCGATAGTGATTTGTTCCGGAGAGCCGATCTCTCCTTCGGTCAGAACGGACAAAGCCATTTTAATGGTATTTCGAGCTTCCAAAACACGGTTCTGTTT
>JAAEZN010000134.1:0-2923 GCA_018222835.1 Algicola sp. | reverse complement strand
GTTCTGTTTACTTTGTAAAATCCCTTTTTTTATCAAAATATTGACCTCATTTACCAAGCCTATCGGTTCCTGGTCATTTATGGCCAAAGCTTTGTCCAATAAATCGATTGCCTTTGCATGTTCCTTTTTAAGGGTTGCCAGTTTTGTTTGTTTGGTATAGGCCAGCATTTCATAGTACGGTTGCCGATACGTTTTGGCAATGTCCAGGGTTTGTGTCAAGGTTTGTGAGGCCTTATCGTCCCATCTGTTTTGAATGGCATAATCTGCGTAGTTGAGCAATGCCGCCAAATAATAATGGCTGTTCTGTTCTTTTTCCTTTCGGGTCGATGTGGCAAAAAGGATACTGAATCCATCCAATTGTTTCTCTATTTTGGTTTTTTGACCAGAAAAGGTACAATACATCATGTTCAACCTTGATTTATTGAAAACATCACTGGTTTGAAGCGCATTATCAGATACTTTGTTTAAGGCAGCGAACAGTTTTTCAGCCTTGGCCGTATCGCCGTATTCAATATACAATCTCATCATATTCCCATACAGGGTAACGAGATAAGTAGGATCAATATCACTGTCTTTTTCCCAATACTTCCTTGCCTGTTCAAAGCTTTTTAACCGTTCGGAGAAAAAGCCGAGCCGCCTATAAACGGTAGCTAGATTGTTATGGGCAAGACCCAAATCGAAATTCTTGTCTTTTTCAAAGGTTTTGTACAGTTCAATGGATTGTTGGTACAAGTCAATGGCCTCTGCGTAATTGTTTAGTCGATCATTGATGTATCCCAGATCATAAATATAATCGGCCCTGCTTTTTTTGTCCATGGTGGAATCCATCAGTACCAAACCTTCGGTTCCTTTTTCCAGAGCCGCCTGCCAATCGCCGGAATACGCCAATGAGTGGTATAGCCCGTTATAAATATTTAGTCGATACTGATTATCTTTTGAAGTGGTGTCGTTGTCAATCAGTTTTTGTGCGTTTTGATATTTTTCGATTGCACTTTTATAATTGCCATCGGCTTGAAATAGACTTGCCTCACAGAAAAGCAATTTGCTCTTGTACAGATAATGCCCCACCTTTTTTTTAGTGCTCAGGCCCACAATTTTTTCCCAATGCTCTTTTGAAAGTTGATAATTTCCCTCTTTTAATAGGCTGTCGGCTTGTTGGGCCATTTGCGTCAAATCGTATTGATAGGCGTAAACATAATTGGTAAAAACACATAAAAGCAGCAATAGAGGTTTTTTCATGGATGACGGATAAATAATTTGCTAAAATAAGGTTTCATATCGAACCCATTTGACATATTCAAAATACACTGATAAGCAAATCTGCTATAAATATTAGGTCGCCGATTTGGAAGCATTACGGTTTGATTTCCAAAAAAAGAAGACAAAGCCGGTTTTGTCGCATTAAATAGGTAGATTATTAAAGAATTAATTTTAGGGGTAACAAACAAGGTATATTATGTGTAAGCATCATCATTATCCCAGAAATGTGATTTTACAAGCAGTTTATTTTAAGTTGCGATTTACTTTGAGCTATCGAGATGAGGAAGAATTAATGGCAATTAGAAGTGTTAAAGTAGATCACTCTACGATACAGCGATGGGTTTTTAAGTAGAGAGCAATGTGCACTAAAGAAAACGGGTTGTCTGCAATAGTTGGCGAATGGATGAAACCTATATCAAGGTAGCAGGTTTGGACAGATATCTATATCGAGAGGTTGATAAATATGGCGATAACGTTGATTTTCTATTGACCAAAAGGAGAATGAAGGGGTCGGCCCAGAAGCTTCTCAATAAGGCGACATTGAACAATGGCAGACCTAGGATAATAAATATAGACAAAAGTGGTGCCAATACTTTAGGCATAAAAACATGGAACAAACGAAGTTGTTCGGTGAAAGGGATACAGGTCCGTCAATGTAAGTTTCTGAACAATATAGTAGAGCAGGACCACCGTGCAATTAAACGACGTATCAACATAAGTTGTGGATTTAAAGAATTTGAATCCGCACAGCGGACATTGGCGGGCATAGATGTAAACATGATCAGGAAGGGTCAAATCATAGATTCTAAATCGGCCATGTTTAAAACATTTTGTTCATTGGCGGCTTAAAATAAAATTTGAATGGTTTTATTGAATTGCAATGGATCAAGGCGACAGAACTGACTTTTGGTATAGACTATAACAGCCTTAATTTTCGTCCAAACAAGAGAAATAAATAGCTTCTTACCTTTTCTAAACAACTTTTTCTCAAAATTGAATACGCTTTGGTAATTTGGCCCTCGACCGCCTTTATGGAAATACTTAAATGTGATGCGATTTCAGTATTTGTCAAACCCTCTTTCTTGCTAAGTAAGAAGACTTCTTTACACTTCATAGGCAGGTTTTCAATTTCTATACGGATGATATTGATTTTTTTCGTGACCATATCATCATTTTCTTCAGAATTCATTTGGTCTAACATTTCAACAAACTTTATTTCAAGTTTGGAAATGGCTCGGTTTTTATGGTAAATGGTTACGAACTCGTTATAAGCTGTCTTGAATAAAAAACTTTTCATAGGAAAAGCAGGGTCCAATTTCTCCCTAAATTCCCAAGTTTTTAAAAATGTGTTTTGAACAATATCCTGGGCTTGTTCATAATCATTGGTCAAAGAAAATGCGTAACTGAAAATTCTGTCATGATATTTTTGAACAGCAACATTATAGGCCTTCTTATTACCTTGTTTTACTTGTAACACAAGTAATTCATTACTTTCTTTGAAACTTTTCATCTGGTTAATGCGTCAAAAATATATTTATAGATGAGTGTTGGTTACGGTAACGATACGGTAACAATACGGTAACATTGCGGTAACAATTTAATGACAAATATTTTAAAAAAAAATTTTTCAAAGTAAGGCACTGGGGCCCGCCCCCATTCTTCA
>JAAEZN010000033.1 GCA_018222835.1 Algicola sp. | reverse complement strand
CTGTAAACCCATAAACATTGCTTCCTGCACTGTACTGGTTCCCTTCAGGATCATAACCATCAAATGGTGTCCAAAGCAAAATATTGTTCGCACTTGCAGACACACTAACTTTATCCAAGCTCAAGCTTCTAGTCAACTTAGAAGGGAAATCATAGGACAAGGCAATGTTCCTGATCTTTAACCAAGAGGCATCCTGTACCAATACTTCCGAAGCACGATTGTAAATATTTGAGTTACGGTAGTAATTTTGATCGATAAGGACTTCTGTGGTGTTAGGGCTTCCATTGGCAAGAACACCGTCCAATACCACATTTACGTCTCTTTCCAATGTGCTTTCCAAAAGGCCGTTTCTAATGGAGTTTCTACGTCCTGAGTCGTATAGATCCCCTCCTTCTTTCCATTCCAATAGGAAGTTAAGACCTATTCCTTTATACTTCAAATTACTTCCGATAGATGCAATAAAATCCGGGAATGCATTACCTACGATTACTCTTTCATCCAAGTTAATGGTAGGGAATCCATCTTCCCCGATCAATCTTTCACCATTTTCATACTCCCATTTATAGCCGTAGAGGTTACCCATTTTATCACCAGCTCTTACTTCTGATGTTATTCCTGCAAATCCGGAGTCCGCAAAAATAATGGCTTCAATATCCTCAGGAATTTCCAGAACTTCCCCCTCGCTGGTTGACCAGTTCAAAATCAATTCCCATCTTAAATCTTGATTTCTGATAATATCGGCACTCAATAAAAGTTCATGTCCAAATACTTTATAGTCACCTGCATTTCTCGTAATTCCGGACAATCCAGAAGAGTAAGCGGTACCAACCGTAAAGATTTGATCTTTTACACGTGTGTTATAATAGGCATAATCCAAACGGATCCGATTATCCAAGAATCTAAGGTCGGCACCAAATTCTGTTGATTGGTTTTTTTCTGGTTGAATATCCAAATCTCCCAACAAAGTACTTCTTCGATAACCTCCTACTCCACCGAACGGAAAATCACCATCGACCACAAAATATTGTCCAACATCGCCAAAACCAGGCCCTTTACCCACTTCGGCCCAAGATGCCCTTAGTTTACCAAAGGTAAAGATGTCGTTTTCTCCAAATAGGTCGGTTACGTCGTACGCCAAACTTACGGATGGATAAAAGAAAGATCTATTCTCTTTGGGTAAGGTAGAAATCCAGTCGTTTCTTCCCGTTAAGGTCAAGAACAATTTGTCCTTGTAACCAAATTTTGCTTCACCAAAAACCCCTACTGTACGGTTTTGCACTATGGTTTTATTGATAAAGAAATTGGTCGTATTTCCAACTTCGTTTACTCCTGGTACGTTTAAACCTTCCCCTCTAGCTTCTAGATAGCTTCTTTTAGAGTCTGAGATTTGTTGACCGATGGTAAAGTCTGTTGTAAAATCATCGGACCATTGCTTATTCATTGCTACCAGAAAGTTGGATTCCAATCCGGTAAAGTTGATGTTTTGCTCCAAAATAAATCCTCCTACTTGGGAACCACCGTCCAAATCTGGACCAACATAACGATTTCTTGCATCGGAATAGTTATCAATTTGGGCAGCATACGTAATTCTCAACCAATCTTTTGGTGCCCAAGTAAGGGTCGTGTTTCCTATCCAACGGTTTACATCATCCTCCAAATTACTGGTTTCCATCAAATACCTTGGGTTATCGATAATACCAAAGGAGTAATCTCTCTCACTTCCATCTGGATTTACATAATCGTTGATCGGGAAAGTACCTGCGTAATAGGACAGTGCGCTCATTACCGATTTATCACCACCATTGGCCCTTCTTCCTCCTGAATTTGTATATGCAACGGAACCATCTAGTGTAAAATTGTCTGTTACTTTGTATCCTGCTTTTAACCTAAAGTTTGTCTTGTTATAATCTGTATTGGGCAGAACTCCGTTCTCGCTATTGTTACCCATAGAAAAATAATAATCCAAACGATCACTGGCACCGCTCAAGCTCAGGTTGACCTGTGAGTTGAACCCTGTTTTAAAAATATCGTACGGGCTATAGAATCTATCATTGGAAAGGTCCACAATGTCCCCTCCTCCCAAATCAAAAGAATCCAAAGAGTATTCTGGTCCCCAAGAGTAAAAAGAAGTGGCCGCTTGTACCCTATCGAATCCTGTGTCGGAATCTGGATCGTACAATGTACGTGGTGCTCCACTGAATCCTTCTCGGTATTTGGTCTGCAAAGTAGGTGTTGTTTTAATTTCCCTGAACGTAGTAGATGCCGTAAGGGTAATTTTTGCCTTTCCTTGTTTTCCTTTTTTGGTTGTGATCACAATGGCACCGTTGGATGCCCTAACCCCATAAAGTGCAGTTGCAGCAGCGCCTTTAAGGATATTGAAACTTTCAATGTCCTCTGGATTTAAGTCCATGGCACGGTTAGAGAATGCAAACTGCTCCGAGCTGTTTGGAGAATTTGATCCTGAACTTGGTCTTACCTCCCCGGCAAAAGTATCGTTGTTCAATGCAAGACCGTCAACAATTATCAGGGGTTGGTTACTCCTGTTTGGATTAATGGAGGTAACGCCACGAATCAAAATATCCACACCACCTCCAGAAGTTCCCGAAGAACGGTTTATCTGGACACCGGCAACACGCCCCTGTAAACTTTCAATTGGGTTGGCTTGACCTGCAAGGTTCAAATCCTCTGTGTTTACCTTGGAAACCGAGTATCCTAAGGATTTCTGTTTCTGTTCCACACCAAATGCGGTCACAACCACCTCATCCAATTGTGTTGAGTCTTCTTCCAAAACAACGTTGATTGTCGATTCAGAGCCTACGGTAACTTCTTTTGACCTCATACCTAAATAGGAAAAATTAAGTACTTGTCCTCTCGTAGCATTGATAGTATAATTACCATCAAAATCTGTAGTGGTACCATTACTTGTACCGCTTACCACAATGGTCACCCCAGGCAGCGGAGTACCCGAAACATCGGATACAGTACCTGATACAGATTGACCAAAGGCAGCAATACAAGAAAACACCGCAATAAATGTTAAATAAATGTTCCTCATTACTATTTTTTGTGTTAATTTCCCCGAAAATTGTTCAAAATTTTTTACATATCAAACATTTTAACCGAAAAATGTTGGATTTTTTAATATTTTACCCAATCAATTCCGTAATTATTGATTGAAGCCGTGTTTTTCTAAGAAGATTTCATTCCTGCAACAAAATTTTAACAACTTACCCCCAATATTTATCGGACTTTCCCCATCAACAACTGCAAATTCTTTTTTTAGGCCAGAAACCTAAGTTTTCTCATTAATTATCGCTATCTTTTAGATACTCAACATCAGTAACTTAAAAGGCAGGGCATTATGAGAAAATCAGTTTTATTTTTGACACTGATCGTAGTTTTCCTTGTTGTGGGAAGCTTTACAGATCGTTATTCCAATGCTCCGAGCATTGAAGGCACTTGGGAATTAGAAAGTTTTTATAATTACGATGGAGAAAATGTTATAGATACCATTAAAAAATCCGATGGCTATAGGCAGGTTAAAATGTACTCCAGAGAAAAAATTATGTGGACCAGATATGTGCCCGAGGATCCAAACGGTAGGTTTGGTTACGGTTCTTATAAGGTAACAAACGACTCTTTGGTAGAAGTAATCGAATATGGAGACGACGAGATGATGAAAGCATTGGACACCATGCGAAACTTCACTTTTGAACTTATCCTAAAAGAAGGTTCATTTAGTCAGATTACGGTGGACGGGGACGGAAACCGAACTTTTTCCGAAAATTACAAGCGGATTGATTGAGTTGCAATCAATAAAAAAGGGCACTGCGTTTTCAGTGCCCTTTTTTGTTCTAATGTTCAGTGATTTTTAGGATGCGATCATTTCCTTGCTCTCAACTGCCGCTAAATAACGTTCTGCATCCAAAGCTGCCATACATCCAGTTCCAGCAGCAGTAACCGCCTGTCTGTAAATTTTATCTTGTGCATCTCCACTGGCAAAAACACCAGGTTTATTTGTTTTAGTAGATTTGGACTGGGTTATTATGTAACCTGTCCCATCCATTTCCAATTGTCCTTTAAATACATCGGTATTAGGTTTGTGTCCAATAGCAATAAACAATCCGGTTACAGGGATTTCTTCCTTTTCTCCGGTTTGGTTGTTCACAACTCTAACTCCTTCAACAACTTGGTCGCCCAAAACTTCGTCTATTTCAGTATTGTATCGAATCTCGATATTATCGATACTATTCACCCTATGTTGCATTGCTTTTGAAGCCCGCATGTGATCTTTACGGACCAGCATGGTAACTTTTGTACATATGTTGGCCAAATAAGAAGCTTCTTCGGCTGCAGTATCACCAGCCCCTACAATGGCCACTTCTTGTCCTTTGTAGAAAAAACCGTCGCAAACTGCACAGGCAGAAACTCCACCACCTCTTAATCGCTGTTCACTGGGCAAATTCAAGTATTTCGCAGATGCTCCTGTAGAAATAATCACTGTTTCTGCTTCCAATTGGGTCGAATCGTCAACAGTTATCTTATGAATACCACCAATTTCATCACTAAACTCTACGGCAGTCACCATTCCAATACGTACTTCAGTACCAAACCTTTCGGCTTGTTGCTGTAATTGCATCATCATAGATGGTCCATCTATCCCCTCTGGATATCCTGGAAAATTGTCAACTTCGGTAGTCGTGGTCAATTGTCCACCGGGCTCCATACCTGTGTATAAAACTGGTTTTAAATCTGCCCGGGAGGCATATATGGCCGCAGTATATCCTGCTGGTCCTGATCCAATAATCAATGTTTTGATTCTTTCTACTTGTTCTGACATAAAAACTTTCTCTAATGTTATGATACAAAAGTAGGTTTTTTGTTCAAAACCTTACTTCATCGCAATATTACGTTCAAGTAAAAATTGTTAACAATTGTGAATGATCAGAATATTTGAAAGGGAAATGCAATAAAAAAAAAAGGAGCCTTTTTCAAGGCTCCTTAACACAAAAAAAAGTAGGTCAAATTTATGGGAACATATATTTGATCTAAAAACCGTCACAACCAAGGGGCTCAACCTCAAAAACCCCTTGGAGTAACGTAAACCTTATAAGAAATAAGACATTAGGTAAAGAACACTAAGTACCCTATAATCACCCCAATCCTATTAAAGGTTTATCTTAAAGCGTATCGCTTTTTGATTACTGAGACAAACTTAGCACAGTCCTTTGAAATTTATGGGGCACAATTAACCAATGGGGCATTTGCGTTAACGAATGCCCGTTTTCAATTTATAATTGGATTTTAGAAGCTTTGTGTAGGAAAATATGTATAAAAAATCAATGTGTTGAAAATCAATACATTACTTTTATTATAGGTTTTAACCGTTGTATTTTAATTTTTTCTCGATGGTCTCGATCATCACATTGGCTATGTCCTTACCTGTCGTATTTTCTATTCCCTGAAGCCCAGGTGATGAATTCACCTCTAAAAGCAACGGACCTTTGTTTGATCGGATCAGGTCAACCCCCGCCACATCCAAATTAAATACTTTGGCCGACTTTATGGCCAATTTTCTTTCTTCTGGCGTAATTTTCACTTTTGCGGCGGCACCTCCTTGATGAATATTGGCTCTAAACTCTCCTTTCTGGGCAGTTCGCTGCATTGAAGCCACTACTTTACCATTTACAACAAAGCAACGAATGTCGTGCCCGTTTGCTTCTTTAATAAACTCCTGAACCAAAATATTGGTTTGTACACTTTTAAAGGCATTGATCACGCTTTCTGCCGCTTTGTTGGTCTCGGCAAGAACAACTCCTTTTCCTTGTGTGCTCTCTAAAAGTTTAATAATCAAAGGTGCTCCATTCACCATACGAATCAAATCCTTGGTATCCATTGGGGATTTGGCAAAGCCTGTTGTGGGAATGTGGATGTCATTTTTCGAAAACAATTGGGAGGCAAAAAGCTTGTCCCGGGACCGTCCAATGGAATCGGCAGAGTTTAAGCAATAAACCCCCAAGGTATCGAACTGCCTTAACAGCGCACAACCATAAAAGGTCACTGCTGGTTTTATTCTCGGAATCACAGCATCGAACTTATCCAAAATGTTCCCGCCACGATACCTGATTTCCGGGGTAGCCGCATCCAATTTCATGTAAACATGCTCCACATTCAGGAAAACCACTTTGTGGCCTCTCATCTCCCCTGCCTCTATAATTCTCTTATTACTGTATAGGTTGGGATTACTGGCCAAAAGACCTAAACGAAGGCCCTTTTTTTCAGTAACAAATGGTTGATATTTTTTCTCGATCTCTTCGTCGGTATAATCGCCTTGGATAAAACTTTTGGATGGATCAACCAAATATCTTTCGTTAATAGCTTCCCGACCAAGGAGCATACGGTATTCCATAGTATCCCTATTGGCCAAGGTGAGTTCTATATCGAACACATTGCCGGAAATGTTCACCGCTGTTTTGATTACTGGTCGCTCCTCCGCGATTCCTTGCGAACTTTTCACCGTACGTACATCTACCAATTTGGCCTGACATAAAATGGTAATGCTCCTATTGTCTTGAACGGGGTTCACCTCAAAGCGAACCCATTCCTCAAATCCTTTGTTAAATATTTTAATCTTACTGGCCTGAATGGATGATGTCTTTGCTCCAGAATCCACTCTAGCTTTAACGGCTGGAATTCGTAAATCATCAAACTGGCACCATTCTTCGGTTCCCAATATTTTAAAATCGCTCAAAACAAATATGTATTTAACTAATTAATCGCATAATGAAAAGGTCCACTACCTCGACCAAAATCAAAATAATAATGATCCACTCTAGCCTACTGCTTTCCCTGTGGTCCATAATATTCATGAACAAACTTAGGTTCTCCTTGATCACATTGCCTTGTTCCTTAATATTTCGGTACCGTTCCTTAAGGTCGAAAATCTGCTTCAAGCCTTTATCCAACCGGTCCAGTTCCAAATCCTCCCAAACTACTTCGTGAGAATCAAAAATATATAGGTTCTCGGAGATTTGGTTATTAATGTTCAACACTTTTGCAATGTGTCTTTTCAATTTCCTCCCCCCAATGTCCAATTTTCCATTTTGCTCCAGATATGTGGTGTGCTGTCTTGTCTCTTTCATGGCTTGTTCCGATAGTCCTGCGTAATAATCCAGTGCCACGGATTGGGACAAATGCAATAATGCCAAACGAATACCTTCTTCATTGGTGCTGGGCAACATCACTTTATCCTGATGGATCATTGCCTTTTCTTTATCGGCTACAAGTTCCAAATCCATGGTTTCGGTAATATCGGACTGTCTCCATTCTTCACAAAATGGTTTTATTTCCATTAAAAGTTGTGATATTTCCCCTTCGGAATAACCAAAAAAGGAAACTACACCATACCTGAAGATATAAAGGTAACGTGATGCATCGGAATAAAAAAGTTCATCCCTGTCGCCATAGATCAATTCTTTTCCCAAAGCTTGGTTTCTACAGGCCGGAATATTGATGCTTGTAGCCAAATGTAAGGCTATTGCTTTTGATTCCATTTCTTACGAATTAGAAAACATAAGACAATTACTCTTCTTCTGTACCTTCGAGTTCATCTGTACCCAGATCGGAATCTTCGTTATCATCGTTGTCCGAATCGTCGAACTCCTCCATGGCCGTTACCAAGCGCTTGCTCACCTTAATAAGGTATGCTGTATCCTCTGTCCTAACCTCTACACATTCCACCACTTCGTTATTGGCGTTGCGATAGGTTACAATATCATCATCGTCATAGCCATCGGGAAACTTTTCCACAAGGAGGTTGAGCATATTATTGTCCAACTTTTTAAAATCGACGATTACTCTTTTTAAGACGGTTTTTTGTCCTTTTTTCATGATTACATATCTAATAGGTAAGCGAAAATCAACGGTGCAACTATGGTCGCATCGGATTCCACAATAAACTTGGGCGTATGGATGTCCAATTTGCCCCAAGTAATCTTTTCATTGGGCACAGCTCCTGAATATGATCCATAGCTAGTGGTAGAATCGCTGATCTGACAGAAATAGCTCCAAAACGGTGTGTCCGTTTGCTCCAAATCCTGATACAGCATAGGTACTACGCATATTGGAAAATCCCCAGCAATTCCGCCTCCAATTTGGAAAAAACCAATTCCTTTTTCGGAGTTTTTGGCATACCAATCTGCTAAAAATGTCATGTACTCAATACCGGACTTTACCGTGCTGGCCTTAAGCTCTCCTTTGATCACGTAGCTGGCAAAAATGTTTCCCATGGTACTGTCTTCCCAACCGGGCACCACTATTGGCAAGTTCTTTTGGGCAGCAGCGTACATCCACGAGTCCTTAATGTCTATTTCGTAGTACTGTTCCAACACTCCTGAAAGCAAAAGCTTGTACATATACTCATGTGGAAAATAGCGTTCTCCTTTTTCATCGGCTTCTTTCCAAATGTCATAAATATGCTTTTGCAACCTTCTAAACGCTTCTTCTTCGGGGATGCAGGTATCGGTAACCCTGTTTAAGCCATTCTCCAAAAGGTCCCATTCATCTTGTGGGGTCAAATCCCTGTAATTGGGAACTCTTTTATAGTGGGAATGTGCCACTAGATTCATTAAATCTTCTTCGAGGTTGGCTCCTGTACATGATATAATATGCACCTTATCGGTACGGATTATTTCTGCAAATATCTTTCCGAGCTCCGCGGTACTCATTGCTCCGGCCAAGGACACCAACATTTTTGAACCTTGATTTAGTTGGTCTTCGTAGCCTTTTGCAGCGTCCACAAGTGCGGCAGAGTTAAAGTGCAGAAAGTATTTTTGAATGAATTGTGATATTTCTCCTTTGTTATTCATCGTAATCTAAATTGTTTTTGGATTTTTTGAAGTCATCATCATTGTCTTCAAAATCTTCATCCATGTATTCGTTGTTGTTTAAAAATTTGTAGCTCAACATTTTATAGTAAAGCTTAGCTGCCAAGAAATCGGAGGACCTATCCACATCGTTTGGGCATAGTTCCACGATATCGAAACCTACCACATTCTTTTCCTTAAACACCCTACGTAAAAAATCGAGGGTTTCGTACCAAAATAACCCACCTGGTTCCGGTGTTCCCGTAGAGGGTAAAATGGAAGGATCAAAGGCATCCAGATCAAAAGTGATATACACATTATCCGTCATTAGGTCCAATGCGGAATCCATCCAAAAATCATCGGAAATCATTTCATGGGCAAAAAATACTTTGTCCCTGTCCATTACCAAAGTTTCTGCATGGTCCATGCTACGGATTCCCACTTGCACCAAATTGGTAGCCTCATTGGCTTCGTATAAGGCACAGGCATGGTTATATCTGGTTCCCTCGTACTCTTTGCGTAAATCGGCATGGGCATCTATTTGTAATACGGTAAGGTCTTCAAAACACTCATTGAACGCACGAATAGCCCCTATGGAGATGGAATGTTCGCCCCCTACCATAGTTACCATTTTGTTGCGCTTAATGTAATCTTTAACTGTTTTGTGGACAGCTTCTACCATAGAATCCGGGGTATCAAAATCTCCCATGGTGTCCGCTAGGTAAATACCTTGCTTGTACACCTCGCTATCGGTTTCAATATCATAGATCTCCATATTTTCCGAGGCTTCCAAGAAGGCTTCCGGCCCCTTGTCCGCACCTTTGCCCCAAGTACTGGTACCATCATACGGAACTGGCAACAATACTACTTTTGCCTTTTCTGGCGAGCCGTATTCCTTTGGAATTCCGGCGTATGTTTTTTCTGTTTTCATTTTTTTAAATACTTACTTTTTCAGTTTTTGATAGATACGTGTAAGTCTTTGTCCACGACAGCCGCATCATTGGATTTTTTGTTTCCGTATCCAAGTATGGACAGAAACTCTCCTGCGGTCTGCTGCTCGGCAAATACCCGTGTGCTTATATTCCCATCTTCGTCCTTATCTATTAAGATATGTTTGGGGGTAGGAATCAAACAATGTTGTAATCCGCCAAATCCGCCTATGGTTTCTTGGTATGCTCCTGTATTAAAGAAGCCTATATATAAAGGTTCTTCCTTTTTGTATTTGGGCAAATAAATGGCATTCATGTGCTGTTCCGAGTTATAGTAATCGTCGCTATCACATGTTAGACCACCTAACAGTACACGTTCGTACTCGTCGTTCCAGCGGTTTATTGCCAACATTATAAATCGCTTGCTAATGGCCCAAGAATCCGGCATTGTGGTAATAAAAGATGAGTTGATCATATTCCATTTCTCACGATCGTTCTGTTGTTTTTGATATAGCACCTCGTAAATGTTCCCACCACTTTCTCCAACGGTAAAGCTTCCAAACTCGGTAAAGATGTTTGGTACATCGACTCCTGCTTCCTCGCATGCCTGGCCTATCTGATGAATAATTTCGTCCACCATATATTCATAATCATATTCGTACGCCAAAGAGTTTTTAATAGGGAACCCACCTCCAATATTTAAGCTATCCAAAGTAGGACAAACCTTTTTTAGGTTGATATATACCTTTAAACACTTTAAAAGTTCGTTCCAATAATAAGCGGTGTCTCGTATTCCGGTATTAATGAAGAAATGAAGCATCTTCAGCTCAACCTGATCATTGGGTTTTATGGATTGATTGTAAAACGGAACAATATTCTTGTAACCTATTCCCAATCGAGAGGTATAAAATTCAAATTTAGGCTCCTCTTCCGATGCAATTCGGATTCCTATTTTAAACTTCCCATCAATAACCTCCCCCAATAGATCGATTTCCTCATAGTTATCAATAATCGGAATACAGTTCCTATGTCCGTCATTTATCAATCTAGCTATGTTCTGCACGTATTGGTCTCTTTTAAAACCATTACAGATCACATAGGTGTCTTTGGTGATTTTCCCTGTACTCTTCAAGTGCTCCACAATGTTGATATCAAAAGCGGAAGAGGTCTCGATATGGATATCGTTCTTTAGTGCTTCGTTCAGTACATGTTCGAAGTGCGAACTCTTTGTGCAATAACAATAGTGGTATTTTCCAGCATATTTATGTTTTTCAATAGCTGAATTGAACCATCCCTTTGCCCTTTGAATGTTATGTGAAATTTTGGGCAAGTAGGTAAACTTTAAAGGTGTACCGTAGCGTTGCGCCAAATCGTTCAGATCTATGCCATGGAATTGAAGTTTATTGTCTTTTAATTTAAATTCCTCTTGTGGGAAATCATAAGTCTGCTCGATCAGGTCGATGTATTTTGTTTTCATTTTGAATTTCGTAATTGTATTATAAGATATTGATAAAAATGGATGATGGAAAATCGATTTTTATCAGATACGAAATTCAAAAACGGTGTACGGTACAAAGTAGGGAGTCCGTGAAAAATCACGGTTAAAATGATGTTGTTCTTCGAAAGTCAGCCCTTGTATCCGGTGTCTTTTTCTTAAGACGGCTTTTTGGGTAGACTTTCTTATCCCCAAAAGCCCGAACATGAAAAAAGTCTTCAAAGCTTATAGGCAATGCGTTCACATTGGGTGAACTCATTTATGGGGGCAAACATAATTAAAAATCCAATACGGCAAGTTTTTTTGATAAAAAAATAAAACCAATTAACCTTTTGATAATAAGCAAATTACACTCGAATATAAATTCTAAAAAAATAGAAATAAAAACTGGCCAGTAAAAAACATCTACTGGCCAGTCACAAAATATATTTTTTAAACCGATAAGGATTACCCCACCAAAGGCGGCTTATCGTTTATAAAGGGTTGTTCGTAATAACGCCTACCTGTTGCTTTGTACAATGCATTGGACAATGCCCCAATTACTGGCGGCAAAGAAGGTTCACCCAAACCTGTCGGGTCTATTCCATTATCCACAAAATGTACCTCGATATTTTTTGGTGCCTCGGAATGGCGCATCAAACGATAGGTATCAAAATTGGATTGTTCCGGTTTACCATTCTCAAATGTCAGCGCACTGTATGTCGAGTGTCCAATACCATCGATTATACCCCCTTCTATTTGGTTTTTCGCAGCCAATGGATTGATTACGATTCCACAATCGACTGCACACCAGATATTTTCTACTCTTGGTATATCACCGCCATCTTCGAGTTCCAATACTTGGGCCACATAGGAATTATGACAATAGTAGGCCGAAATGCCACGGGCCTTTCCTGTATCTGTACCCCAATTGGCTTTCTCCTTTACCAATTTTAAAACCCCGGCATAACGTGCTGGGTCATAATCATTCTTTTCTGGGTCTCCCACTGGATCATTTATCGCTCTATCAAAAAGTTCCAGTCGAAAATCCAATGGGTCTTTTCCGGCAGCTTCGGCTACTTCATCCATAAAGGCTTGCTCGGCACCTGCGATAAAATTGGAACGTGGTGCTCTCCATGCCCCGGTGGTCACATTGGTCTGTAAACTATGCTTTTCGGCCAAATAGTTATCCACAGCTCCTGCAGGGAAACGGTTTTCAAAGATGAGAGCATCATTTGTTCCTGCTCCTCGTACATGCCATGCGATAAGATTGCCCTTTTCGTCCAATCCTGCTTTAAACCTTACTTTGTAAGATGGTCGATATGTTCCTTGGGTCATATCGTCCTCCCTAGTATAAACCAACTTTACAGGTGCATTTAATCTTTGGGATATCGATGCAGCTTCCACGGCAAAAGTACCGTACAGACGACGGCCAAATCCACCACCCATTCTGGTCATTCTTACATCGATTTTTTCGGCTGGCATACCCAATCGAGAAACCAGTGTTTTCTCCAAAAACTCAGGTGTTTGTATAGGCCCCAACAGTTCTGCTTTTTCCGGTGTTACATGTGCAAAAAAGTTCATGGGTTCCATTGTGTTATGTGCCAAGTAGGGTGCAGAATAGGTGCTTTCCACGATTTTGGAAGCCTTTTTAAGGGCTGCCTCCACATCGCCGTCCTGTCTAGCGGGAACTTCTTGGGCCTTTTCCAACAATTTTGCAAGCTCGTCATTATGATAAGAGGTACTTTCCAACTTGGATACTTCTTCCCATTCCACATTTAATGCTTTTTTTGCTTGCATACATTCCCAAGTGCTATTGCCCACAATAGCTACCAATTCCGGTATTGCTCCACCGTCCGACCATTGTCTTTCAACATCTTCAGGATAAGCTTCGAAACGGAATACTTCCTTAATACCCGGCATGGACATTACCGATTCGGCATTCATGCTTTTAAACTTCATGCCAAACGCGGGTGGATGAACGATCATTGCCGTAAGCATTCCTTCCCTGTACGTGTCCAATCCAAAAAGTGGCTGACCTGTGGCTATTTTTTTACCATCTACATTTTTCTTGTCCGTTCCGATAATACGGAAGTCTCCAGCATCCTTCAACTCCACCTCTTCTGGCACTTCAATACTTGTAGCTGCTGAGGCCATTTCACCATACCCTGCAGAATTCCCACTTCCTTCGTGGGCAAGTACGCCATCTTTAGTAGTAATTTCATCTACGGAAACGCCCCAAGCTTGTGCCGCAGCTTCTTTGAGCATATGCTTTGCGGTTGCTCCCGCCATTCTTAAACTTTCCCACCCTTGGCGAATGGATTGACTGCCTCCTGCCAATTGTCTAGTAAAAATATCCGTATTTAATGGGGCTTGTTCAACTATTACATCTTTCCATGCAATATCCAGCTCTTCGGCTATGATCATGGGCATGGATGTTTTTACATTCTGACCTATTTCTGGGTTGGGCGACATAATGGTCACCATTCCGTTATCTCCTACTTTAAGGAAACCATTAAGCTCGAACCATTCTTTTGGCAGGCTATTTACCTGCTCTGGAGTCATTTTACAAGATGCCAACCAACTAAACCCTATAACAAGTCCGCCACTGGCCAACCCCGTATTTCTAATAAAGGCGCGTCGCCCTATTTTTGTCTTTACAAGTGTCATGATACTAGTTTAAGGATTATGATTTAGCAGCCAACTTAACGGCTTTTTTGATTCTGGTATAGGTTCCACAACGGCAGATATTCCCGTTCATGGCCATTTCAATTTCTTCATCCGTTGGATTTGGGTTCTTCTCCAAAAGTGCAGAAGCGGTCATTATTTGTCCCGCTTGACAGTACCCACATTGGGGCACATCCACTTCCAACCAAGCTTTTTGCACTGGATGGTCGCCTTCTTCCGATAAACCTTCAATGGTGGTTATTTGCGAGTTGCCCACCATGGATACGGTTAGCATGCATGATCTGGTCGCAGTCCCATCCAAATGAACAGTACACGCACCACATTGCGCTATTCCACAGCCAAATTTGGTACCTACCAAGTTAAGATGGTCCCTTAAAACCCAGAGAACCGGAGTGGACGGGTCCACATCGACCTCTTGTTTTTTTCCGTTAATGTTAAGTGTAAATGATGCCATAATTGTGATTAATTCCTTTTGAAGGTAAAGAATTCTGTCAATAAATTGAGATAATCACCAAAACATCAACTTAAAATTAACATTGTTTTTAGTTTTTTTGGGCTTACTTAAAATCAATACAAATAACCGGGGCAATACCATTAAAAGATTGCCGGAGAGAACTCTGAGCTTGTTCGTTTTAGACTAGAATTTTAATCGAGTGAAAACAGGAAAGTGGTCAGATGGATACCGGGCATCTTCAGAATCACTTAAAATTGCACTTTTGATGATTTTAAAATTATCCGAGACAAAAATATAATCGATTCTACGTTCCACAGCTTTTTCAATTTGAAAGCCGTTAAAGGTGCCTTTTGGACCAAAAGCATTTTTCCCTGCCTCGATAAAGCTGTCCTTCATTTCGGATAGAATTACCTGCACACCTTTACTCTCACTCTCCAAATTAAAATCTCCAGTAACCACTACGGGATAATTTTCCGTGTTCAGTTCTTTTATTTTTTTAAGGATAAGTTTGGAACTTTCTTCTCGTGCCTGCACGCCTTTATGGTCAAAATGTGTATTGAACACCATAAACCTGGCCCCACTGTTCTTGATTTTAAAAATGCCATAAGTGCATGTTCTGGGCAAAGCGGCATCCCAACCTTTGGAAGGGGTTTGGGGCGATGTGGAAAGCCAAAAGGTGGATTCATCTATCAATGCCAATGTTTTTGTATTGTAAAAAATGGCCGTATGCTCACCGCGTTCATCCCCAAAATCACGCCCCACACCAAAATAAGCATAGTCTTCCAATCCTCTATCGATTTCTTTTACCTGATGAATCAACCCTTCTTGAATACCGAATACATCGGGTTTATAAAAATTAAGCTGTGCAATGAGAAATTCCTTGCGGTTATCCCAGTTGTTCGGGGCATCGTTGGGATTGTCGTAGCGAATGTTATACGAAATCACATCAATGGTTTGACTTGATACCATCAAACAAGAGAACAAGAAGAAAAATATAAAGAAGAGGTTTTTCATTGGATGTAGTTCAATCGATTTATCGCAATATAGCTTCCTTTCCCGAATAAATATGACACAACCCTATTATCAAATGATTAATACTATTTAGAGCTTTAAATTATCTCGATGCTCCTAAATGTTAGATTTATTCGAGGCTTGTGCACCTTCTTTGTGGGAGGCAAGCGATGGTGCCAGTATTTTTGCGTTGTTCCTTTCATAACCAACAAGCTGCCATGTTCCAATACCAACTCTATTTTTCTTTTGGTGTCTTTGTGTTTAAAAACAAACTTTCTTTCGGCCCCAAAGCTCAAAGAGGCAATAGCACCATTGGGTTTAAGCTCCTTTTCGTCATCGCTGTGCCATCCCATTCCCTCTTCTCCAGAGTGGTAGAGGTTGAGCAAGCAGGAATTAAAGGTTTCTTTAGCCTGCTTTTCGACAAGTTCTTTAAGTTCCAACAACTCATTTGTCCATAGTAATGCCTTCTTGGTGCTATTGGAATAAGTATATTCAAAAGGCTCACTGCCATACCATGCCACTTTCCGTTTGGTTACGATGCGTTTTCCAAATAGATGTACAATGTCCTGTTCCCATGGTATGGTTTCCCAAAGCTTTTGAAAGTAATGGTCTGTCCTAGTTTGGTTCATGATAGGACTGAAGTAATTAACAATCCCGTCGTTGGGCAATAGGTTAAGGTCGGGGTTTATTTGACTTGTAAATAAATCCATTTTCTACTTCGCCTCTACATTAAAGGGAAAGCCTTTGTTGACTTTTCTCCAATATTTCTGTTACACGTTCCCTCAACGCTTCTGGCTCAATAATCTTTGCATAATCTCCAAACATTAGGTACCAACGGGCAAACCCATTCTCCAAATCGGTCGTCATAAACGTCATTTCCACTTCATCCTTCTTTACTTCCTTAGAAATAAGCCCGTAATGCTTGGTCTGTCCTTGAATATATTTTGCTACGGTTTTGTCCACGGATATCTTTACTTTGGTTTTGGAAACTTCTTCCCTTTTATTCCGATGTTCCGCAATGGTACCATGTTCCAACAAAAAATCGAGCGCAGTTCTTGCAATTTTATGGATTCTATCTGTTCTAAAGTGCCTATAATCTGTTCGAAGATGGCAATAGCCCAAAATGTACCAAAATCCGTTTTCATTAAAAAGCCCGACAGGTTCTATTCTCCGTTCCAAAGGAGTTTCTTCCCGCAATGATTCATACCTTAAAAACACTTGTTTGCGCTCTGCGATGCTTTCGAACAATATCTCCAGGGCATTGGGCACTTCATCATTGAACAAAACCTGACCGGGAATTATGGAAACTTGGGATTCCAATGCTTCCACCCAGTCTTTTTCATTTCCTCGGAGGACCGATTTCAACTTGAACATTGCAGATTCATAATAAGCTCCCAAGGATTTGTCTGTGAATTGCTGCATTAATTTTTCCGCTGCAACAAAACTTCCCGCTTCTTCTCGGGTAAACATTACTGGGGGCAATCGATATCCCTCCATAATAGAGTAACCCACCCCCGCTTCGCTCACAATGGGGACTCCAGAGGCTTCCAAAGTTCTGACATCCCTATAAATAGTCCTCAAGCTCACCTCAAAGCGGTCCGCGAGTTCTTGTGCCTTTACAATTCGCTTGCTTTGTAGCTGTATCAATATAGCTACTATTCTATCAAAACGTTTTACGGTATCCATTCCCATAATTGCATGAGCTATCTCCCAAAGATAGGGTTTCAAACCAAGGAGGAACATTCTTTTCCAGCTCATATTTGATCATTTGTGCATTTAATCGTCTTCAAAACTATCCATAGTGACTGACAACTGTTTGTCAATACGTTTTTTTGGATTTGATTTTCACTGCTGACACAAGGCTGTCACCCACTGCCCCTAATTTTGTCGATAGAAACAATAATCCTTTAAATCACGATTACATGAAAAACACCATTAATGAACAAGCAATAACCCAAGTGACAACTCCCGAACAGCTTTTGGAGCACTATCAAGGTCATAGAAGGCTCACCCGAAAAGTTATTGAGGCTTTCCCGGAAAATGAGTTTTTTAATTACAGTATTGGAGGCATGCGACCTTTTGCCATAATGGTGAAGGAGCTTTTGGCCATTGCCGTTCCGGGACTTACAGAAATTGTATCGGGCAACACAAGTGAATTTGACGAAAACAGAGATTATGGTACTACTAAAGCCGAATTTTTAGAAAAATGGGATCAAAACACGGAAGAAATCAATAAACTCTGGAAACAACTGAACGCAGCACGTTTTCAAGAAAACATAAAGCTTTTTGGACAATATGAGGGTTCCGTACTATCCAATTTGCAATATTTTATGGATAATGAGATTCATCATCGTGGACAAGGATATGTGTATTTGCGTGCTTTGGGTGTTGAGCCCCCACTTTTTTACGACAGAAGTTAAATAAAAATGACGGTCCATGTATTTAAAACATCCGTAAAGCGAATGGGCGAAGTGCAAAAGCTTCGTCCTTCCTTGAACAGGCTGGTTGAGAAAAATGGCTGTTGGAATTTTGACCTCGAAGACTGTGATAATATTCTTCGGGTAGAATCCCAGAGTCTTGACGCCCCGATAATTTCTTCATTATTGCAAAACAATGGTTTTGATTGTGAAGAATTGCATTAATACAGTACAATGTAAAATCCCCCTTTAAAGGGGGATTCTTAATTATAGATCGGTTTTTTGTTTGAGGGCATTAAATTGGGCCAAAAGTTCCTGATAGCTATCTTTTTCTTCTTGTCCGGGTTCCTTGTCGGCACCGCTCAAAATATAATAGAGATAGGTAATTTGGGACACCAAGACCACTTCTGGATAGGCACCTTCAGCATTTTTGAGCTCGCTCAAAATATCCTTGTACTTTTTTAATTGATCTTCGCTTGCTTTTGCTTTTTCCAGTTCCTTGATCTTACCTTCAACCTTATCTTGAAGCATTCTAGCCTCGGACAGCAGATCGATCACCTTAAACTGTAGTTCCTGCTGTTCTTTCATGTTCGTCAAAGAAACTCCATCACCTTCCAATTTTGGATCCATTAAAACTTCGAATTGCTTTTCGAAGGATTGTTCCCCGACCGTTAGTCGAGCTGTATATTTTCCGGGCAAGACCATAGGACCGTTTTGATATCTCCTATGCTCATTTTTGGCCCATGGTCCTTTTTGTTGCAAATTCCATTCAAATCGATTCAAGCCCTTTTTGGTCTCCAACTTTTTGTCCATGTAAACAAAAGTCATGCTCAAACTCATATTTTCCACTCTTTCGGTAGTTGATTTCAACTTGGTGGAGTCGCTAACAATAGTTGTCACCTCATTTCCTCGAGCATCCAAAATCTGAAGACTTACGCCATCTTTAATATCTAACGGCAAGTAATAATCTATGGTTACGTTAGTAGAAGGGTACTCAGGAAATTCTCCTCCCCATGGTGTTTGATATCTATATGTATCATCTGGTTTGAACAATACCGGGGTGTCTCCCAATTTTGTAATGTTTTCGTCTTGCAGGGTAGTAACCTTGTCCAAGATCCAGAACCCACGTCCCATAGTACTCAAAATAAGGTCTCCTCGAAACAAAGTAATATCGGTGATAGGTGTTACAGGAAGGTTTTGCTGGAACTTCTTCCATGTTTTTCCATCATCAAAAGATACGAACATGCCGTATTCTGTACCAGCGTATAAAAGTCCTTCGCGGATAGGGTCTTCGCGGAGAACTCTAGTGGAATAATCCGATGGAATACCATTGGATCCTGAGGTCAACAACTCCCAACTTTCGCCATAATTTTCAGTCTTGTAAATATAGGGAGTGTCATCGCCGAGCAAGTGTCGATCTACTGAGATATAGGCTTTGCCCGGGTTAAATTGAGATGGTTCTATGGATTCTACCCTGCCTCCTTTGGGCATTTTTTTTGGGGTTATATTCTTCCATGTTTTCCCACCATCTTTGGTAATTGAGATTACACCGTCGTTGGAACCTGTCCAAATTAAACCCTGACTTATTTTAGATTCTTTTATGGAATAAAGGGTACTGTAATATTCTTCGCCTGTGATGTCCCTTGTTATCGGATTTCCGGAAATTACCTGCTTGTCCGGCTCATTGGCTGTAAGGTCTGGAGAAATAATCTCCCAAGTTTTACCTCCATTATTGGTTTTGTGCAAGAACTGAGACCCCATGTAAACCACTTCTGGATCGTATGGGGATACATGGATGGGGGCAACTCTTTGAAATCTGTATTTTAGATCTTTTGGATTATGGCCATATATGTTTGATGCGCCAATGGAATATTCACGGCTTTGTCCGGTTTTTTTACTGTACACGCTAAAGCGTCCCTTACAGTTGTTATAGACAATGTAGTGGTTGCCGGGCATTGGGATTACGGGACCTGTTTCACAACCACCAACATTCATCATAATAGTTTCATTGGGGGTGGTTGTGGCCAATGGCGCTACACTTGGAATTGCAATGGTCGTATTGTCCTGCTGCGCTCCATATACCCAATATGGATATTGATCGTCCACGGCCACTTGATAAATCTCCGCTGTTGGCTGATTGTACTGCGTGGACCAAGTTTTACCTCCGTTATGGGAAACATTGGCACCGCCATCGTTACATTGAATCAATAAATCCGGATTATTGGGATTAAGCCATATATCGTGATTATCACCATGTGGTACACTCATACGTTTCCAAGTTTTCCCTCCATCAACCGATTTTATCAAAGGATTGGCATTTGAGAAAACAATATCCGGGTTGGTCGGGTCCAATTCGATATTGGTATAATAAAAAGGTCTGTTCACCAATCTAATATCATCGGAAACATGGGTAAAGGATTTTCCTTGATCTACGGATTTGTACAAGCCTCTATCTTTATCCGGTGCTTCAATCACAGCATAAAGAATTCTGGAATCGACTGCAGATACCGCCAAATCGATTTTACCGATCAATCCTTTTGGCAGGCCATTTTCCAATTTTTCCCAATCCTTTCCGCCATTTACGGATTTGTATATACCGCCTTCGCTATTTTTTCCGCCAGAATCAATGGTCCATGGGGTACGACGAGCCTTCCAGGCGGCTGCGTACACTACATTGGGGTTTCCTGGCAACAATTCCAAATCGGCAAATCCTGTTTCATCAGAAACATAAAGTACTTTTTGCCAAGTCTTTCCGCCATCGGTGGTCTTAAAAATGCCGCGCTCCTCGTTGGACCGGAATGCATTGCCAATAGCGGCCACCCAGACAATATTACTATTGGTCGGGTCAATTTCAACAGCGCCGATCTGTCCAGCATTTTCCAATCCGATATGTTCCCAAGTTTTACCGGCATCTATGGATTTGTACATCCCTTTACCGGAGATAATGTTACTTCTAATACCATCCGAACCTGTTCCCACATAAATAATATTTGGGTCGTTGGCAGCAACTTCTATAGCTCCTATGGAAGGAGTTTTAAAAAATCCATCGGAAATATTGTGCCAACTGGTTCCGTAGTCTTCGGTTTTCCACACCCCGGCACCTGTTGCGCCAAAATAAAAAGTTCCGGGCAGCATTGCCGTTCCGGTAACGGTAGTTACCCTTCCTCCACGGGCAGGACCAATGGTCCGGTATTGCAACGCTTCAAAATCCTGAGCAAAGGTTGCGCAGGTCAACAAAAAGGCAAACAGAAAATAAAAAGGTCTTTGTTTTAAAATCATGAGTGAGCTAGATAGTTTGGTTTCTTCCCAAATCTAATAAATACCTCGTCAATCTGAAATGGTGTCAGCCAGAATTCCTTCTCTTTTTTATTAAACAACAAAAACGCAAACCACTGATTGATAGGTAGGATAAGCAATGGGCCCTTTTTTGAAGCATTGAAAACAGCAAATAATTTTGAGGCCACATAATTCCAATATTTTTTAAAGGAGTTTGTTCTTTTGATGTAGTAACCCACCTATCTTTAAATAAAAAAACCGAAAAAACTGTGTTTCTCCGGTTCGTAAAGGTTTCAAGCCCTTCTTATTTTATAAGCCCAAAAGCCCAAACTTCAAATTTAGGTTTGGGCTTTGGAGCTTTTTGTTTGATTATAATTTAAAAACGAACTAAAACATTGGCAGAAACAGTAATGTTTTGGTCCTGTGCATCAGTAACCGTCATAATGGCCGTAAAATTATCTTGAGAACCCAATACGTTCAGCAGAACAACTTGCCCGGAGTTATTAAGTTCCAAAATAGAACTTGCCGTATTCTGTCCGTTTATCTTATAATCGCTAAAAGTAACAACATAATTGTTAGCTAAATCAGTATTTGCAATCCTTACTCCATCCAAGTAAACAGAAGGTACAAAAGCAACATCGCCAGGACTACTGTTAGAAGAAATAACCGCGCTGATATTGTTTAACGAAAGTTCATTTAAATCATTCAGGGTAATGGTAATCGGAACGCTGTTAGTTGTGCCTCTTTGGTCTGTTCCTTTCAAGGTAGCTGTGATGGTTGGATTGGTTTCATAATCAAATGCCGATGCATCATTAACTTGTAAAAGGCCCTGCCCTGTAACACGTAATGCTCCAGGCACCGACTCATTGGCAAGCGAATAGCTTATGTTGCCATGTACGCCTTCTCTGTAGTCAACGATGTATTGCGAAAAAACAGCTAACGTATTTCCATTGGGAAGATTTTCGTTCACGGTAATGTTCCCTTGCGAAGTAACATTAAAGCCCCATTGCGGCTCTTGTATATTGTTTAGGTGAACAACAATGAAAATGTCTTGTGAGTTGCCCTGATTATCCGTAATAGTAACCGTAGCTGCCTTGTCACCTGTTTCATAATCCATTAAATAACCATGGTTTACAATTACATCTCCGTTGGTATCTATCAACAATAAATCTGGAGTGAATTGTGAAATGGAATAACTTAGTACAATGTTGGAGTCGGTCAATGTAGGAGCAATATTACCGATAACAGTACCGCTATCGGGGTGTTCATCTATGGTAAAAGTTGCATTTTCAACTGTCCAACTGGTTTCTGCGACATCAATTAAAGAAATGGTAATCATATTTTCTTCTGTTCTCCCGTTGGCATCAGCGACCGTAAACTTAGCCGTAATGGTAGGGTTGGTCTCAAAATCAAAAAGGCTGGCATCATTCACCAGTAAAGCTCTTCCTTCTGTACGCAAAGCATTAGCTGGACTTTGTTCGCTTAAAGTTACCGTAACTTCCCCATCCAGCTCTGGGTTATAATTTGATATGGCCACAATCAATAATTGCTCGTTGTTTTCTGGGTTTTCGTACATGCCGACCTCAATAGGCCCAATGCTCCATGTCGCCTCATGAACATCGTTTAAGGTAAGAGTAACGTTTAAGTCCTTGGATTCATCTCCAACTACCACAGTTACAACGGCAGTAAACTCAGGATTGGTCTCAAAATCCAAAATAGATTTATCGTTTAATATCAGATTATCTCCTTCTATGGAAAAGGCCCCATCAACAGATTGCGATTTGATCGAGAATTCCGGTTCAACACCTTCCGCGCCCTCTACGGAAATGTAGTCGGCCAAAGTTGCCAAAGAAAGCTCCAAAGATTCGTCTTCCTGAATTTGGGTTACTTCGTCCATGGTGATGGTTACATCTTGGGCGGTAATTTCAATAGTCGCTTCGGGTATCGGGTTTTCAGTATCCTCGCCATCATCGGAACAAGAAACAAATAAGAATCCCACTGCCAGTGTGTAGATAAATGTAAGATTGGTGTACTTCATTTTTTATTTGATTTAATTAAGGTTTAAAGCCCCAAAACTAAAATGACCCTATGGGCGACAAGCGTTATTTTTTTTGAATGGATGGATTTTTCTTCTGAATGATATCGGTGATTTTTGCTTAGAAGAAAAAACGGCGGTTTAAGAAAGTTTCGGGAAAATAAATGCTGTTTTGAACCCTACTTTGTGGGAAAAATAAACCTACAACAAAATGAAAAGAATTTATGTGCTGCTATTTGCAGGGATGGTATTGGGGGTTCAATCCACCGAAGCCCAGTTTATGAAAAAACTCAAGAAAGCCGCAAAAAAGGAACTTAACAAGACGCTGGGCGGAAAGGAAGATGAAGAATCCAAAACATCTACACCCACTAAACCAGTAAGCGGCATGGCAAATCAAAACACACCGGAAACAACTGAAGCCGATGAACCTGCTTCCAGTACCGAAGAAAAGGAAGAAATGGTCAACCTTTATGAGATTACGGAACCGTACGTGTTTATGCACAACAGAAACAAGGTCAAGGCCTGGCCTCTTTATAAAAAGGATTATACCGATGAAAAAGGCTTATCCGGCACCTATTACTTATCCAGCGTAATGCTAGATCAGGTAGGCAGTCATTTTGCTGAATTTCCCCTGTTTGCCTATGGTGGATTTTCCTTGGAATATGATCCAAAGGCCTACAATGGTACCATGTACTTATCCGATGAGGCCAAGAACCATTTTGTAATCTTGGAAGAATACAAAGAACTGGTGGATCGTGGCACCTTTATCATCGAATTTGCAAATTTTGCAGGGCCCGAAGCCATGAAAATGAAGCGCGCCTACGCTATTGAAAAAGACGTACTTATAGTTGCACCGCCCGTTGTACCAATCAAAGGGCAAAAATATGGTAACGAATGGGTTGGCAACGACCAGTACTTGTTAATGGGAAGGGACTTAGCGCATCTTCAGAATTTGCTGCAAACCCCAGAATATGTAAAAAAACGTAGTGTTGAGGTTTTTGATATGCTGCAAATGCACTTGGAAGAGCAAAGCTTGGCCAATGCTCCCGCCCTACCGGCCAGAGGTATGAAAAATGCCAGCTTGGAAGCAGATGGCCTTCGTTTTATAAAGGAAAGAGCCGCGTACTACAAGTGGAAAGAACAGCCCGTTTATGCCTATATACAATCCAATGACTGGAACATAATTACCCACGCCCTTACCGGCGTGCCCTTGCGAAGGGAACTAAAATTGATCACCGTAATGAAAACCCCTGAAGGAAACTACAAGCGTGAAGGTTTTTTTATAGGTCAAAAATACAATGCCAGCAGCTATGGCAAAAGTTATATGCTTATGAACGATCAGCGTATTTACTATGTAAAAAAGGAGGAGGCTTTAAAATACAAGAGTTAAGACCCATAATTTAATCACAAAAAAGCGACCACTAAGGGTCGCTTTTTTATTACCAAAATGTTTCTTTCACCACACTAATAAACTCATCCTTTTTACTTTTGGATATAGGGATCCTTTTCTTGTTCTCCATAAGCAAAAAATCTCCATCTTCACGGATGAGTTCCTCTACATATTTTAAGTTGATCAAATAAGATCTGTGGCATTTAAAAAAAAGATTGTTTTCCGCCAGTTGATCCACAAAAAATTTAAGCGGTTTGCAAATGGTCTTGTTGTTTTCCTTGTTCATATACACCGTGGTGTACATTCCATCAGCCTCAAAATAGAGGATGTCGTTATACGAGACAAAAAGGATGCCCTTGGGCACTTCCAGGGCTATTTTGTTAAGACTGATCATTTTTAAGGATGTCCGCAGGTGCTCAATCTTGGAATGTATGGCTTCACTATTGGCCAATACTTCAGCTTTTTCCACTGCAATTTTAAGCTCATCCGTATCAATTGGTTTTAAAAGGTAATCTATGGCATTGAGCTTAAAGGCATCAACAGCGTAAGAACTATAGGCTGTAGTGAATATAATCTGAAAATTTACTGGTTCGTTAAAGTGTTCCAAAAGATCCAATCCTGAAGCCTTTGGCATCTCAATATCCAAAAATACCAGTTGCGGCCGCTCCTTTTTGATTAGCGCCACCCCCTCTTCTAAATCCTTTGCCAAACTTAAATTCTGAATCTGCGGACAACTTTCCCGTATTAAATGGGATAGGAGATTTCTTGCCTTTTCCTCGTCATCAATTACAATTGCGTTCATCATCCGTTTTTTTGAAGTGGTATATTAATAGTTACTAAAGTGCCTTGTTGGCCCAATATTTTAAGGTCTATAACTTCCAGTTGTATTTTCTTTGACCTTTTTAAATTGTAGAGCTCCACCCGCTCCATGTTCGCCCTGTTCGCAAATGGTTTGTGTTCACGGCTTTTCTTTTGCTCTTCGGAAGCATTAATACCTATTCCGTTATCCTTTATGGTACAAACAAGTTCGGTCTGCGCATCATTGAAATCAAAAGAAATACTCAGCTTGTTTTGTTTGGCCTCTCTGCGTAAACCGTGCTTTATGGCATTTTCCACATAGGGCTGAATAAAAATAGAGGGAATTTTTGTTCCGTTCACATCAACTTCGGGTGCTACCTGTATGGAAAGATCCAGTTTTTCCTCAAAACGGATTTTTTCCAACTGCAGATAAAGCTTTAAAGCCTCGATCTCTTCTGCAAGCGTTACCTCGTTCTTTTGACCATGTTCCAGATAAATCCGTATCAACCTAGAAAACTTGACCAGATATGTTCGGGCCAAATCTTTTTCATTATTGATAATGTACAGCTGAATGGAATTTAATGCATTGAACATAAAATGTGGGTTCATCTGTGATCTTAGGTTCTCCAGCTTTAGATTGGTCAATCGTTTATCCTTGATCAAACTGGCAAGCTCCTTCTGCTTCTCTTCTTCCTTGGTTCGTATTTTATGCTTAAAATATAAACCCACGGAAACACCGACCACTAGAAAATTAAGTGTGAAAAACCACCAAGTTGACCAAAATGGACGGGCTATGGAAACATCTACTGAAAGTGTTTTTCCTTTTTGTTCCGAGGAAACTGGTCTAATATTAAATGTAAACTTACCGGGTGGAAGACTTTCGTAGGTAACAGGAGATTTATTCGTAGTAAGCCAAGTGGTATCCAAACCTTGCAATTGATATTCATACGAAACAAATTCAGAACTTCTAAAGGTATTGGCATGGAACCCGAAGCTTATAGCATTGGTTTGATGTGGTAATCTATATGTGCTTTGTATAGCTGTATCCTTATTATTTAGCTTAATTTGGGTAAAGTACATGTCCGGAACCCGAATTTGCTTAAAACTAGTCTGCACATTTTTATCAAATAAGAACAAATCCTTTTGTGAAGCAGCAAAAACTTGATTTTTCACAACCTTAATATCTACCAAATTGTTCGGCACACCATCTCGCCCCGTTATGCTTTTTATATCTCCCGTTTGGGTATCCACAAGTTGAATTCCATGTTGTGTGTTGAGCCATAAATTATGGCCGTCACTCTCCAAGTTCTGAATATTGGTGCCCAACAACCCATCTTTTAAGTTGAAAGTTTTGACCACCTCTCTGTTTTTTATTCCGATTATTCCATGCTTTGGGTTAGAGCCCCACACAATACCATCTACTGTATTTGCCAAGTTGGACACATATATGGGGTGATCCTTATACCGAATAGAAGTATGCCTCCAAAGGCTATCATAATGGACAAGTTCATCTATATATGCAATGTAACTTTCCTTGGTCAATGTATCCGCAACTACCGCATAGGGTCTTTTTTGCATGATTACACTAGAGTCGATTTCCTTGCTTTTAGAGTTATTGTACAGAACCGATTTATTATAGGTAAGGTATATGGATTCCCGCTCATTGAGAAAAGCAAGGTCCTTGCTCACATCATACTTTCTATTTTGAGGAATTAAACGTTTTGTTGCCAAATCCAAGCTGTAAGACCCATCGCCGTTCGTACTTACAATAATCCTATTCGTAAAGGGATTAAAAAATATTTTGTTTATAACGCTCTTATCTGGCAAACGGAGCGAATCAACCACCTCCATGGTATCTATCCCCATCAAAATAATTTCACCTTTTGTCGTGGACAGGACCAACAAAGAATCGGTTTTGGCCATGGACGATATACTTCCTTTCAACCAATCCAATGTCAACTTTTCCAAAGCTATGTTCGGAATAAGAAAAACACCGTTCCTTAAGGTAGATAACCAATAATTACTATCCTTGTCCTTAGTAACGCTGGTGATAAAAAATTCTTCCAGAATGTGATTTTTAAGCTGATAATCACCATTTTGGGATTCATAGATCAAAACTCCATTATCTGTTGCGAACCACATTTCATCTCCTAAATAAGCAACTTGAGCTATTCGTACATTTTTAAGCTCCGTAAAACCTGAAAACTTTTTTAACTGCTCTTCTTGACCGAATAGCTGAATTTGTAATTGTTGGTTCTCGATAGAGCTAATGGCCAATTCCCCATTTACTTTTAAAAAGTACGGATAACGAATACTATTTTTTGTTTTGAATTTATATAGAAGGACCAATTCATTATCCGTTAATTGATAAACTTCGCCCATTTGGGTAATAAAATAAAGTTTACCCTCTACTGCCTGGGAGTGGATAATATCCAAACTATATTTAAAAATAGCCTCTCCGGTAGATTTATTAAGTACCAGCAAACCTTGGGACCAGCTCACTACGAGACTCTGATCCACGTGGTGCAATTGTGCCAAACTGCCTTTTAATATATTGTTTAAGTCCTTAAAAAGAGAAAGTTGTTTACCATTGGGTGCCCTTAAAATCTGCCCGTGAAGATTATTGCACCAAATAGTGCCCTGTTCATCTTCCGAAAGATTAAAAACAGATTGCCCTTTTTGGTCTGTAATAGAGTGTTCGGTAAAAGACTCCCCATTGTAGCTAAATAAACCTGTGTTTCCAGCAAGCCACATCAAGTTGTTACTGTCCTGAATTATCGTATAACACTCTAGGCAAGGAACATCGTCCTTTTCAGTTAAATGCATGGTAAGAGGTTCTTGTGCAAAACACAGATTACCTTGAACAAAAAACAGAAAAATCACAATAGGTTTGAGGACATGTCTCATTACCGCAAACATATTATGTTTTAAGGAATATTTTTTATGATTTTTGCTAAATACCCAGTGTTTGTTGCTGAATGGGTTTGCTTACTATATAGGATATTCCGCACCTTGACAATTATGGCCAATTTCCCCTTCATTTTTTAAAAAATACGGATAACGAATATTATTTTTGTTTTACAAGATTATCGAACCTAGCCAAATTGAAGTATTAAATGACCATCAAAAAGAATAACGAAAAAAACCTTTTTATCATCCTGTTTTTAAATTCCATTTACCCCTTAAGTCCGGGATTAAAACAGTATTTAATGGAAAACATAAAAAGTTGCTCTTTTGAAAGAAACGAAATCATCAATAAAGAGGGTGAAGTATGCAAGCGACTTTATTTGATAAAAAAAGGAATAGTCCGTGGGTATTTTGTAAGTGAAGGCATTGAAATTACCACATGGTTGGATTGTGAGAATGAATTATTTACTTCTATTACTGGTTTTTTTAGGAATCTCCCTAGTGAAGAAAACATACAAAGTATGGAAAAAACCTATTGCGATTATCTGGAATACAAAGACTATAAATATTGTTTAGACCATTTTCCTGAAATGCAACAGATAAACCGGCTACTAATGGAAGAGTATTATACCTTGGCAGAACGTAGGGTATATTTAGCAAGGATTCCCAGTGCCGGTAAAAGATTGGAATATTACATGGCAAACAATAGGCCACAGCTTTTAGACCGAATCCCAAAAAAACATCTAGCTTCCTTTCTTTCCATGAGACCCGAAACCTTGTCGAGATTAATGAAAGAAAGATAATTTGGGAGAATCCTTCCTACAGCCATAAATATGGCCCCTACAAAGTATAGTATTACTTTGCCTCCTTGTCACGCCTTTAAAATTCCACCGCTCCTACCCCAGTTTTAAAGGTGAAATCCCTCCTCATCCAAAAAAATATATAGTGAATTGACATATGTCAATTCAGCGCTCGATTTATTCAAATATTAATTCCTACACTGCGTTTCTTAGAAAAATGTAAGAAATATTTCACGTATTCAAGGTGTTATTTGTAAGAATAAAATATAACTGTCCAACTAAAAAATGTTCCCTTAAACCATGACATAAAAATACTCTGACCGATAATCATTCATCACTTACGCCCTTTACCTAGTCAGTAGATTTTAACTGAATTCTAGGTTTACAAAAAAAAGCTGCCTATGGGGAGCCAGGCATCCCTATGCACTTTCTGAACAGGAAATAAACTTTAAAATCAAATTCAAAACCTAAACTAAATACAAAAATGAAAACCCTCTTTAACCCAAAAACACTTAGTAGCTTCTTACTACTTTTTACACTTGTACTAAGTGTCGTCAAAGCACAGTCAGATGATGTTATACTAGTTGATTCTGAATTTGCCCAAAAACAAGAATTACTAACTAAGATACCCCAAGGTGTTTCAGTAATTGAAATCAATAAGACCGTTAATCCATGGAAAATGGTTAGGGAGTATTTAGAAAAGAACAGCTCTGTTAATACGCTGCACTTATTTACAAATACTACTTACAATGCTTTTGAGCTTGGTGGCATATTATATAATGAAAGTAAAGTAGGCCAGGAATTCGAATTCTCTATGCTAGAAGGGCTATATGCCGGAACCAACATCCAACTTCTGGTTTACGATTGTAACCTAGGGTCCAATCCGGACGGTTTGGCGCTTATTAAAAAAGTTGGTGATCTAACCTACTTCAATATTGGAGTCCCAACAAATTGTACCACAGTTCTAAGTTCGGATATAGAGTTTGACTACACTACGTTGAACCAACCTATTACTAGCTCAATATTTAAATAAAACGACCAAAATGAAGCATATTTTTCAAACCTTATTTACATTTTCGGTATTTGTCCTATTGTTTGGGAGCGTTCAGGCACAAACAGTAGATATGACCGTACAACAAGGGCCTAATGTTGATGTTATGGTAACAGTAGGGGCCGCCAATGTGGATTTGTCCACATTTGAAAACGACTTGGAACAAGCCATGCATTCAAAAGGTATTCCTTTAGGAAAACTGAGGGTAGAAGCCTTTCAACGAAGTTCAATTTCCTCTGATCAAGCAGATGCCAGTGATATATTTAACAGCTGGAATAAAATGAACTTTAATGGAACCGAGCCTCCGGAACACAGCTCTTATACAGGAGAGTATTTTTCATTTGATAGTTCAACCAATAGTGTGTTGGCCGACTTTGTAGGGAGGTACGCAGGCTATGGGTATGCCATGTACGATCCCATTGGAGATGTATCGGACGGTACAATATCTGCTACTTTTGGTCTTTCTGGCGACCCCTATACACATGCAGAGGTAGGCTTTATCTTTAAAAAAGTAGATAATAATAATTTTTACGCATACATAATCGATAATCACACCTATTGCGGGAACTTATCCGGCTATGCAGGCGGTGATGGATTTCCTGCCGAAGCAATTCTTAAGCGCGAAAATGGTGTTACTACAATTTTAGCAGTAAACACAAATAGTGGAACACCGGGAAGTGCTCCTTATGGTTGGAATGAAAACAGAACCGATATGTTTGGTGCTTTCCATAACGGCCAAGAGATTGATTTTAAAATTGAAATGTCCGGCAATAACATTAAAGTATCCCGTAGAGGCGGTGGTGGTAATGCCGGAACTGAATGGATTCAAGCATTTGACATTTCGGACACTACCCATTCTTCAGGTAGTTATGGGTTTTACGTACACGAGCAGCAAAATGCCTATTTCAAAGATATTAATATCGAAAAACTAGAGCTACGTGCTTTTAAAGATGTTTTGAGAGAGCCACAATGGCGAAATAGTGCTTTGCGCTTTAATGTGAATTTGGATGATGCAGAGGTTGCCGATTTTGATTCAAATTCTGACTTATCCGAAATTTTGATGCGTACCATTAATGAAGACATTCATTATTTAGGTTGGGGGACAAACACGAACCAAGCCCAATTTGAACGCTTCATTGTACAAAATAACAACCAGGGAACATTTATAAATAGGGATAATGGTAGTTGGGCCACTTGGATCGATGATATGGCACAATACATTTACGAACAGTATCAATTTGGCACAGTAACCGCCGGAGAATACTTTATTGCAGGAACATCTGTGGAAATCGACGTAGATCCCGCCCAATTAAAAAACAACACAGCAAACGCAAGCTACCCTAGTGGGCGTTGGAACATTACGCACGACGAAACATATTTCGACAATAATACCGGGAAAGTGTCTTGGAACGGGTTGTATCTAGAAGACGTACCTGAGTATTATGAAAAACCAGGTAAATATTCTTTCACCTTTGAAGACTTGCCAACTGCACCGACCACTTTGTATTTTCATCGCAAACCCGTAGCTAGTTTTACATATAGTTCAGATACCGGTTTTATCAACAATACTTCCTACGATTTGGATGGAGGCGCAAATAATGGTATAGCACAATCGGAATGGAAATGGAAAGCTGTAGATGCAACGGCTACCAACGATTGGAATACGGGAGCTTTTGATAAGAATGCTGTTCCAAATGGACAATATTTGGTAATGCTAAGGGTGCAGGACCATCAAGGTACATGGAGTAGCCCAAATAGTATTTATGTAGAGAAAACATCTGGTACAGGTGGGGCCAGTGACCTTCCTATTGCCCAATTCAATATTCTTCCAGACCTATTGAATACCTATACCGGTGCAATGACCATTGCAATAGAAGATAATTCTGTTGATCCTTACGGCAGAAACTTAACAACACAAGAATGGATCGTAATCCAACGCACCTATAATAATGAAGGAGACCCAACCGATACGGAAATATATAACGCAGGTACACCAATGACCGATTTTTCGGCCTATAATAACTTGTCGGCTGAATATATCATTAGCCTACGTACACAAACAGATACAGGAGTTTGGTCGGAACCTTTCTATCGTACCCTTACCATAGTAGATGACATTATTCTACCAACTATTACCGCAAACCCTTCAAATGGTAATTTGGATACCAATACGGATATTCAACTCGTTTTTGCAGATGAAAATGGAGGAAGCGGCTTTGATGTGCAACGTTTTGCAAAAGTTCAGAGTGCTACACCACCAGCAACAAATAATGCGGCTTGGACATCCTGGAGCAACAGTCAATCTAAACTAACCTCATTCGCGACCGGAGGTTCAGGCTGGTACATTCATGCAGAAGTAAAAGATAACGCAGGGAATACAGGGACAGCAACTTTTGGGCCTTACGATATAACCTTAATTGTTAATGCAGATGACGATTTGGCTATATTGGATGAGGACACCACTTCTAGTCCCATAGACGTACTTTACAATGACGTGTATGATACCAATGTTACTCCTACAGTAACCATTACGGTTCAGGGTACTAAAGGTAATGCTGTGGTAAATGGAAGCAACCAGGTAGTATATACGGCAAATGCCAATGAAAATGGTACGGATACCGTTACCTATGAACTAGATGATCAGGGGCAAAAAGTAACCGCAAATATTACCCTATCTATATTGCCCAAGGATGATTTGCCGGTTGCTAATGCAGACTCTTTTACAGTGAACGAAAATGGTACCCTAAATGAAAATGTTGCTACCAATGATGTAGAAATAGACGGAGACGATTTAGTTTATCATCTTATTTCCGGGCCGGCACATGCCACATCCTTTACTTTGAATACAGACGGTACATTTACCTATGTACACAATGGAGATGAGTCCGGTTCGGATAGTTTTACCTACAACTTTGAAGATGAGGTTTCTTTCTCACAGACCGTAACTGTCTCAATTATTGTTACTAATGTAAATGATGCTCCAGAAGGCGCCAACTCCATCATCGAAACAATACAAGATGCAGGATATACTTTTAAAACAAGTGATTTCGCATATACAGATGTTGACCCTGGAGATGATTTTAATGGAATTCAGTTGACTAGTTTACCGGCAAAAGGTGTGTTGACCTACAATGGGAATCCAGTTTCTATTAATGATATGATAGATGATATTACATTATTGGTATATACTCCTGCCAATGGTGAATATGGGACAAACTACACCTCCTTTGGGTTTAAGGTCAAGGACGGTTCAAATGCCTTAAGTTCAACATATACAGCAACAATAAATACCGCGCAAGATACGGATGGTGATGGAACACCTAACGATACAGACACCGACGACGATAACGATGGTACCCCAGATTCAGAGGACGACTTCCCACTAGATCCATCAGAGGATACAGATACCGATGGTGATGGAACGGGCGATA
>JAAEZN010000032.1 GCA_018222835.1 Algicola sp. | reverse complement strand
GCATGTGTTAGGCCTGCCGCTAGCGTTCATCCTGAGCCAGGATCAAACTCTTCATTGTATTTCCTTGAATGTCTGTCCGACACCCGGAAACCACGAGTCCCTGCATCAAAATGGTTTGTTATTAATTCTTACGCTGTCGTTACAATATGTATATGAACTTCTTGTTTTTTCAACTTGAAAAGAACTTAGCTTTACTACTTTTCCTCTCTCGTTATCGCCCTGCCTTATCAGCTAAGCGGGTGCAAATATACGCACGTTATTTTCTTACCACAAAATGTTTTTCAATATTTTTTCGAAAAAAAATCAATTAATTTATAAGTGCTTGTTTTTCAGCATTTCCTAATTTCGACCTTATTATATTTTATGAGAAGAAATTCCAGACCAACCCAAATCTGATTACAAAATCGCGGTAGGGATAATTTGGAGCTGAGTAGTAATTTGGTTCCGAAAAGATAGAATTTAGGTGTTCGGCTTTTAAATATATCCGTGTTTGCTTCACTCTTGCATTGATAAAAACATCCATTAGAGGGTATCCTCCAAATTCTTCATTGTTTTGAATATAGAATTCCCCCAACAATGGATGGTACGCATTCATATTGTATGATGTAAAATATTTAAAGGTCACCCCCGTCTGTATATACATAGCTTTTTTGAAAACATCGCTTGAAAAGTACAAGGTGTTCCGTGTTACTAGATCTGGCACATTGACCACCTGATTATCCTGCACAACATCTTGATACATGACGGTGTTCATCAAGGCCCACTTTCCCCACTTTACTTCTTTCTCATATTTGACCTTAAGGTGATTTATTGTGCTGGACTCTTGAAAGGGCCTAACAAAAGCTGTTTCTTGACCCAGCCCTATGGCTTCTTCGGTGGCCGCAGAAGCAAAATAACTATAGTTGTCCACCGCACTGTACTCCGCTTCAACTTTACCAAATATTCTGGAGTCCAGACCAAATTTGATACTTTGGGTCTTCACCTTTTCGAAGGTATTGTTGTTTTGCCAGTTGAAATTTCGGTAATCGCTTTGGTAAAGCAGATAATTAAAGTCCGGCATTCGAGAAGAAATATGTATAGCTCCAGTCACCTTATTGTTTTTATTTAGGCTATATACCGCCATAGCATCAAGATTGTTTCCCGTTAGATCTCCTGACACCGTATAATTTAAATCTCCCTGTAAATGCAATGGGCCTATTGTATTGACATAGGCTCCTCCTACCGAAATTTCATTCCCGTCCAATTTATTTTGAATGACATTATCCTCAGTTATCAAAAGACTATTAAAGAAGTAATTATAATTGAACAGAGCTACATTTCCGGAAACCCGACCTAATGTTCTGTTGGAAAATTCCACACTTCCTTTATTGTACATGGTTTTGAGTCGCGCCCTATCCTCTATCGGGATTAAAAATGGATCTTCTCCAAATGCATTGTTCTGTGCTGATTGTTCAAAATCGTAAATTTTCGTTTCGTAACTAAACTCATGCCCCAAAGACAAAGTCGTCGGCTCTTTGCCTATTGAATCCTTTTTACTCTTGACCAACTTAAAATGCTGATCCAAGAAATATCGTTTTCCCAAAATGCGGTTATTGGCATTTGTGTACAAGAGGTCGATTTTTGCCCTATCCTGAAAATCGGGCAGATCTCCTTCAAACTGATTTCTATCCAACAATCCACCACTTTCTTCGCTCTCCATGTCCTGGGCCGCTATGTGCCCACGAATTCCGTACCTTTCATTTTCTGTTAGGTAATTGAACGTGACCCTGAATTTTCCATCTTGAGCTTCTTCGTACCTATATTTACCCAAAGAACGAAACCCATTATATGCAACTGAGGCATTAAATCTTTTGGAGACATTGAAGGTCAGCAATGCATCCAGATACTGCCCTTGCTCCATTGTGGTCTTAAACATAAGCTCCGTCATGGGAGTGGGCACACTGTAATAATCAACATCTTCTTTCTCGAAATAACCAGGGTGCTTGGCCGTTGCTCCTATTCGTGGATAATATGGTGTGACCGAGAAGCTTCTACCCAGTTTATTATATGGTTGGCCCATATTGGCAAAAGGCATTAACTCAAAATCATCCCTTCGCAAATAATTATATATGTAATCCTTTTTAATGGTAAGCGCAGTATCCACCACCGTTGTATCCCTTTTATAGGATATGATTTTATAATCGATAATACTAATCGAATCCTTATCGGCCGGTTTTGAGAGTCTGTTTGATTTTCCTTTCAGCTTTTTAACTGTTGTATCCTTTCCTACTGAATCCTTGCTCTTAAAAAAAGGGGAGGGTCTGGCCTCTGTATCCAAAGAATCCACCTTCTTTGTTGGCGGCAGCGAGTCTTGTTGCGCCATTATGGTTTGTCCTAGTAAGATAAATAGGGTAACAAATAAAATTCTCATTCCACAGTATTGCTTGGGCAAAGGTAAAAGTTTTGTTTATAAAGAAATGTGAAAAGTTTAAGCACAAAAAAACCCTTAAAAATGAATTGTTTACCGAAGAAAATCAATTCTTTGAATTTATGATAATATTAAGATGACAAATCCAATGAAGTCCAATTAAATGTTGCTTATTGCATACAACAGTAAAATCTTTTGAATAAATATAAACCAATTAAAATTTTTAAAATTACAAATGAATTATAAGCTAAATATTCTGACTTTCCTGACTGTAACTGCCGGGGTAGCGCAAATTAGTTTTACAAACCCCGACCACGGGAATGTTGTTTCGTTCCAAACAAAACAAATCGAACCTACCAACATTGAAGCAGAAGGGTCTCCTTATTTTGATGAAAAGTTCAAGTATGGACAAATTTTAATGAACGGAGAACCTAAAACAGCAGGCAACTTAAGATATAACGCCGTTAACAGCGAAATTGAACTTCAAAAAGGGGAAAAAGAATACACCGCAGTATTAAAAAGGAATTACATATCTGCGAGAATTAGTAACAGACTATATAAATTATACCCATACTTGGACAACTCCAATGACAAAACCACAAGGATTGGATATTTTATTCCTTTAAATGAAGGTGAGGTTAAACTACTTTATAAACCTGAAAAAAAACTGCGCCGCGGAAGAACCGCCTCCACCAACTATGACAAAAGCACCCCTCCCCGATTCATAGACATTAGCTCTTATTACATTCAAAAAGGTGATAATCCTGCCGAAAGATTTTATTTAAGAAAAGGTTCTTTTTATGACCTATTAGGCAAAGACAAAATCAAAGAATTTGTAAAGGCTAATAAATTAAAGTTAAACAAGGAAAAAGATGCGATTAAAGTGATGCAATATATCAACGAGACTACCAGCGCTAAATAAACAAATAGCATATAATAAATAAAAAAGGGCTCCCAGTTGGGGAGCCCTTTTTTTCAACGCTTTTATAAGAATTCTGACTTTAGCTTTTATATTTTAAGCCTAATCAACTTAAACTCAAAAATCCAAAACCACCAAGTGGCTTCTGGCGCATTCAGCCCTAATACTTGTTAAACCATCAAGGCTGCTTCACTAAATCAAAATCATGTGGATTTCCAGAAATACTAGCACTAAAATCAAGATTTACTTCAATTATACCAACACAGGTTAAAACCCTGCCCCCAGGTAGAAACGAATAAAAATTTGGACCATAAGATACTTGGGCATTAATCCCATCTTCATTTACAGCGATGATGCTTCCAGTTTCAGGGTTTATTGTCAAAATCAAGTCGTCAGCACCCTCCGTAATGTAGGTTCCACCAATAATTGTAATCTGGTTTTCATCTGGCCCAGCAACTACTTCTCTTGTAAAATCAGTTTCCCCGAAAAATCCAGCGAAAGTTGACCCAACAACATCATAAGTCCCTACCAATGCAGCAATATCCACTGAAGGACATTTCACATCAAGTAGAATAGATAACTCCGTTACACTATTATCACCAAATTCCGCATCTTCCACAGAATTCAACACAAGGACAATCTCATCAGACGCTCCAGGTAAGTCTTCTGATGAAGCGATTGTGGTAATAGTGATATCCGTGGTAAAAGAACCTGCCGGTATAACAGGTGAAAGTGTGCTTATAGAATAAAACTCCTCACTCAAAGTAGTTTTTTCCATGTCTATCGATAAGTTAACAGACCTATCTGTATTCGTCAATGTAGATACTCCAATTGTAATTGTGTTTTCCGTATCCTCAGAAGGATTGAAGGTGATTTTAGTCTGTTCAAAAGCACCGTTAAATCCTGCAATAGGAACACCATTTTCAATATCAAATATCGGAATCTCTCTCTTTTCACAAGAAAAGAAAAGAGCTGCTACGCAAAATATTAGAGATATTTTGTTTAATGATTTTTTCATTTTTAATATTTTTTATTTTTCTAGTAACCTGAATTTTGTGCCATGTTCGGGTTGGCATTGATTTCGTCGATAGGTATCGGCAATTGAAATCTATAGTCTCCTGCTGGCAATGTCAAGAATTCTGGTGGCGCACCGCTACCATCTTGAATATCACCATTATTAGAACGCTGAACAGCTTCACCTCTACGCTTGATATCAAAGAACCTGTGCCCTTCAAAACTTAACTCAACCCTTCTTTCCCATTGAATTGCATCTTCAAGCGCTTGACCACTTTCCCCTCCTGTGTAGGAAGTATATCGCGCATCCCTTAGTGTATTCAAAGTTGCCAAAGCATTTGCTGGCTGGCTTAGCTCAAATTGAGCCTCAGCTTTGTTCAATAACACTTCTGCAGCCCTAAGAACTTTAATATCTACCCGGCCGTTAACCTGCCCAGGCTCTCCTAAGAACTTTCTTACTGCATTGTAATCGTTATCTTGGTTAGTAGCATCATACTGAATAACCTCTCTTCTCAAGTCATTGATATCAAGACTATTAAAAAATTCATAATCTACAACGTATTCAGATATTGTATTAGATTCTGTTGTCTGACTGTACAACACACCAACATTGTTAAAATTGGATTCCGAAGAAGTGTTTACAGACCATTCTATAATAACCCCTTCATTGGAAGTATCCTCATAAACATCCAACAATGCACCTGGTGTATTTGCATCTACGATATCGAGAGTAACTTGGTTAGCAGCATTGATTGCCAATTGGTAATCTCCGTTATACAGGTACACTCTAGACAGCATAGCATATACTGCACCCCTGTTCAATCTTCCTTCACCATTAGAAGTTCCGATCAATCCGACAGCTTGCTCCAAGTCACCTATTATTTCGGTATAGTTACTAGCTACCGTCTCCCTTGCGGGTTGCGCAAAAGGATCCCCAGTATCACCATCTTCGACTTTTAGATAAACAATACCAGGTGAATTTGCCGCATCTGCACTTTGTGTTGGTATCATTGCATAGATTCTTGCTAGATCAAAATGCGCTATGGCACGAGCAGCTAATGCTTGACCTAAAATATTGTTCTTCTCAGGACCATCAGCCAGGTTATCAATCTGTCCAATTACCAAGTTTGCCGCATTTACCGCCTCATAAGCTTCACTCCAATATAACGGTATTGCTCCACCTGTATTTGGATTATATCGGTAATCATAGTAAACCTCATTGGACCTACGCCCAGTTTGGGCCAATATCACGTTGTCCGCAAGAATATCTGGCAAACCTTGCAATCCTGAACCAGTTGAATAATAATAGTTCCAGAATTGGCTGTAGATTCCATCTACACCGTTTTGGAAACTAGACACGCTATTAAAAAATGTTTCTGGGTTACCCTCAGTAAATGGCTGAAGGTCATTTAGCTCGTCATCACAAGACACCAACAACGAAGTGGCGAACAAGGACGCTAAACAATATGTATATAACTTATTTTTCATCTCAATTTTTTTTATTAAAATCCTATTTCTACTCCGAAGGTATAAGACCTAGTCTGTGGGTAGCTAAACAAAGAGAATGCTCCAGGAACAAAGGAATCATTGGGATCATTCGGGTCAGAACTTTCCGCTGAACCAATACCAATTTCTGGGTCACCATTGTATTCTGTAATAGTAAATAGGTTTTGACCAGTCGCAAAAAATCTTACTCTATCGATTCCTGTTTTATCCAAGTATTTTCCTGGTAGGTTATAATCAAGAGTCAATGTTCTCAAACGTATATAATCTCCCTTTTCCAACCATCTGTCGCTATTTTGATCAGCAGTACCCTGGTACAACGGATTAGGCAATACATTTGCATCACCAGGCTGTTTCCAGTAATTGAAAGCCTCTGTTCTAAGGTTGCTGTCAATATTTGCAATTGAAACTCCCTCTCGCCTCTGAAGGTTAAAGATGTAGTTACCACCTTTCCCAACAAAATCAGCTCTTAACCCAAATCCGCCCCAACGCACAGAGGTAAAGAATCCTCCTTCAATGTTGGCATATGGGGATTTACCTTCCAAAATTGTATTAAAGCTTGCGCTATATTCGTTAGTAATGTTTCCATCTGAATCGTAATACAATGGCTCTCCATTTGCTGGGTTAACACCTGCATATTTTACCGTATAATAAGAGTTAATTTCCTCTCCTTCTCTCAAGATGTTATAACCAAAATCACCACTAATGATATCATCACCATTAACTAAACTGACCACTTTGTTGTCTAAGAAGGAAATGTTACCCCCCACTCTCCAAACAAAGTTTTCAGCTCTTATTACATCCGCATTCAAGGAAACCTCGATACCACTGTTTTCAATCTCACCGATATTCGCTAGGATAGAGTTGTCCTCATCACCGATTGTTTGTGACAATGGTTGGTTAAGCAAAAGATCTTTTGAGTTCTTTTTAAAGTAATCCACCACACCATTGATTCTATTATTAAACAATCCAAATTCAACACCAATATCCAAAATAGCCTGAGACTCCCATTGAATATTTGGGTTACCTACTCCAATAGGAATGGCAGTTGTATTACCGTTATATGTATTGAACTGCAACAAGTTCAAATAATTAAAGTCTCCAATATTCTGGTTACCAGAAGTACCATAAGAAGCCCTTAGTTTAAGATCATTAACAAAAGTACCTTCCAAAAATGCTTCTTTAGACAAGTTCCATGCAGCACTTCCACTATAGAAATAACCATATTTATTATCCGGTCCAAATCTTGAAGAACCATCTCTTCTTACAGACGCTGACAATATGTATTTACTGTCATAATCATAATCCAAGAAAAGACCTTGTGAAAACAAGATTCTTCTTGCTTCATCAGAACCTGCGGCAGTAGCTTCAGCGGCAACATCCTGATAAGGAATACCTGGAGAAGGAAATCCTCTACTACTAGCAAAAAGATCCGTTGCGATATTCTCATTATACTCCAATAAGAAACTAGCAGAGAAATTATGATAATCTCCAAAAGTGTCATTATACGAGAACAGGTTGTTTACATTATACTGAAGCGTGTTAAAAAACTCATCCCTTTGAGTACCAGGAAAATTAGCATCACCAACAATAGAGTTCAACACACCCCCAGCAAGTGATCTACTTGTATTATTTTGCCTATTGTTCGTAGCCCCCACAGAGAATCTGTTGGAAAATTTATCCGATAATTTAATATCCGCAAACAAACTACCAACAATTAAGAAGTTTCTATTATCTTCTGGCTCCGTTTCCAAAGCCCTAGCAATAGGGAATCCAGATCTTGTAGGGTTGTACACTGGATTTCCTTGATCATCCAAAAGGATACCTCCGTTAGCATCTCTTCTGAACAACGGTTCCCATGGGTTATAATCGTACATTGCACGGAAAGGGTTCTGAACATTGTTTCTATCCCTTGGCAAATCGGTAGTACTACGAGACAAAGACAGACTTGTACCAATATTTAACCAATCTTTTGCCTGATAAGTAGTATTTATACGAGCTGTAATTCTTTCAAAACCATCAATTCTATCAATAATACCAGTGTTTTTATCATAACCTAAAGAAAGATAGTAGGTCATTTTTTCGTCACCACCAGAGATAGACAATGAATTAGATTGAATTTGAGATTTTCTCAATAATTCTTCCTCCCAATTAGTGTCCAAACCAATCAACCTAGCTCTTTCAGCATCACTAGCAGTTGCGCCGGGCAAAGATGAGGCTGCACTCACACCCAACTCAGCGTACTGTCTCTCAATCTCTAATTTTTGAGAAGCATTCATCAAGTCGAATGGATCAGAAATTCTTTCACCAAAACCGTAGGATGACCTAAAAGTAATCCTAGCATCTCCAGACCTACCTTGTTTAGTCGTAATCAACACAACACCGTTCGCTCCACGTGAACCATACTTTGAAACAGTAGCCGCATCTTTAAGAATAGAAAAGGACTCAATATCGTTAGGGTTCAAGTTGTTGATAAAACCCGAGTTTACCGGAGTCCCGTCCACTACATACAATGGAGTAGTGTTCGCATTGATCGAACCAACACCCCTAATAGTAACAAACGCAGTCTGACCCGGCCTACCGTTAGCCGCTGTTACCTGAACACCAGCCGCTTGACCTTGAAGAATGTTATCCACACTCGTGGAAGGAACAAAGGCCTCGATTTTCTCAGTAGATATTGTTGATATTGCAGAAGTAGACAATTCTCTAGACCTAGAACCGTAACCTGTCACAACAACTTCTTCCAAGGCCTGGGCATCTTCCTCCATCTGCACGTTAATACTAGAAGAAGCGCCGATAGTCCTATCAACTGTTTTTTGACCGATATAACTAAAGCGCAATACCTGCCCTGTGTTTACGGTAATCGTGTAATTACCATCAAAATCTGTCTGCGTACCATTCGTCGTCCCTACAACGACAACAGCCACACCAGGAAGCGGCAAACCATTCTGATCCGTCACGTTTCCTGAAACTGTTTTCTCTTGTCCATAAGAGAAAGAAATGCACAACACCAATAAAGGCGTCAGCATCCATGCTAACTTAGCTTTCATTTATTTCATTTTTTGAATTAGTCCGCTCAAAAATCAATATAAAAAGTTAATATTCAAAAAAATTAACACCTTTGCACTGTCCGCTCAGATATGATTATAACAGGCCTTTTTGATAATTTTAACATGCTATTCTCAAAACAAAACCCTGTTTATTGGTATTGTAGGAATTTTTTTAACTTTTTTTTAATTAAAATGTTTTTCTTGATAGCCCCATTGTTAAATTTTGATAATTTATGTTAAAATCGTGTTACCGGTCTATTACCGAAGCTGGCACCGACGAAGCCGGGAGGGGCTGTCTCGCTGGCCCGGTAACCGCTGCAGCTATAGTTTTACCTCCTAAATTTTCCAATAATATCCTGAACGACTCCAAACAACTTTCGGAATCCAAACGGGCAACTTTAAAGCCGATTTTGGAAGAAAATGCCATTTCTTTCTCTGTTTGCCACGTCTTTCAGGATGAAATTGACGAGATAAACATCTTGAATGCCTCCTTTATGGCCATGCACAGGGCAATTGCAAAATTAGAGCCACTGCCTTCTTTTATTATTGTAGATGGCAATAGGTTTAAGCCCTACCCAAACATTGAGCACGAGTGTATTATTAAAGGTGATGGAAAATACATGAGTATTGCGGCCGCTTCGGTATTGGCAAAAACATATCGCGATGAGTATATGGCCGAAATCCATGAAGAATTTCCTATGTACAATTGGAAAAAAAACAAAGGCTATCCCACCAAAGAACATCGAGAAGCCATAAAAAAATATGGACTGACCAAATATCACAGAAAAAGCTTTAAGCAACTTCCCGACCAGTTGACTCTGGATATTTAAAAACGCTAACTTTGTGTCAAACTTCGAGAATGAGATCAAAGGCACTTTTTTGTTTGCTCCCCTTAATAATAGCATCATGCACAAAAGAAGTAAAGACCAAAGATTCTTTATTGGATCATTTACCGCCCAACCCTTCCCTTGTTATTAAAATATCCAACCTTACCAATTTTAAAAGTGAACTCAAAAACAATACATCGCTTCAGAATATAGAAGGATTTTCCAGCATACAGGAAATCACGGACAAAATAGAGGGCTTGGATCATCTAACCACAGATCAAACATGCGCACTTGCTTTATATGAAGTCGGCAAGGGAAATTTTGATTACATCTTGGCCACAAAAATTGATTCCGAACTTTTTAATGTGGACAGTGTTACCAATAAAACGGTAGAAACATTGACCTATGAAGGAACCGGTATCAAAAAATACAATTTGGACGGCCTGGAAGTCTTTAGCCTTCAGAAAGACAAGGATGTTTTGATGAGCTCTTCCATGATGCTTATGGAAAACATAATTCGACTTGGCAACAGCACATCGGCAGATCCAGTTTTAAAGAAATTGTACGAGGCAAGTTCCATAAGCAAATCGGCCACCTTTTTTATTGACCCTACTGGCAATCCAGCCTTATTGCCTTTAAAGGACAGGAATAATCAGGCACAACCATTCTCTTCTTGGGTATCCTTAGATTTTACCGCCAATTCGGACGAAGTTAATCTAAACGGGGTCGCTATGGCGCCCGACTCCACAAAAAACTTCATCAATCTGTTTAAAGGCACCGCTCCCCTTTCCAATAAAACACCAGCATATGCCCCAATAAACGCACAGGCCATACTATCCTATACTTTTGATGACTACCAAGTATTCGCCAAAAATCAAAACCAGTATTTGGATAGGATAAAGAAAACGGATTCCCTTTTTAATACCATTGAAGAGGTCGGCCTCATTTATTTGAACAACGAAAAAGTAGTTTTGCTAAAATCTTTCGGCACGGAGAGTCTTTACGATTATTTAGACCATCGAAAAATAGCTTCACAAAGTTATCAAGGAAGTGAAATATTGGAAATTCAAAATAAAAGCTTGCTAGAAGAAGGGTTTACCCCTTTGGTAAAGAATTTTGAATCCAACTTTTGCACGCTACTAGAAAACAGTTTTATTTTTTCCGAAAACAAAGAGGCGCTTCAAACCATAATCAGCAGTTACAAAAGTTCCTCGTCGTTTGACAAGAATCAAGGCTATCAAACCGCAAAGGCATCTTTAGCAAGTGAGTCGAGCATACTATTTGTGTCAGATGAATCCGGCATCAACCTATTTGCCGAACAAGAACTTTCCACAGAAGTATCATCCGACATAAAAGAAAATGATTTTAAAGATCAGGTATTTGCTTCGCAAATGGTAATGGACAATGGTTTTGGACATTTTAATATTCTTGTGTCCAAAATTGCAAAAAGCCAAGAGCGGAACACCGTATCTCCACTCTTTACTTTGGAGTTGAACACGGATTTGGCCACTGCCCCACAATTTGTAAAAAATCACAGAACAAAAAAACAAGAAGTTGTGGTGCAGGACCAAAACAATGTGCTTTACCTAATTTCCACAGATGGAAAAATTCTTTGGACCAAACAATTGGATGGAAGAATACAAGGCAATATTCAACAGGTGGATATCTATAAGAACGGTAAACTACAGTTGGCCTTCTGCACCAACGACCAATTCTTGATCCTTGATCGCAATGGTGACGAAGTATCGCCATTCAATATTCAATTTGAAGGAGGAAACCTGAACCCACTTGCCATTTTTGATTATGATGGGAGCCGAAATTACCGTTTTGTAATCACGCAAGGGAGAAAAGTGCACATGTACAACAACCAAGGAAAGGTTGTAAACGGGTTTACCTTTAAAGAAGCTCCCAGTAATATATTGGGCGCCCCAAAACATTTTAGGGTAGGCAACAAAGATTATTTGGTATTTAAACAGGATAATGGCACCTTAAGGATTTTACACCGTGTAGGAAGCGATCGAATTAAAGTGGCTGAAAAAATAGACTTCTCCAACAACGAAGTGTTCCTCTATAAAAATAAATTCTCGGTAACGAACAAATCAGGGGTTCTTCATCAAATTGACACCAACGGCAAACTTGTGGCCACCAATTTTAACCTAAATGCCGACCATGGGTTTTATGCCACTAGCAATACCTTAGTATTTATGGATGATAACGTCCTAAGTATTAAAGGTAAAAAAGTCGAATTGGAGCTTGGAGTATATTCCAAACCCAAAATATTCTATATCTACGATAAAATCTATGTTGGTGTAACAGACATCCAAAACCAACAAATCTATTTATTCGATAGTCAAGCAGAACCTATTTCCAATTTCCCGGTTTATGGTAGTTCTCTGGCCGACCTCACGGATATGGACAATGACAGAAAACTGGAATTGGTGGCCAAAGACCAAGAAAACTCCCTGATCGTGTACAGAATAAATTAATCGGAGCTGCCAATTGTCACCTATACAATAGTTTAAACGATACATACATATTTAAATATTACCCTGGTTTCATTTTAGTAGTTTGTACGGTATTACTATATCACAAACTAAAAAATACCAGTAAAAATGAAAACCTCCAGCAAACTATTCTACTGTTTGTCAATTACACTGTTGATGGGTGCCAGTGCAGAAGCCCAATTTTTTAAAAAATTGGCCAAAAAAGCAGAAAAGGCAGCAGAACGTACGGTTGAAAATCGGGTAGATAGAGAAACTTCAAAAAAAACAGACCAAGTCATGGACAGTATTCTGGAACCGGGCACTGGCGGAAAACAATCCCCGGGAAACACTCCAGAAAACAGTAACACCCCGGGTAGCACCAATAACAATTCTAAAACTGCCGGCACTGTAAAAGCAGGGCCTAAAACCATCCAAGTTTACAGTAAGTTCGATTTTGTTCCGGGAGACAAACCATTGTTTTTTGATGATTTTAATGATGATTTTATGGGCGACTTCCCCTCCAAATGGAATACAAACGGCTCGGGAGAAGTAGTTACCGTAGGTACATTGCCCGGCAAATGGTACGCCATTGCCAACCGAAGCCTTACCGTACCCAACTTAGGAACCGATCTGCCAGAAGATTTCACTATCGAATTCGATATAAGAGCGGTAAACCTAACCAAGAACACAAGTTCCCAAGCTGTAATGCGCATTTATTTGTCGGAGACCGCTAACCTGACTACAAACGAAAACAATGCATTGTCCAGTCTTTCCTTTTGCCAATATATTCCCATTGGAGTTAAGGTAGACAATAACTTTAGCAGCGACCCGTCCCCTATCCAAAATACCATGCAACAGGACTTGCGGGAAGTATTTCAAGATGTGGCCCATATTTCCATTGCCGTTAATAAAAACCGATATCGTCTATGGATCAACCAGAACAAGATCGTTGATCTACCTCAATTTATAGTGGACCCAGAAAAAATAAACCATCTAAAACTACAAGTAAACGGAATAGATACCCAGAACAATCAAGAGCAAGTATTGATCAGCAATCTCAAAGTTGCCGAAGGCGGTGTGGACCTTCGCAGAAAACTGATGTCCGAAGGAAAAATTTCAACCAATGGTATCCTATTCAATTCCGGTTCGGCTGATATTCTGCCCCAATCCATGGGAATCATCAGACAGATATCACAAGTATTGGCACAAGATAGCTCCATCAAGCTAAATATAATTGGACATACAGACTCCGATGGTTCGGATGAGAGCAATATCTCTCTTTCCAAAAATAGGGCCGAAGCGGTAAAAAATGCGTTGGTGTCCGTATATGGTATCTCCTCAGATAGATTAAGCTCCGAAGGAAAAGGGGAAGCGGAGCCTGTGGCCGACAACAATTCACCCCAAGGCAAGGCACAGAATCGCAGAGTGGAATTCATTAAAAAATAACACTGGAAACTAATATTGGGTTTGGTCGTTCTTTTCTGCGGCCCATTACTTGCTAGTTCAATCCAATCCCAGCAGTTATTGCCACTGGTTAACGGAGCCCGTTTCCCATAAACCATGTTATATAGAAAAGCCGAGGCAAATGCCTCGGCTTTTCTATACTTTTAAAGAAATTTTATTGCCTCTTATATTCGATAATTATTTCTCCAGACAAATGTGAACCGAACTGGGAATTATCTAAAGTCAATGTCAAATTATCCCCACTTAATTCTATCGTTGATATAATAGAATACTCTTCAAATTCATCGGGCCCTTGTTGGCTAATATCTGTAGTAATTAATTTCCCATTTTCAATTTTCCAAGTGCCCGTATGCAAACCATCTCCTTCTTCACCTTGCCAAGTATTAAACCCATTTAGATTTTCAACCACTTTTTCCCCATTGACGATTTCATATTCTCCCCAATTATATTTTAAAAAGCCAGTCGTCTTTATTTCCTTGGGATTATCGGTAAATTCAATGGCATAATCCGTTTCATCGGGAACCATTTGTTCTATAATCCCATATCCATCTTGAACAAAATAGTGGTCATCATAGTAATTCGTCATTGTCCATTTACCTACCAATTGCTGATCCAAACTTAAATTTGATGTAGCATCATCCTTGCTACAGGCAACTATCAAAAGGGTTAAAAGACAAATTTTCAAGTATTTCATAAGTTATGGTTGTGTTTGATTAATTATTTAAATTTTAAGTCCAAGTCCCAAGCTAATCACGGAAGTTTTATAAAAATCGTTAAGCTCAATCAACCCCAAACTATACCTTGCATGCAATTCCAATTGATCGGTAAGGTCAAAACCCAGACCCCCATTTAGTCCAAAATCAAATCGGTCCAACTCAGATAGCGGGTATTTGTTTTTTTGACCTTCCATTGAAGAGTCATAAGGAAACTTTTTGAGGATCTCCTGTGTTTTTACAACATAACCTGCCTGTATCCCCAATTCCAAATGAAGACGATCTATTAATTCTACCCTAAAATTGACAGGCAATAAAATCATCAATTGATTTATATTGCTAACCTTTTCACCTTCCTCCATCCCACCTACAACAAGTTCCCTCGAAGTTTTTGTTCCCTCGTTAGCCAATAGCAATTCTGGCCTTATACTTGTCTTATCTGAAATTCCAATATTGAAAAAACCACCAACATAATAGCCGATTTTTCTTTTGTAGATATCATAATCCGCTATGTACTTGGAATAATTTGTTCCTGCCTTGATCCCAAAGGTATTATCCAATTGTGCTGATGCTATAAAACAAAATAATAGTGCAATAAGTAGATTTACTTTTTTCATTTTTAGATATAGGATGATTAACTATTTAAATGACCGATATTAATTCAGCGACGGGGAAAGTAACGAGTATAAACCAGATTGCATACCGCAAATTGACGGATACCCTTTCTCGATTGACGGATGGTTAAAATAGAAGAAAACTTATCCAAATTTCCCGTAAACCATGTTATATAAAAAAAGCCGAGGCGTGAGCCTCGGCTTTTTTATTCCTATTGTTATTCTTTTAATCATCGTGTAAAGGCGAAATCATAATATGTGCCCTGTGCGTTCCGGGATTCATGATCCATGGATGGTTAGACCCGATAGGGTTTTCCGGCAATCCCGTCGATGCAGCCGTAGCAAATGGCAAATACACCACATAACGATGCTTTGCTCCTTCTACTTTATTGGTTTCTGGATCATACTTATCGCTCTCCCCAAAATAAATGTGCAATGTAGCACCTGTCTTACCCATGTCCAACTTGCCCGATTTTGCTTCCTCTTCCCGAATATCAAAAATTTCTGGCCCTGTTTTTCCTTCTGCCCGCAATTCTCGTCCCCTAGCCATAAAAGGCTCTAAACTTTTGTGATAGCAAGCGGCATTGAATCCAGATTTTTTGGGGTCATCCACAAGTACAATAAACTCGTTGTCCCCTTCTCTGAAGGTCACAAACTCACCAGCCATGTTGTACCCAATTACCGTACTCCCTTCCCGGCTCACTTCTGGAGCTGCCATTAGGGAAGCCGCTACCAATGCCTCATCGGAATCAATGGGAACGTAATTGGCTGTAACCGCTTCGGTCTCTACGCCATCCGCACTACTTGAAACAACCGTATCACTGGTTTCGTTTTGGTTTTCACCGGAATTCTTACAGGAAATAACGGCTCCTGTCAGCGCAACTACTAGAAATAATTTTTTCATCTTATCAAATATTGGTTTCGGTCGCTCTTTAAAAGCGAGCAGTAAGTTATAAAATATTTGATATAAGTTGACCCACAGGAATACTAAACCTTAAAATTCAATTCCTTATAATATATTGGCTGATACGATCAAATTATGTTCTGTCATTTTCAATCATTACTCTATCTTTCTAAGCTCAACTCTTCTATTCAGAGCCTTCCCCTCCTCTGAGGCATTGTCGCCAATGGGTTTACTTTGCCCGAAACCTGTACTGACCAACCTAGACTCATCAACACCTTCGTCCACCAAAGCCATAAGAACAGATCTTGCCCTGTTTTTAGATAATTTCATATTGGTCTCTTCGCTCCCAACATTATCGGTGTGGCCTTCAATACTAATTTTTAGATCGGGATTGGCATTCAACATTTTAGTGATCTCGCTTACAATTTCATAAGATTCTGATTTGATTCTGGATTTACCGGTATCAAAATTAATATGAAGCGTAGCAAAACCTTTGGTATTGATATCGTCGATAATCTTATCCGCTGTTATTTTTTCGATAGTTTGCTCAAATTCTTTTGATTCAACCACACCGATCTGCCCCCTAGCGGTATCGGAATAGACCTGAATACCAATTTTTTTGGTCGGTGTTTTTAGAACATACATTCGGATGGGAGAATTCACAATATCACCAACATAAAAATTATTGAAATAAGTGTAGCGATCGTTCACTGTTTCTCCTTTTTGATTTATTAAGTCATTGGGTATTTTACCTTCAAAAACAAGTTGGGCACCAATTGCTGTCAAATATTCTTTTACACTTTTATCAAAGAGATATTGATTCCATTCCTTATCGTTATCCATCTGGATTCCCATTTTTTCCACTGGTCCTTCAATATCAAAAAATGAATTGCCATCAAACATTTCAAGTTTATGAAAATCGTAGGACTCGGTATCGCTGGTATTTTCGTCAATGACCATACCTTTGGGAGGGGTTATGTAAGGGTATGCACCTATATCTTTTGTAGTTACCGGAATATTTTCCCAAGAAAAGGCAGCTGTGGTATTTTTTGACTTATTTTCTGCTTGTTCTTCATTTGTAGCAGTTACTACTTTTTTTTCAGTTTGATTAATAGCTGCTTTTTGTTCCTTTTTACAGGATAATATTGAAACTGCTGCAATAAATCCGATTAGATAAATTCTATTCATGTTTAGGTATTATTTGATTTTTTCAATTCTGAGGCACATCCTCAGATTCGATTAAACTAATACTTTTCCAATCTCCGCATTGCTATAAATTGACCAATGCCTTGTTTGGATTGATAAATCAAATAATATGATACTATACGCCTTCTTTTTCCCGGACCAACTCCGCCTCAAAAAGTGCAGTAAAGTGTTTTAGGAGTTTTTGCTTTACTTCTTCTATATCCACCTCTTTTTGGCCAAGTTCCACATTTAAGGAAGTAACGGCCTTATCTTTAATGCCACACGGAATCATAAGATCAAAATAGCCTAAATCCGCATTTACGTTCAAGGCAAAACCGTGCATGGTTACCCAACGGCTGGCACGTACACCCATGGCGCATATCTTGCGGGCAAAGGGAGTGCCCACATCCAACCAAACCCCTGTTTCTCCTTCGGAACGCTCTGCCTTTAGCCCATATTCTTCCAAGGTAAGTATCACCATTTCTTCCAAAAAACGAAGGTATTTGTGTATATCGGTAAAGAAATTGTCCAAATCCAAAATGGGGTAACCTACTACCTGACCTGGGCCATGATAAGTGATATCGCCCCCTCGGTTTATTTTATAAAAAGTAGCTCCTTTAGACTCCAAGACCTTCTCGTCCACCAACAAATTGCCAATATCGCCACTCTTTCCGAGCGTATATACATGGGGATGTTCCACAAACAAGAAATGATTGGGTGTTTCCAGACCCGCATCTTCCCTTCGGTTGCGAACCTTGGTATCTACAATGTCCTTAAAAAGTGCTTCTTGGTAATCCCAAGTTTCCTTGTAATCCTTAAGCCCTAAATCCTGTAACACAACTTTCTTGTTCATGCTACAAAGATACAAAGTGCACTAATGGAAAACTATTTCTCCAATACCACCTCTAGATCTAAAATAGCAGGGTCGCTCATCATGTCCAAAAAGTTCACCTCATAGATCAAAGTTTTACCATCTTGGCTAAAGGTTGCTTCTTTGGCCGTGGTGGACTTAATTTTTCTTGGAAAATGATACTTGAGCGTGTATGTAGATCCCGAAAGGAACATTTCGCCACCTTGCATACTATCCAATTGTTGCTGAAACAATTCTTGATCCAATATTTTAGCTGATCGGGCAAACTTGTTCTTTTTGAATGTGTACTTAACCTCGGTAGGCTGCTCTGCAGACTTTATCGGCCCCTGCTGCGAATTAGTCTTGTTTCCGATGGAACTTGCGTTATGAAAAGCATTGAATGCATCGTTCACTTGGTTCACATCATCAAAACTACTAAAGAGGTCAAACTTCATCTCTTTTGTATCGGGATTCATCACCATATGCATATTAAAATGCTCTAGTTTTTTGAGCTTAGCCTGCTCATCTTGGGACAATTGGGCGATACTATCTTTGTTCTCCTCCAAAAAATCCTTAAAAGAAATAATGGAATCTATAGCTTTCTCATTTTCCTTGGCCATTTCGTCTCCAGCCATATCCATCATTTCCGAACCATCAAATTTGATGGACAGTTTTCCCGAGCCATCTTCATTTAAATGGATCTCTTCTGTAAAATTACAGGATGCGACTATAAGGCCTATAACGGCAATTATGGCGTATTGAATCTTTTTCATACTTTTTTAATGGTTAGTTTCTCCTTATTTCTGATGCTTTTGATTTAGGCATAGCCTAAGTCGCGCTAAAAGTACCATTAACAATACATATGCACAACACGACGCCATTTTTTTGGATAACCTGCACCCTAAGATCAATTGGTATTGTTAAGAATTATCAAAGCTGCTATTACACCGGGAACCCAGCCACAAAGAGTAAGTAAAAAAACAATAAGGATAGATCCGCAACCCTTGCCAATTACGGACAATGGCGGAAATAAAATAGCCAATAACACTCTCCAGAAACTCATGATTGTACGATTTGATTGATGATACTTATAGGTAGTTAAAAATGGAGCTTTGTTACAGAAAACCATTATTTTTAACCAAAAATCGGCCAAAATATGCGGTTTTTCGTCCTTATCCTACTTTTTGTAAATTCATCTGTCCTTTTGGGACAATACCGGTTTTCCGGAGAAGTCTCCTTGGAAAATGCCGGTAATTCCATTTATTTATCGGTAGTAGAGGACTATCGAAAAGCCTCTCGTGTTTACCTAGATCAAATTGTTCAACAAGGCACGGTGGATTCCTTGGGACATTTTTCTTTTTCTGGCGATAATTTAAGTGACCAAAATCGCATTTACCGTATTCATTTGGATGGTTGTTCCGACAACTCGGGAGGGAATCATTTTTTGGGGCAATGCAACAATAGCAAAAGCGTGCTTTTTATCTCCAATAACAAAGACACTCTAAATTTCCCCACTTCTTTTGAAGATCAATCACTGTGCACCATAACCTCCACAAACCCCAAATCTGGATTACTACTGGAAATTGAGGAACTCAAAGAACATATGGCGTACGATTTTGCCGAATATCCGAGCGAGGCCAACCATAAATTGAATTTGGAAAAATGGTTCAAAACCCTTCATAGTTTTGGAGAAAAAGCCAATGAGCCTTTGGGCGAGCTTTATATTTACGATTTTTTGTCCGACAAGAGCAATGAGACTTTTCGGTTCTATCTAGAAGACCTGACCAAGAACAATTATTATGAGGACCTGTCCAAAAGATTATTGGTCGATTACCCGAATACAACATTCGCACAACAATACCAGGCCGAGATTGCCACGGACAGGGAATTGGCCAATTTTGGCAAACCGCAATCCAGCAAATGGAACCGGACCATAATTGCCCTGTTAGCGGTTTCTGTTTTGGGAAATGTGGTGTTCTTCTTGGGCAAAAAAAGAAAAAGTGGCACCTCCCATCTACTGGAAAAACTTACACCACAAGAGCAGAAAATTGCCCATTTAATATTGGAAAATAAAACCAATAAGGAGATTGCTTCAGAACTTTTTGTAAGTGTAAGCACCATTAAGACCCACATTAACAACCTCTACAAAAAACTCGATGTTGCCTCTAGGGACGAGATGTCCGTTCTCTTCAAAAAATAAAAATTCAACCCTGGGTCTAGTCCCGATTTCCAACGCAACAAAATTCGTTCAGCCATTGATTTTAGTGAATTTGGCATCAAACCAAAAATCACAATATCATGAAACAAGTTTTAACCGCATGGCTTATGCTTTGCATTGTTTGTGTTTCGGCACAAAAGTTCAATAAAGAAATTAAAACGGAAAATGGCCAACAATTTTTAGTGGGACAAATAAATTTGGAAGGTTTGCAATCCAGACCTTACAGTAATTGGTTTCAAACTCGGTACAACAATTACAAGGTGGACGAAACCCTGGTTTCGCTTTTTCAGAAAAAATTAAAAGGGTACCACATCAAACTATTCTTGGGAACATGGTGCGGTGACAGCAAAAGGGAAAGCCCAAAATTGATCAAAATTTTAAAGGCCGCTAATTTTCCTGTGGAACAATTGGAGATAGTTGGACTGGATTATCGAAAAGGGCTGTACAAGACCAGTCCTACCCACGAGGAGAAAGGATTGAACATAATTAAAGTACCCACCATCATCTTTTATAAAGATGGGAAGGAGGTTAACCGAATTGTAGAAAGTCCACTGGGAACATTGGAAGAGAATATTTCCCAAATAGTTTTTGGGAAGGACTATATACCCAATTATGCATATTAAGTTGTAGTATGGCAGGAAATTAAAGCGCAAAAGTGTAATTTTGCGCTTTAAATTTTTTGAAGACTATGCAACTATCGGAACAAGAGATCGTTCGAAGGGAAAAATTGACCAAACTCAGGGAAATGGGCATTGACCCATACCCAGCAGCACTATATCCTGTTGATGCCACTTCCAAGAGCATCAAGAATGATTTTGAAGAAGGAAAAAAAGTAGTGATTTCCGGTAGATTGATGTCGCGTAGGATCCAAGGAAAAGCTTCATTTGCCGAACTTCAAGATAGCGAAGGTCGTATCCAGGTGTACTTCAACCGTGACGAAATTTGTCCGGATGATGATAAAACCTTGTACAACGATGTATATAAAAAGTTGTTGGACATTGGTGACATAATTGGTGTAGAAGGGGAATTGTTCACCACTCAAGTAGGTGAAAAAACCGTAATGGTGAAAAAATTCAGTCTGTTGAGCAAATCGTTGCGACCACTTCCTTTGCCCAAAGTAGATGATGAGGGTAAAGTGTTTGATGCCTTTAACGACCCTGAGCTTCGTTATCGTCAACGTTATGTGGATTTGGTTGTGAACCCACACGTAAAGGACACCTTCATAAAAAGAACAAAAATCACCACCAGTATCCGTGAGTTTTACAACCAAAAAGGATATTTGGAGGTAGAGACACCCATATTACAGCCCATTCCGGGTGGAGCGGCGGCACGTCCGTTTTTAACGCACCACAATGCGCTCAACATTCCATTGTACCTCCGTATTGCCAACGAATTGTATCTTAAAAGATTGATTGTAGGTGGATTTGATGGCGTGTACGAATTCGCCAAGGATTTCCGTAACGAGGGAATGGACCGTACCCATAATCCAGAGTTTACCGTAATGGAACTCTACGTAGCCTACAAGGATTACAATTGGATGATGGATACCACAGAAGAACTATTGGAAAAAGTGGCCATTGATGCAACTGGAAGTTCCAAAGTAACAGTGGGTGATAACAAAATAGAATTTAAGGCCCCCTACCCAAGGGTTCCCATTTTGGAGGCCATCAAAATCCATACGGGAATTGATGTTTCTGGAATGGAAGAAGAGGAGCTTCGCGAAACTGCCAAAAAGCTGGGCATTGAAGTGGACGACACCATGGGTGTTGGGAAATTGATCGATGAGATTTTTGGTGAAAAATGTGAGCACCACTATATACAACCGACTTTTATTATCGATTACCCAAAAGAAATGAGCCCGTTGACCAAAGAGCACCGTTCCAATCCTCGATTGACGGAGCGTTTTGAGTTGATGGTAAATGGAAAGGAGTTGGCCAACGCCTATTCCGAGCTCAACGACCCAATTGATCAGCGCGAACGTTTCGAGGACCAATTGAAACTTTCCGAAAAAGGGGATGATGAAGCTATGTTCATCGATCAAGATTTCTTGCGTGCGCTGGAATACGGAATGCCCCCTACTTCCGGTATCGGCATTGGAATAGACCGTTTGGTAATGTTAATGACCAATAATTCATCCATTCAAGAAGTGCTGTTCTTCCCGCAAATGCGACCAGAGAAAAAACAGGTAGAGCTTACCGAAGAGGAAAAATCTATCTTGGACATTCTAAAACCACAGGGAGAAATGCCTTTGGCCGATTTAAAATCCAAAGCTGGTTTGAGCGGTAAAAAATGGGACAAGAGCACTAAAAACTTGAGCAAGCATGGGCTCATCAAAGTAGAAAAGACCGAAGATACTCTTATGGCCAAATATACAGGCTAAGAGGGGTCTGTTCTTTCTCCAACAAAATTTTAAAAATGCGAAGTGTTTATAAATACTTTGCATTTTCATTTTTTAACAAAAAAAGCATAGCTTAGAATCCCATATGGAACTAAGCAAAAAAATAGGACTGGTTTTAGGTCCCATCATCTTTCTGATTTTAAATATTTTACCTTTCGAAATTGTTTCAGAAAAAGGCGACCCGGTTATCTCGGTTGCAACTTGGATGCTTATTTGGTGGATCACCGAAGCTGTTTCTATTTCGGTTACAGCTTTGCTCCCCTTGCTCTTATTGCCCATTTTAAAAATCTTGCCCATTGCGGAGGTAGGTGCCAACTACGGCAGCCCTATCGTGTTTCTTTTCTTTGGAGGTTTTGTGATGGCCCTGGCTTTGGAGAAAGTTAATTTGCACCGTAGAATCGCTTTAAGCATTATCCGGCTTACGGGCACCACTCCCAACAAAGTTATTTTGGGGTTTATGATCGCTACGGCATCTTTAAGTATGTGGATCAGCAATACCGCAAGTACCGTAGTTATGCTGCCTATTGCACTTTCGGTAATCAATCTGTTGGTGGACGATGCCGACGGTTTCACCAAAAACGATCAAAATTTTGCACTGAGCGTAATGCTCGGCATCGCCTTTTCGGCGAATGCCGGGGGCATTGCCACTGTAATCGGCACTCCTCCCAATTCTGTGCTGATCGGTTTACTGGAAAACGAGTACAATACCGAAATCTCCTTTTTAAAATGGATGACCATCGGTTTGCCTTTCTCCATAATCATGGTAGGAATTTGCTATTTGGTATTAGTAAAATGGATGTTTCCCAATCGAGATTTAAAGTTTAACGCGTCAAAAGATGTGATCCTTACCGAATTGGAGAAATTGGGACCAACATCTGGTAAGGAAAAAATGGTTTTGGCCATTTTTGGAGTAACGGTATTCTTATGGATTTTTAGAACCTTGATCAATAACATCTTCCCTCAATTGGGAATTACGGATACCATGATCAGTATTTTTGCAGCTATAGCTTTGTTTGCCATTCCCTACAACATAAAAAAGGGTGATTTTATTATCACTTGGCAAGACACCTCCAAATTGGCTTGGGGCATATTAATTCTTTTTGGTGGAGGGCTTGCCCTTGCCCAAGGGATGTCCACCAGTGGCATTGTTGATTTGGTAGCTAGCGGAATAGCACAAAGTGAAATCAGTGTTTTGTTTACAGCCGCTTTATTGATATTCCTTATGTTGTTTATGACAGAACTGATGAGCAACGTTGCACTTGTAGCCGTTTTAGCGCCCGTAGTCGCAGGTATCGCTATAGGTTTAAATATTCCAATGCTCCATTTATTGATTCCTGTGACCATAGCTAGTAGTTGTGCTTTTATGCTTCCGATGGCCACGCCTCCCAACGCCATTGTTTTTGCGAGCGGCTATGTTAAAATTCCACAAATGGCGAGAGTTGGGGTAATCCTTAATCTCATTGCCGTGTTTTTATTGGTATTGGTATTTAAGTTTGTGATTCCGTTACTATTTTAAACTAAAAATGCCCTTCCGGGCGGAAGGGCATTTTTACAAACTAACTAACTCAAAAAAATGTAAGAAACTAACTTAAATAACGCTACTCACAATTAAGCAAGTGGAGCGTAACTCTTTGTTAAGTACAAAGTTATAACTCTTTTTACGATAAATTATTGTAATTAGATTTTTGTTAACGAACAATAGGGAAATCCAAATTACTCGGATTCTGGTCAAACTATATCAATTCCTGAACTAATTGCACGTATTTCCACTTTTTATTGAAAAATCCATACACGTAAAACCGTTTCATTAACAATTCACCTCTTCTTTGATTCTATGTTATATTTTTGTTAACCAGCAACTTATAAGTATTTTTTAACAGAAAATATTTTCAAAACAAAAGCCCCTCGGTGGAGGGGCTTTTATAGCTAACTCAAATAAGTTGTAAAATGAAGAACATTTTACTGTATTGATCCTGAAAAAGGATCAAAATTTTCTGGGAGATACTTGGAAGTATCAAAACCCAACTCTATGTCTTCGTCCTCCATGTAGTTGATGGATGTAACTGCAATTACATCTGTGTAAGGATCAAAACCTTTAGGCAACAGATACTCACTGTTAATGCCCAATTGTAAATCGACCTCATCCTCTACATATGGAATTGATCTTAAATCTACATAAGCCTCATAAGGAGAAAAGTCTTCTGGCAAATAGTCTTTGGTATTAAAACCAAGCTCCATATCCTCTTCTTTCATGTAGTTAATGGAGTGTACATCCACAATCTCAGTGTAAGCATTAAAATTCTCGGGTAAATACTTTTTGGTATCAAAGCCCAATGCTAGTTCAACATTATTTTCGAGGTATATAATGGAATTCAAATCAAAATAGCTTTCATAAGGGTTAAAACCCTCGGGAAGATAGTCGGAGGTATCAAAACCTAAATCAACTTCAGGTTCTTCCTCCAAATACACTATTTCGTTTAAATTCAACTCGTACGATGCGTAATCGTTCATCTCGGAAGTTGAATTGCTTAAATCTGCACTTATGTTAAGTACGGTCAAACTATTCTCTAAACTGTTCAGGGTCTCAGATTGATGCTCGACAAACCTGACATTTTGTTGGTCGTTGGCTATGGCGGTACTACTTAATAATACACTTCCATAAATTAATAATAACTTGTTCATTTTTTGATTGAATTTTATGATTGATGATATGCTTATAAGACTATTCAAATTCCAAAACGTTACAGTCTTTAGCATTTTTTTACGAAATTTAAATCCCTGTTGAGCCCAGCTATATGGGGCGTTACAAGCCGAACCATTAGTAAAACGCAGGACTCCCAAAGATTGGGACATTCCGTTAAAAAAATGACTGTTAATATTTATTTAACAGTTAGTTCGATCGATTTTTAGGTTCTTTGGATGTTTTAGTTATCCAAACTGACTTATAATGATTAAAAATTTATTACCTCGACTACTTCTAGCAGTCATTTTATTGGGTACGGTCCAAACTACGGAAGCCCAGCTTTTTAAAAAGAAGCAAAAAAATACAGAGAAAAAAAAGGAGGACAAATCTAAACCCGGTGATATAAAACCTTATAATAAGGTAATCACTAAAGATGCAAAAACCGATGCAGGACTTTTTAGCGTGCATACGGTCGATGACAAACATTATTACGAGATTCCCGATTCCTTGTTCAACCGTGAAATGCTTATGGTGAGCCGGATTTCCAAAACTGCCACAGGTATTGGTTTTGGAGGTGGAAAAATAAATACACAAGTACTTCGTTGGGAGAAGAAAGACAAAAAAGTATTGGTGCGAGTGGCGTCTTACGAAAACGTAGCTGCCGATTCTTTGCCAGTTCACGAAGCAGTGGTAAACTCAAATTTTGAGCCAGTACTGTTTTCTTTTGACATTCAGGCCATCAATAAAAAAGATTCCTTAAACCCATCAACGGTGATTGAAATAGACCCAATGTTCACCAAGGATGTAAAGGCTCTAGGATTCCCAGATGGATACCGAAAAAGATATAAGGTAACTCGTATGGACAACGATAGAAGCTATATTGAATCCATTAAGAGTTACCCGTTGAATATCGAGGCCCGCCACGTAAAAACGTACCTATCCAGTGCCCCACCGAGCAATGCAAGCCTTGGTTCCATTTCACTGGAAATAAACAATTCCATGATCTTGTTGCCCAAAGAACCTATGAAACGTCGCTATTTCGACGAACGCGTTGGATGGTTCGCCAGAGGTCAAGTGGATTATGGACTTGACGCCCAAGAAAGTAAAACGCTCACATACCTAGATCGCTGGAGACTCGAAGTAAAGGACGAGGATATTGAAAAATACAAAGCTGGTGAACTAGTGGAGCCCAAAAAGCCCATTATATATTATGTAGATAGAGCTACACCCAAAGAATGGATACCTTATATTAAACAAGGTATAGAAGATTGGCAAATTGCTTTTGAAGAAGCTGGTTTTAAGAATGCCATTCTAGCTAAAGACCCTCCATCTCCAGAAGAAGACCCGGAATGGTCACCAGAAGATGTAAGATATTCTGTTGTACGCTATCTAGCTTCTCCTATTCCCAACGCGAACGGGCCCCACGTAAGCGACCCTCGAAGTGGTGAAATTCTGGAATCGGACATTAATTGGTATCACAACGTAATGAGCCTATTGCGTGGATGGTTTTTTGTTCAAACAGCAGCTATTAACCCTTCAGCCCAAAAAACAGAGTTTGATAAGGAGATTATGGGACGATTGATACGTTTTGTATCATCCCACGAAGTGGGTCATACTTTAGGGCTTCCGCACAATATGGGAAGTAGTGCCGCTTATCCAGTAGATTCGCTACGTTCGGCAAGCTTTACCAAAAAGCATAGTACTGCACCGTCCATTATGGACTATGCCCGTTTTAATTATGTAGCACAACCTGGCGATGAAGGTGTTGCCCTAATGCCCAATATTGGGGTTTATGACAAATACTCGATCAAATGGGGATACAAACCTATTTTGGACAAAACTGCAGAAGAAGAAAAACCAATTCTTAATAGTTGGATTACGGAGCACGCCGGCGACCCATTGTACCGATTTGGGCACCAACAAGTGGGCGATGTCCATGACCCAAGTTCACAGACCGAAGATTTAGGAGATGATGCTATAAAAGCTAGCTTGTACGGTATTGCCAACTTAAAGCGTATTGTTCCCAACTTGATGGGTTGGACCACCGAGGCCGGTGAAAACTATGACGACTTGGAAACTATGTACGGACATGTGGTTTCTCAGTTTGGCAGGTACATGGGCCACGTTGCCAACAACATTGGTGGTGTTTACGAACATTATAAAACAGCCGATCAAGAAGGCGCAGTTTACACTCACGTGAACAAAGAACACCAGAAAAACGCCATGAATTTTATGCAGGGACAACTGTTTGAAACTCCTGAGTGGTTGTTGGATCAGAACATTTTTAATAAAATCCAATATTCTGGTTCTGTGGAGCGTATCCGTTCCGTTCAAGAACGTTATATGAACACCATATTGCAATTGGGCAAATTGGCAAGAATTATAGAAAACGAAGCCATCAATGGAGACGAGGCATATACCCTTTTGGAAATGATGCGCGATCTTCGTAGAGGAATTTGGTCGGAAACCCGTAATGGCAGATCCATCGACACGTATAGAAGGAACCTTCAAAAAGCACATATAGATCGTTTGGAGTATCTAATGACAGCGGATAGCCAACGAAAAATGCCCGACTTTGGAGGCTACAGAAAGTCCACTCCTGTAAATACAAGTCAATCAGATATCCGTTCAGTGGCACGTGCCGAACTGAACAATCTTAAAAGGGATATCAGAAATGGTTTGACCAGGATATCCGATACCATGAGCCGCTACCATTTACAAGATGCTTTGGAGCGTATAGATCTTATTTTGGAGCCTAAATAAGGGTCTCCTTTTTAACAAGGAACAATTAATAAAGGTGTAACCGGTTTTCATATCGGTTACACCTTGTTTTTTTTATCGTTCACATCTAAACAAGATCATTTCACAACATATCGCCGAGATTCCCGCTAGGTTTAATTACATTAGTAATCCCAAATCTCAACATTATGACCTACAAGACAAAGAGCTTAGTTTACTTTATCTGTCTCTTGGCAGCTTCAACACTTTACTACGTAGTGGAGCAAAACGATAAATTTCAGGAGCCTATCACATCAGAAACCTACGCTGAGACCAATTTCCAAGATACCGGCGATTTTGATGATGATTCCGAGAAAGACCTTGAGGAAGAGCTCAAGTAATCACCCCTAAAACATTTGCGCTGTTAAAAACTTCATAATCTATATAATAGGATTAAACCTTTGGCAAGTACGCTTGTCCAAGTAGTAAATCATTAAAATATAGAGATATGAAACGATTAACAGTAATAGTGGTTATGCTGATTAGTGTTGGCATGGCCGCCCAAAAACATGATGGGCACAAAATGCGCAAAAGCCACAAAATGGACTTGAGCGCAGAAGAGATGGCCACCTTAAAGACCAAGAAAATGACCTTGGCATTGGATTTGACCAAGGTACAACAAGATAAGGTGTACGAAATCCATTTGGAGAACGCCCAGTTGAGAAAAGCCAAACGGGACAAAATGAAATCCTTGAAAGGAAGTGGCGAATGGAAAAAGCCAACATCCGAAGAACGATTTAAAATGCAAAATGAGCGATTGGATCGCCAAATCGCCGTTCAAGAAAGGATGAAGAAAATACTGGATGAAAAACAGTACGAGACTTGGAAAAAAATGCACAAACGCAAAAAGTTTATGCACGGCAAGAAAAAAATGGAGGAGAGAGGGAGAAGAGGATAGTGTTTTTTGTTGATTTTAAGAAGCCGCGCCTGCCATGGTCGCGGCTTCTTTTTTTATACTTTTCCGTAAAACGCTTGCTTATCTGCATTTTTACAGATATATTTGATTATCTGCTTAAAAACAGATATTTATTTTTATCTGTAAAATAGCGGATATATACAAAAACAACACCCATGATCGCCGTACTCACCGGAGACATTAAAAACTCATCGGAGCATAAAGCCAGCTCGTGGCTTCCCTTGCTCAAACAAGCACTAAACAGGTATGGTAATGAACCATCCGATTGGGAAATTTACCGTGGCGACAGTTTTCAGTTGCAGACCACTCCCAAAGTAGCATTGGAGGCAGCCATCTACATTAAAGCAAGCATTAAACAAATTCGCCGAATGGATGTTCGGATAGCCGTAGGTCTGGGCGAGATAAGCCATAAAGCTGCCAAAATAACCGAATCCAATGGACCCGCTTTTGTAAACTCCGGACAATGTTTTGAGCAACTCAAAAAGCAGCGTTTGGGCATACGAACATCGAATACAACCTTTAACGAACAAATTAATCTATTGCTGGAGCTTGCACTGCTCACCTTGGATAATTGGACACCTGCGATATCCAAAACCGTAAAGTGCGCCATGGAAAACCCTACACTGAACCAGAAAGAACTTGCCGCCCTACTCAACAAATCTCAAGGGAACATTAGCGAAGAGCTAAACAAAGCGGGATTTGACGAAGTCAAAAAAATGATCCAATTTTACAGGACACAACTCGCTCAATTATGATGTTTTTTGCCCTAAAACTACTTCTCTCCCATTTTTTAGGTGACTTTGTGCTCCAACCAGGACATTGGGTAGAGGACAAGCTTCAAAATAAAGGTAAATCCAAATACCTTTATTTTCATGTTGGCGTACACGCTTTGGTGCTTTTACTCCTATTACAGTTTAAGTATCTAGGTGCCATATTGATTATTGTTGTGACACATTATCTTATTGATCTAGGAAAATTATCCCTTACCAATTCCAAAAACTACAGGTGGCTCTTTGTTGTGGACCAACTACTTCATCTATTGGTATTGGCCATTGTTTTATATTGGATGTATCCGTTCCAAATTGATCTCCCCCATCTTTTTGATGAAAAAACCCTTCTACTGATTACTTTTTTAGCTTTTGTAACATACGTATCCGGTATTATTATGCGCATGTTGCTTGCCCCATATATTGATGAGATAGCGAAAAGCGACGAATCCGGAGAAGGTGGTTCGCTCAAAAATGCAGGCACCTACATTGGTATGTTGGAACGGCTTTTTGTATTCGGATTTATCCTTATGCAGCAGTGGGCAGCCATAGGTCTATTGATAGCTGCTAAATCAGTATTCCGGTTTGGCGACCTAAACAAAGGTAAAAATCGTAAGCTCACCGAATATGTTCTCATTGGCACCCTTCTAAGTTTTGGTCTGGCCATTCTATCGGGAATGTTGTATTTGCACCTTATCGAGACTATCTAATCATTTTTCAGCTTATCGGAATTGAGTTTTTTTAGTACTTGCAAACAGTGATCCATCTCAACCCGCTGTTATTTAATTATTTACAAACACACAGCACCCAAATTTGGTTCCCATAATCAAATCCTAAACCTTAATTCCAAAGAATAAATATTATTTTTATTTAGATTGATTTAAAATAAAATATATATTTGCGACAAATCTATCAATAATGAGTCTAAATAAGAATAGTGTATTCTTTTTAACGTTTACCTTTCTTTACACAAGTATCATCACCAGTCAAAAAAAATCATCCATAGAACAGGATTCCATGTCCATCCAGAAGCTGGACGAAGTAATCCTAATGGGAGAAAGTAAGGTAATGTCACTCAGTAAGAAATTGTTTGCCGTAGGCGTTATCGATAAAAAGGATATTGCCAAAGTTGCAGGAAATAACTTGGCGGACATTCTTAATTACAACCTAAATATTACCGTTACCCCAGACCCATCCTCCGGTCGATCTACCATTAGCATGTTCGGACTGGACGGGCAATATGTAAAAATATTGATAGATGGCATTCCCATGGCCAGCGACAATGGTATTGGAAACAATATCGATATTACCCAAATCAACCTAGAGGATGTGGGGCGCATCGAAATCGTAGAAGGTTCCATGGGGGTGCTTTACGGGGACAATGCCGTGGCAGGAGTCATAAACATTGTGACCAAGCGTGGTCTTGATGGTGGGCATAAGTGGCAGATCCAGCTTTCGGCACAAGAAGAAAGTGTGGGCAGCGAATATGCCTTGTTCAATAAAGGCAGACATATCCAAAATGCCAAACTTAGCTATCAAATCAGTGACAAAACGAGCTTTTCCATTGGAGCCTCGCGAAACGACTACGCAGGTTTCTTTAATGACCTTCGAGGTAAAGATTATGTGAACATTCAAGACAATGCTGTGGTCAACGATAGTTTACGTGGCATGGAATGGAATCCTAAAGCACAGCTTACCACCTACGGCAACCTAAATACCAGTATTGGAAAACACAACCTTTTCTATAAGGTTCAATATTATAATGAATCGGTTCCCGTTTACAACACTTATGTAAATGGTAGAGTGGACAACAACACCGGTGTGGTAAATCCGACTGCCCTAGATGAAAATTTTGATACCGAAAGAATCATCAACAACCTAAATCTCACTGGGCCATTAAAAGGACCGACCATTTACAATCTATCCTTATCCTATCAAAAGCAAAAAAGATACTACAAGCAATTCGTTTACAATATTTTGCAACAGGGCATTGAATCCGTTATAGCGGACAATCTAAGTCAATCCAGTGAAATTTGGTACTCCAAAGGATTTGTAAGCAACTTGGTACCAAAGTCAAACTTTTTCAATCTGCAAATGGGGTATGAGTTTAACCATCAAACCGGATTCGACGCCATTGCCACGGGCGAATATTCGAGCGATGTGGTCGAAAATACCTTGGAGAACTACGACTTTTTTGGGGTGGCCGATTTTAACCTTACCAACAAATTTTCCTTGTTTCCAGGAGCAAGATTTACCAATAACTCCCAATTTGGCAACAAACTGATCTGGTCGCTCAGTTCCACCTACGACTTTAGCAATACATTCAAAATTAAAGCTGTGCTCGGTTCTGCCTTCCGAGCCCCTAATTTTGAGGAACTGTTTTTCTACTTTGTGGACTCCAACCACAACGTACAAGGAAACCCCGACTTAGACCCCGAGGACGGCATATCACTTTTCTTGAACATCGAAGAAAAGTTTAGAATATCCGATACCGGCATGTTAAAAACTGCTCTTAAGTCTTACTATTTTGATATTGATGGAAAAATTGCCTCCGTAGTAGATATGGATGAACAAAATCGCAATTTGTTCACCTTCGACAATGTGGATCGTTCCAAAATCTTGGGTTTCTCTTTAGAGAACTCACTTATTGTGAAGCGTTGGCAAGCCTCTTTGGGAATGACCTACATGGGAGAATCTACCGTTATCGATGCATCGGCAGATAGCAACAACGATTATCTATGGAGCTTTAACCTACAATCTTCCTTGAGTTATACCCTGCCCTCCATTAATACCATCCTATCGGCGCAACTTAAATATACCGGCAAAACACAGATAGTACAAAGCGGCACCAATGGAAATGTTGTGGGGCAAACGGACGATTTTACATGGATGGATGCTTCGGCACGAACCAATATCACAAAAAATTTAAGCCTCACTTTGGGCGCAAGAAACATCTTCGACATTGTTCGGGTAAATGCTACGGACACTCCTACCGGCGCACATGGTGGCGGTGGAGCACCCAGTCGTTTGTTCGGTAATGGAAGATCGTATTACCTAAAACTATTATACAATCTAAATTTCAATTGAAACCAATGAAAAAAATTATCATTCTAAAAGCAATTATACTTGTATTGCTCATTAGCTCATGTAGCAATGATGACGGTCAGGATCTAATAGACTTTACCGTTAGCTTTAGCAGCGAAACGGTAAGTACTAACGAAGAAGATACTTCTGTAGATGTACAGCTCAGCTTTTCCAGACCCGCTTCCAAAGCCGGAACCATCTCGGTAACCTATGCAGGCACTAATGCCGAGTACGGAACGGATTTTACCACATCGCCCAACGCAGAATCGGGAACACTATCAATACCAGTGGCAAGTGGGGCACAAAATGTTTCTTTTACTTTTAACAAACTGTCCAACGCCATTGAAGGTTCCACAAAATCAGTAACCTTTTCTATAAATGGTTTTGATCAAGCGGATTGGTCCCATGGGGCAACAGCTTCGACTTTGGTAAGTTATACCCCTATTGCTTCGGCCAATGGTGTAATCGATAGTGAAAATGGAGGCTCCAACATACCAAACCAAGTCTATTTCGACTTTAGTTCAGCTACCCAAACCGCAGTTAAGCGAGATACATGGGAAATTGCATTTTACAACGGAACGGAGAATCGTGTGTTTTTAAACCCTTCCCTATCTGTTTCAGCTGTTGAAATTACAGGGGCAACCGATATCCTATCCATTACGGAAACTAGCGATCTGCCCGAACCAAAGCAACTCACAGGCCTTAATGCCATGTTTCAACCAACGGATGTTACCGTAAACACCGTATCCGAATTATTGGTCGGTTTGCCTGTGGGATACTACCAATATGGCAACCTGGAACAGGG
>JAAEZN010000031.1 GCA_018222835.1 Algicola sp. | reverse complement strand
TCTCCGGTAGCCAATTTTGGGACATATTTTTGTTTTTGCTCTTCGGTTCCGTACAAAGTAATTGGCATAGTGCCAATTCCTGTGTGCGCGCCAAAGGCCGTGCTAAAAGAACCTGTGGCCCCAGAAATGTAATCGCAGACCAACATGGTGGATACGAATCCCATTCCCATACCACCGTATGCCTCGGGCACGGCTACGCTGAGCAGACCAAGTTCACCGGCTTTCCTCATACATTCCTCGGTGTATGCATAGTCTTTTTTCTCGAAACGCTCCCAATGAGCCCAAAGCTCTCTATCTACGAACTCCTTGGTGCTTTCACGCATCATTTTTTGTTCTTCGTTCAGGTCTTCTAAGGTAAATACGTCTTCACATTTAGTCTCCTTGACCAAAAATTGACCTCCTCTCAGTATGTCTTTTTCTGTTGTTTCCATTTTTGATAATGATTAAAGAAGATAGAAAATAGACGAAAGACTTATTTTAATCCGTTTTGAAAACCCATGGTCATCTTTTGCCATTCTTCTATTTTAACTTCAAGTCTGTTTAAATTTTCAGTGTTGATATAATTTCTATGTTTAGTTATTAAAAGTTATGTGCCGAGTTCAAAAGAAGACCCCAAAGCAACATCTATAAAATATTTGAAGGATTTATCGGTTCTCGAAGACCCTTCAGCAATATTGCTAGGCATTGAAACCGAACATCTGCTTATTTGGGAACTTGAATCGTATCGCTCATGATTAGGAAAATTGAGCAGAAAATCAGAAATTTCATTTGTAATTTCCGATCCGAGCAACCAAATCTTCAAATTTTTATAATTATGTCTTTTCATTAGGAAACCTCTCCTTTTGAATATTAAGAAAGAAACTCAAATATCCCCGCGGCACCTTGTCCCGTACCCACACACATGGTTACCATGCCGTATTTACCTTTCATGTCACGCTTTCTCATTTCATCAAAAAGTTGAACAGATAGTTTTGCTCCTGTACATCCAAGAGGATGTCCAAGTGCTATGGCACCACCATTTACATTAACGATGTCTTGGTTTAATCCAAGTTCCCGGATAACGGCCAGTGATTGTGAAGCAAAAGCTTCATTCAATTCGATAAGGTCAATATCGTTTTGTTTTAACCCTGCCTGTTTCAAGGCTTTTGGAATCGCTTTCACTGGTCCAATTCCCATGATTCTGGGTTCAACTCCTGCTGCTGCATAATTGACGAGTCTTGCTATGGGTTCAAGATTTAATTCTTTGACCATATCCTCACTCATTACCATTACAAAGGCAGCTCCATCACTCATTTGTGATGAGTTCCCGGCGGTAACACTTCCGCCTGCGGCAAAAACAGGTCTAAGCTTGTTCAAAGTTGGAATGTTGGTTCCTTTTCTTGGGCCTTCGTCCTTGTTTACCGTGTATGTTTTGGTTTCTTTTTTGCCTAATTCGTTTACAAATGTATGTTCCACTTCAATAGGCACAATTTGCTCCTGAAAACGATTTTCTTCTTGAGCCTTTAAGGCCTTCATATGGGAATTGAACGCAAATTCATCTTGATCTTCACGAGACACTTTGAATTGTTTGGCAACCGCTTCGGCAGTAAGACCCATGCCCCAGTAGTAATCCTCGTGCCCTTCTTTTGCCGTGGCGTAATCGGGGGTGGGTTTGTATCCGCCCATGGGAATGTAACTCATACTTTCTGCACCACCCGCAATAATGCAATCTGCCATTCCCGATTGTATTTTGGCTGTTGCTATGCCTATGGTTTCCAATCCGGATGCGCAATAACGGTTTACGGTAACGCCGGGAACATCTTCAATGTTGAGCCCCATTAATGAGATCAATCGTCCCATGTTCAATCCTTGTTCGGCTTCTGGCATGGCGTTTCCTACGATAACATCATCGATACGTTTTTTGTCCAATTCGGGAAGCTCCTTCATCATATGTTCTATGGTTTCGGCAGCCAGTTCGTCTGGACGCTTAAACCGGAACAGACCTTTTGGCGCTTTGCCTACTGCTGTTCTATATCCTTTTACTATATATGCTGTTTTCATTTAAAAAGTATTGAGAATTGAGATGTGAGTATTGAGATTATAACTTTTGTGCTAATGAATAAATCATTTTTTGTATTTCAATACAGTCATCTATAAGTGTTTGTACTTTCTGGTTTTTAGTCAAGTTTAATTCAATAATTAAAATCAATTGCGTTTGTAATTCGTATAGAGAACCGTTCGCAATACCTAAAAAGTGCTTGAACTCTTTGTTTGAATTTCTTCCTGCCCCTTCGGCAATATTAGAAGGAACCGAAACAGCACTTCTTTTAATTTGATTTATCAAACCAAATTTTTCGTCTTTTGGTAACTCAGGCATCAGTAGGTAAATGGCCTTAGAAAGTTGAATCGACCTCTTCCAAATTTTTAAATCCTCTACCTTGTGCATATCTGATTACTCAATTCTAGTATCTCACTACTATCGCAACTAGTTGCGAAGTGGTTTTCCTGTTTTCAACATGTGTTGGATGCGTTCCAAAGTCTTTCTTTCGGTACAAAGCGATAGAAATGCTTCTCGTTCCAAATCCAAAAGATATTGTTCGGTAACCATTGTTGCTTCAGAAAGGTCGCCACCGGCCATAACGTAGGCCAGTTTATCGGCAATCTTTTTGTCGTGTTCCGAGATGTAATGCCCGGCTTCCATGGAATCCGTTCCTACCAAGAACATACCCAAAGCTTGTTTGCCCAGAACTTTTACATCTTTACGTTTTACAGGTTTGGTGTATCCTGCATCTGCCATAATTTTGGCGTGTGCCTTGGCAGTTGCTATTTGTCGATCTTTGTTTACGACGACTACGTCCTTTCCTTTTTGTAGGATGCCCAAATCAAAGGCTTCGTAAGCCGAAGTGGATACTTTGGCCATACCAATGGTCAAGAAATACTCTTGTAGCACGTTCAATTCAACATCATTTTTCCTGAAAGTATCGGAAGCGCGTAGGGCCATTTCTTTAGACCCACCACCGCCAGGAATTACCCCAACTCCAAACTCTACCAATCCAATATAGGTTTCAGCCGCTGCAACTACTTTATCGGCATGTATGGAAAGTTCACAACCACCACCCAATGCCATGCCGTGCGGTGCGGCAACAGTGGGGATAGAAGAATACCTCATTCGCATCATGGTATCTTGGAAGTATTTTATGGCCATGTTCAATTCATCGTACTCCTGTTCAACAGCCATCATAAATATCATACCAATATTTGCTCCTACAGAGAAATTGGCAGCTTGGTTACCGATTACCAATCCTGCAAAATCTTTCTCTGCAAGATCAACAGCTTTGTTCAATCCGGCCAAAACGTCACCTCCAATGGTGTTCATTTTAGACTGGAATTCGCAATTAAGGATTCCATCGCCTAAATCTTCTATAACAACACCACTGTTTTTAAAGACTTCCTTGGTTTTCCGGATATTGTCCAAAATGATGAACGCATCCTGACCTGGAACTTTTTCCATGGCCTTTTTAGGAATATCGTAGAAGTATGTGTTGCCTTCTTTTACCGTATAGAAGGAATCAATTCCCGCTTCTTTCATTTCGGTAACCCATGTGGCGGCTTCCAAGCCTTCGGCCTTTATAAATTCAAGACCTTTGTCCAGACCAACGGCATCCCAAATTTGGAAAGGCCCATGTTCCCAGCCAAAGCCGGCCTTCATGGCGTCATCTATTTTATATAATTCGTCCGTGATTTCAGGAATACGATGGGTAACATAGGCGAATAGTGCTCCGAAGCTTTTGCGGTAAAACTCTCCAGCTTTGTCCTTTCCTCCTACTAAAACAGAGAAACGATCAATGACCTTGTCAATGGTCTTGGTGAGTTCCAAGGTGGAAAATTTTGCACTCTTTTTGGAGCGGTAGTCCATGGTGTCTAAATCCAATGTCAGGATTTCACTCTTGCCATCGTCCCCTTTAACTTTTTTATAAAATCCTTGTCCGGTTTTGCTGCCCAACCATTTGTTGTCCATCATGGTTTGGATAAAATCAGGTAACTGGAAGAGTTCGTGACGTTCGTCGTCCTTACAGTTTTCACTGATCCCGTTGGCTACATGTACAAGGGTGTCCAATCCGACTACATCTACAGTTCGGAAGGTTGCCGACTTTGGCCTGCCTATTACTGGACCTGTTAATTTATCGACCTCTTCGACTGTCATGCCCAAATCCTTTACGGCATGAAACAAGCTTTGGATACTAAAAATTCCTATCCTGTTTCCAATAAAAGCAGGAGTGTCTTTAGCAACTACCGATGTTTTGCCCAAGAACTGCTCACCATACCCGTTCAAGAAATCCAGAGCATCTTTCGAAGTTTTTGGACCTGGAATAATCTCAAAAAGCTTTAGGTAACGAGCTGGGTTAAAAAAGTGGGTTCCGCAGAAGTGTTTCTGGAAATCCTCACTTCTTCCTTCGCTCATAAATTTAATAGGGATACCGGACGTGTTCGAGGTAATCAAGGTTCCCGTTGTACGGTGTTTGTCCAGATTTTCGAATACTTGTTTTTTGATATCCAATCGTTCCACGACCACCTCGATGATCCAATCTACATGGGCTACTTTGGAAATATCGTCTTCCAAGTTTCCTGTGGTAATTCTATCAGCAAATTTTTGATGGTAAATAGGAGATGGCTTCGATTTTAACGCAGCGGTCAATGAATCGTTTACCAAACGATTACGAACCGCTTTGTTTTTCAACGTAAGTCCTTTGGCTTTTTCCTTGTCGTTCAGTTCGCGAGGAACTATATCCAACAATAGTACCTCGACCCCAATGTTCGCAAAATGGCATGCTATGCCACTGCCCATTATACCGGAACCGATTACGGCAACTTTGTTTATATGCCTTTTCATGTGCGAGTTTGAAATTTAATTATTAGTTGTTTTTGTATATATCTTTTTGTCGGTAATAAGCTTGTTTATCATACCCATGGTCTTAAAAAACACATTTAGGTCTTCCTCTGATACGTGTTCTTTTACTACTTCATTGAATCTGAGCACGACCTCTTTGGATTCTTCTCTTTTTTCCAACCCCAAAGGAGTTAGGAAAATTAAGACACCTCTGCCATCTTTTGGGTTTCGTTTTCGTAAAATGTATCCTTTTTGTTCAATATTCTTTAGGATTCTTGATAAACTCGTAGCTTCCATTCCCATTTTTGGTCCCAAGGTTGTACTCGGAGTACCTCCTTTTGGGTCCATACTCAACAGGGTAAATCCAATGGCCATGGTAAGATCGTAGTTTTTTGCTTCTTCATTGTACATTTTGCTCACTGCCTGCCAAGTGGCCCTGAGGGCATGATCAATTGTCAAATCTTTCATAGAACTGGTTTGGTGTTCTCAAATATATAAAAATTTATTATGCATGCATAATAAATTTAGGTTAAGTGCACCTTAATAATTTAAAGTTGAAGTAAATAGGTGATGGTAATAGGCCGAGGACTATTTCTTTAGTCGGAATTAATAGGATTGTTTGATGTCTGTATTCCTTTTTCTTACTATATCCAGTATTGTAAAACTAAATTTTCTCTTCTATTGATGAAGCTTAAATCGTAAGTTAAATTTTCATGCTCTTTTGAAATGATACACAACTTGGCTATCGAAAATTCAATCTCCCTAAATTATAGGATATTGATTCTTCGATAAATTGAAAATATTAAATTCTCAAAATTTTATAAAAAGTTCTTCGACAGCTCCTTCGACTACTTTTAGGACACCTGTTCCAAATGACAGCATATCATTGATTATTATTCATTGTAAGTTGAACATGGGGTCAATACCCATAAATATCATTATAAAGTGCTAGATATTTCTCTTTAACAATTTTGCGCTTCAATTTTAGGGTAGGGGTCAAATGCCCATCGTCAATGCTCCAAACATCGGCAGTCAATCTAAATTGTTTTACTTTTTCCCATTTGGCGAATTCTTCATTGGCTAAATCCACTTCTTCTTGAATACGAGCAATTACCTTTTCGTTTTTTACCAAATCCGAGTTGTTTCCAAGAGCGATATCGTGTCTTTTGGCCCATTCACGTATAAACTCAAAATTGGGTTGAATTATGGCCGCGGGCATTTTTTCACCTTCTCCCACCACCATGATCTGTTCTATAAACCGGGATTGTTTAAATCGATTCTCCAATAATTGTGGTGCTACATATTTGCCGCCCGAAGTTTTGAACATTTCTTTTTTACGGTCGGTAATGCGTAAAAAGCCATCGGCATCCACTTCGCCAATATCTCCAGTATGGAAATAATCGTCCGTCATAACTTGAGCAGTTTTTTCAGGATCTTTGTAGTAGCCCATCATAATATTGGGGCCTTTACAAAGGATTTCACCATCTTCGGCTATTTTAACTTCGACCCGATCTAAAATTTTCCCAACCGTACCTATTTTCCAACCTTTGTTGCGTTGATCGTTAACCGCTATTACCGGAGAAGTTTCGGTAAGTCCGTAGCCCTCCATTACAGGCATTTGCGCAGCACCAAAAATACGCGCCAATCTAGGTTGAAGTGCGGCACTGCCCGAAACCATTACAGATAGGTTTCCGCCAAGCCCTTCTTTCCATTTACTGAAAATCAATTTACGGGCGAGTCCTAATTTTTTCTCGTACCACCATCCGTTTGCACCATAGGGCTCAAATTTAAGCCCAACTTCTACTGCCCAAAAGAACAATTTCTTTTTTATACCTGTAAGCAGGGCTCCTTTGGCAATTATGGCATCATAAACTTTTTCGAGCAAGCGAGGAACAACCGTCATTACGTCTGGCTTAACCTCCTTTACATTGTCACTGATCTTATCCAATCCTTCAGCAAAATGAATTTCAATCCCGCAATATTGGTATAGGTAGAGGATCATTCTTTCAAAAATGTGGCATACCGGTAAAAAACTGAGGGCGACACCACCGGTTTCAAAAGGGACCCTAAATTTACTGGAGGTAACATTGGAGACTATGTTGTCATGGGAAAGCATTACTCCCTTGGGCTTGCCAGTGGTTCCCGAAGTATAGATAAGAGTGGCCAAATCTTTAGCCTTAACAGAGCTTTTTAGCTTTTCCACATTTTCTTGGTTGGAAGTGTCCGCTCCCAATTCCAATACTTCCTTCCAGTTTTTACAGTTTTTAAGCTCGTCGAAGGAGTAAACCTCTTCGATTTTTTTGATTTTTGAGCTTATGGCAAGTACTTTTTCCAGTACATCTTCGCATGAAACAAAACAATACTTGGCTTCGGAGTGATTTAAGATATATTCATAATCATCTTCGGAAATGGTTGGATAGATCGGGACGGTCTGTGCCCCGATTTGAAGAACACCTATATCCATTATGTTCCACTCCGTGCGGTTGGTCATGGAAATAATAGCGATCTTATCGTTGGGCTTAACACCCATGCGCAGCAAAGCTCTACTAATAGCATTGGCCTTATTAATGTACTCTTGGGTGGATGTGCTTATCCATTTTCCGCCACTCTTTGTGACCAATGATTTTTCTAAGGGGTATTTTTCAAGTTGATAGTATGGGAAATCAAATAATCGAGTAACGGTTTGCATAGTAAGTTTTATGTTAAGCGATTGCAAATTAGCAAATCAGACCTTAACAATGAAACAGATTTAACAATTACGTAAGTCGAATTTTGAAAATTCCTTAATTTTCAACCCCTAATATGAGTTGAGCGTATCAATTCCCTAAGTTTTCCAACCATACTCTTGCATTTACAAAAGCCTGTAGCCATGGGCTCACAACATCTGTTCTATCTTTTGGATAGTGTGCCCAGTTCCAGGGGAACGTAGAGCGTTCAATATGCGGCATGGTTACCAAGTGTCTTCCAGTTTTGTCGCAAAGCATGGCTGTGTTATAATCACTTCCGTTTGGATTGGCAGGATAACCTTCGTAGCCGTATTTAGCAACAATGTTATATTGATCTTCGGTATGTGGAAGGCTAAATTTACCTTCACCATGACTGATCCACACTCCTAAGGTTGTGCCTGCTAAGTTAGAAAGCATCACGGAGTTGTTCTCCTGAACCTTTACTGAAGTGAAATTACTCTCGTGCTTGTGAGAGTCATTATATGTCATTCTACCATGCGTTTCATGTTCTGGATTGATGAGGTCTAACTCCATAAACAATTGGCAGCCATTACAAATTCCTACGGAAAGCGTATCGGGTCTGGCAAAGAAATCTTTTAGTGCTTTATTGGCTTTTTCATTGTATTTGAATGCTCCTGCCCAACCTTTTGCACTTCCCAAAACATCTGAGTTGGAGAAGCCGCCGACCGCGCCGATAAATTGGATGTCTTCCAAAGTTTCTCGTCCTGTAATAAGGTCGGTCATGTGCACATCCTTCACATCAAACCCAGCTAAGTACATGGCATTGGCCATCTCACGCTCGGAATTACTTCCTTTCTCCCGAAGAATGGCGGCCTTGGGTCGTGGGCTGCGCTTTGGTTCCTGAGCGGAGTCGAAGGAAGTCGAGGCCATCGGGAGTTTCCCATCAAAATTTTCAGGGAATACATATTGCAATGGCTGTTCCTTATAATTGTTATAACGGTCTTTGGCCAAACCATTGGCGGTTTGTTTGTTATCTAAAAGATAGGAGGTCTTGAACCAAGTATCGCGCAATGAAGCAACATTCAAACCAATTTCAATACCATTGTTCTTGATTTCCAAGGTGCCTTCTGAAATAGGTGTGCCAATTTTCACAAAATTCACACCAGAATCTGACAATACTCTCTCAACCGAATCATCTTTGGCCTGAAACACTACACCAATATTTTCAGAAAAGAGTAGCTTAATGGTATCTTCCTCACCAATGCTGGAAAAATCCAACCTAGCCCCCAAATCGTTATCTGAAAAGCAAAGTTCTAACAATGTAGTGATCAAACCACCGGATGCCACATCGTGACCTGCCAAGACTTGACCATTCTTAATCAAATCCTGTAACGTATTAAAAGCAGTCTTAAAATAACCAGCGTCCAAAACAGAAGGAGCTTCGTTGCCAATTCCGTTCAAAATTTGGGCAAAAGAAGAACCTCCCAACTTGTGACTATCTTTAGATAGGTTGATGTAATAAATATTTCCGCCATCTTTTTGTAAAACGGGCTCAACCACTTGGTTAATGTTGTTGCAATTCGCAGCGGCAGATATAATTACGGTGCCTGGCGACAATACCTCACTGTCTTTATATTTTTGTTTCATGGAAAGTGAATCCTTTCCAGTAGGTACATTAATGCCTAAATCTATGGCAAATTCCGATAAGGATTCCACTGCGGAATACAAACGGGCATCCTCACCCTTATTTCGGCAAGGCCACATCCAGTTGGCGGATAGCGACACGGATTTTAAGCCATCTTTCAGCGGTGCCCAAACAATATTGGTCAACGATTCCGCGACACTATTTCTACTTCCGGCAACAGGATCTATCAAGGCCGAGATAGGGGAGTGCCCAATACTGGTGGCAATCCCTTCCTTACCTTTAAAGTCGAGTGCCATTACCCCACAGTTGTTCAAGGGCAATTGCAATGGTCCGGCACATTGTTGCTTTGCAACGCGTCCGCCTACGCAACGATCCACCTTATTGGTCAACCAGTCTTTAGAAGCCACTGCTTCCAGTTGAAGTACCTGTTCCAAATAGTCGTGGAAATGCTCAAGGGAATAGTTGAGTGAAGGATAATTTTGTTGTACAGCTTTATCTTCCATTATGGTTTTTGGAGAGCTTCCGAACATATCGGATAATTCCAAATCCATAGGGGTTTCTCCTGTTTTTGTCGAGGTGAATTTAAAAGTGTGGTCTCCTGTTACTTCGCCAACATTGTACATTGGGGAACGTTCACGAGCTGAAACCCGGTTCAATAGATCTAAATCTTTTTCACCGATCACCAATCCCATTCGTTCTTGGGATTCGTTTCCGATCAGTTCTTTTTTAGAAAGCGTAGGGTCGCCTACGGGCAATTTGTCCGTATCGATGGTTCCGCCTGTTTCTTCCACCAATTCGGACAAGCAGTTTAAGTGTCCACCTGCTCCGTGGTCGTGAATGGAAACAATAGGATTATCGTGACTTTCGAACAGGCCACGAACGGCATTCGAAGCTCTTTTTTGCATTTCGGGGTTGGAGCGCTGTACGGCATTCAATTCAATAGCAGAACTGAACTCGCCAGTGTCTGCACTGGATACCGCAGCTCCGCCCATCCCGATACGGTAATTGTCACCGCCTAGAACAACTATTCTGTCTCCTTTCTTTGGAGTGTCTTTCAAGGCTTGGTCGGTTTTTCCGTAACCAATACCTCCGGCCATCATAATTACCTTGTCGAAGCCTAATTTTCTAGCTTCTTCCTCATGCTCAAAAGTGAGTACGGAACCAGCGATCAAAGGTTGACCAAATTTATTTCCGAAGTCGGATGCCCCGTTGGAAGCTTTGATCAAAATGTCCATTGGCGTCTGGTACAGCCAGTCTCTTTCTTTCATTCCTTTTTCCCATGGACGATTTTCTTCCAATCGGGAATAGGAAGTCATGTAAACAGCGGTTCCAGCCAATGGCAACGATCCCTTTCCACCAGCTAAACGATCACGAATTTCACCCCCAGAACCTGTGGCGGCGCCATTGAAAGGCTCCACAGTGGTCGGGAAATTGTGGGTCTCCGCTTTTAGCGATAATACGGAATCGAATTCTTTTTCTTCGTAAAAATCGGGCTTGTCAGCACTTTTTGGTGCAAACTGAATTGCTTTTGGCCCTTTAATAAAAGCAACATTGTCCTTGTATGCCGAAACAATATCGTTGGGGTTGGCCTCAGAAGTTTTTTTGATCAATTTGAATAGGGAAGAAGGTTTTTCCTCCCCATCTATCACAAATGTTCCGTTAAAAATTTTGTGTCTGCAATGCTCGGAATTCACTTGGCTGAACCCGAAGACTTCGGAATCCGTCAACTTTCTGTCCAATTTCAGGGCAAGTCCTTCCAAATATTCTACTTCCTCATCACTCAGGGCCAAGCCTTCTTTTTCGTTGTACGAGGCTATGTCATCAATCTCTTTGATAGGCTCAGGAACAATATTCACAGTAAATATATCTTGTCCCAAAGCGGTATATTTTTGGGAAAGCATCGGGTCAAAGTCGGTAAAGTCCCCTGTTACCGCATGGAACTCCTCAATTCGAATAATTCCAGTGATGCCCATATTTTGGGTTATCTCTGTGGCGTTGGTACTCCATGGCGTGACCATCGCGGCACGTGGCCCAACAAAAAAGGCGTCGAGTGACGCCGCTTCAATCTTAGGTTGGTTGCCAAACAACCAAGTCAGTTTGTTACTATCTTCCTGTGCGATTTCCTGAGTGGTTTGGACGGCAAAAACCTTAGTAGCCTTGTCCCCAAAAAAATGGATCATACAATCTATGCGTTGAACGGTTTAAGAAATTGTAAAAATACGATTTTGCAGCGTAATTCGTCCTACAGGAAAGATGTTTTGTTAACGAAATATTGTTGATAGCATGAACATATTAAAACAATGGCGGAGATGTTTTTAAATTTCCATGTTGCTATATTCAAACCGATTTGTAATGAGTATGTTGAAGTTCTTTTATTATCTTAGAAGAATTATAGCTAACTCAAAACCAACCTTATGAAAACAATCAGAGTCCTACTTTCCGGGATTGTGCTTTTAGTGGGTATTACCAACTTGTCAGCACAAAAAAAGTATTCCAAAAGTCAGATTAAAAAGTTAAAAGCAGAAGTCGAAGCTATTGTGGAGGCCAATAAAAAGCAAACACAGGTTATGGTGGACAAAATCTTCAGTTTTGCTGAATTGGGTTTTCAAGAAGAAGAAAGTTCCAAATATCTTACTGGAATCCTAAAGGAAAACGGCTTTACCATAGAACATTCAATTTCCAATATCCCTACTGCTTGGTTTGCAACTTGGAGCAATGGCGATGGGCCTGTAATTGCTTTAGGGAGCGATGTGGATTGTATCCCAAAAGCTTCGCAATATCCAGGTGTAGCATATCACAAACCAATAGTTGAGGGCGCGCCAGGGCATGGAGAGGGCCATAATGCAGGCATCCCATTGAACATTACTTCTGCATTGGCCGTAAAAGAGGTAATGCAAAAAGAAGGTATAGGAGGCACGTTAATACTTTGGCCAGGTATTGCAGAAGAACTGGTCGCAGCAAAAGCATGGTACGTTCGCGATGGTCTTTTTGATGATATAGATATGTGCATTTTTACGCACGTTAGCAGTAATTTGGCTGTTTCATGGGGGCCAACAAGAGGGACTGGGCTTATTTCTGTTGAATATATGTTTGAAGGTGAAGCGGCACATTCGGCCGGGGCTCCATGGCGAGGAAGAAGTGCCCTTGATGCTGCGGAACTTATGAATGTGGGTTGGAATTACAAAAGAGAACACTTACATCCATTAAAAAGATCGCACTCTATTTTTACTGATGCAGGAGACCAACCCAATGTAGTGCCTTCCAAGGCTGCTATTTGGTTTTATTTTAGGGATGTGACCTACGAAGGAATTATGGAAATGTATGCCGAAGCAAATGATATTGCCAAGGGAGCGGCTTTAATGACCGGAACCAAGATGACTTCTCGCGTATTGGGTACGGCCTGGCCAAGACACTTTAATAAGATTATTGCAGAGACAATGTATGAAAATATCAAGCAAGTTGGACTCCCAACTTGGTCCGAGGCAGACCAAAAGCTGGCCAAGGCCGTGCAAACTGAAATAAAGTCCAAGACCACAGATGGCTTACCAACAAAATTGTCAGAACTAGGACTTCCTGTATTGGAGCCGGTTAGTGGTGGTTCCGATGATATTGGGGATATTTCTTGGAAAGTGCCAACCGTGACCATGCGTTTTCCATCCAACATACCGGGATTGCCAGGGCATCATTGGGCAAATGCGATTACTATGGCCACCCCGATCGCCCACAAAGGAGTGACCGCTGGCGCCAAAGCAGAGGCCATGACGGTTATGGATTTTTTATTGAAGCCGGAGCTTTTGGAGCAGGCTTGGGATTATTTTAATAACGAACAGACCAAGGAAACCAAGTATAGGCCTATGATTGCTGCAGATGATATGCCGCCTACGTATTTGAACAAGGACAAGCAGGATATGTTCCGACCTGCATTAAAGGAGTTTTATTATGATGAGACCAAGTACGATACATACTTGGAGCAATTAGGGGTTGAATATCCTACAGTAAAACAATAATGGATTAATCTGTCACATCGAGCGCAGTCGTGATGCAAGTACCGTTCTCGACTCCGCTCGAACTGACAGTTTCTTGGTTTTCTTCAATTAGATTTTTTAATCGTTTCACTCTTTCAAAAAGGCTAAAAACCCAACTATCCAAAAATCCAATTGTCCAGCCATCAAACAATCTAACTGCCCAACAATCTAAGGTAGATTAAGCTTTCTTCCTCATCAAGGCCATGTAGAACCCATCAAAGCCAGTTTCCGAAGCAAAAACATTTCGTTCACGAACAAATTCAAACGCTTGTCCATTTTCAGATTCCAGGAATTTTTTAACCTGCTGCGAGTTTTCTTGTGGCAGAATAGAACAGGTAGCATAGACCATTTGTCCACCCTTTTTTACCATTTTGCTATAGTTCTGGAGAATATCTTGTTGAACGCCCATAATACGGTCGATAAACTCAGGTTCCAATTTCCATTTAGAATCGGGATTTCGTTTAATCACGCCCAATCCCGAGCAAGGGGCATCCAGCAATAGTCTATCGGCACTATTGTGCAATTTTTTTATCACCTTGGTGGAGTCGATTGCCCTGGTTTCCACATTATGCACACCATTACGACGGGCTCTTTTCTTCAACTTTTTCAATTTACTTTCGTAAATATCCAAAGCGATCAATTGCCCCTTATTTTGCATTTGTGATGCTAGGTGGAGTGTTTTTCCACCCGCACCGGCACAGGCATCTATTACACGCTGACCGGGCTCAACCTCCAAAAATGGGGCAACTAATTGGGAAGAGGCGTCCTGTACCTCGAACAATCCATCTTTAAATGCTTCGGTAACAAAAACATTTTTACGTTCCACAAGTTTCAATGCATCGGGATACCCTTCTATAGACTCGGTAGCGATATCCTCTTTTGCCAAAAAAGCCTTCAGTTGAGGTTTTGGTATTTTAAGGGTATTTGTTCTTAGGATTACGTCTGCCTGCTGGTTTTGAGCAGCGATCTCTTTGGTCCAAAGCTCGGCTCCCAAAGATTTTTCACCCAATTCATCCATCCAATCGGGAATCGATTCCCTAAATTTTCGAATTTTGGACAGTTCATCGAACTTTCCTTTTATGCGTCGTTCGGGTGTACCTTCCAGTTGTTTCCAATCTGGCATTCGAATACCTCGAAGTACACACCAAACCCCGAACAATCTAAACAAGTGTGGTTTACTGTAAGGTTCGTGTACCTCGGCTATTTCGGAGTAAAGGCGCTTCCATCGAACAATATCATAAGTGGTTTCGGCAATAAAACCGCGGTCGCGGGCACCCCAACGTTTATCGTAGCGCAATACTTTCTCAATTACCTTATCGGCATATTCTCCTTCGTTAAAAATCATGTGAAGGGCATCAATTACGGCAAATACCAAGTTTCTGTGTAAACGCATCTTGTAGAATAAGGTTGCAAAGGTATGATTTCTCCTTACTTTTGAATAAAATAAATACAATGAGATATATACTTCCCCTTTTAATGGTCCTAGTTTCCTTTTCTTGTTCCAACGAAACTAAAAAACAGGCTTTTGCATCCGTAGAGATAACACCTGTTTTGGAAGATTCGGTAAGTATTCGGGCAATCACTTATTTGGGCGGAAGAACATTGGCCTTTGCAGGTAGCGAAGGAATATATGGGACGGTGGATGTAAATTCGTTGCAGGTTCGTAGCAATATCCAAAGGTATGATTCCGTGATCCCGAGCTTTAGAGCGGTCGGTGGTACATCAGAGGATTTTTTTATGCTTTCGATTGAAAGTCCTGCATTGCTATACAAAACCGGAGACCAAGGAAAAATGGAATTGGTGTACACAGAAGAAGGTGAAGGCGTTTTTTACGATAGTTTAGCCTTTTGGAACGATTTAGAAGGTATTGCTGTGGGTGATACCGTAGATGGATGTCTTTCTGTAATTATTACAAGGGATGGCGGGAACAGCTGGGCCAAATTACCTTGTTCCGATCTGCCCGAAGGAATAGAGGGAGAAGGGGCTTTTGCGGCAAGTAACAGTAATATTGCCATAAAAGGGGATAAAACTTGGATAGGAACCACCGAAGGAAGGATTTATTTTTCTGGCGACAAGGGGCAAACTTGGGAACTACAACAAACCCCAATAATCTCGGACGAGCCGACCCAAGGAATCTATTCTATGGATTTTTTTAATGAAAATATAGGCTATGCCATAGGCGGGGATTACACCCAACCGGAATCCAATAAGGCCAATAAGGTTAAAACGGTCGATGGGGGTAAAACCTGGCAGATAATGGCCGATGGTGAGGAGCCCGGCTATAAAAGTTGTGTGCAGTTTGTTCCAAATTCGGATGGAGAGTCTTTGGTGGCCGTTGGGTTTACGGGTATTTCGTATTCTTCGGATGGAGGTGCGAGTTGGCAACAATTAAGTGAAGACCCCTTTTTTACGATTCGATTTTTAAATGATTCCACAGCTTTTGCTGCAGGAAACAAGAGGATTTCCAAGTTGGTGTTTAAATAAAAAAAGCGGCGAATTGATCGCCGCCCATCAATCAAAAAACAATCAAAAACAAAATATTGTTGGGCGTTTACCACAATGCAATTACGCCTTCTTCTTTTATACCATACTCAGAGGCATTGGTTGTATGGTCACCATGTATATATTGTGTTTCATGGCATCTGATTTAAGAGTTTCTGTAAGTAAGACTCAAAGTTTGTATAAAGGTTTAATTAATAAAAAGAAGAGCCTAGGCTCCCTTCTTGTTTTATTGATCTATAACTTATCTGCCACCACCTTTACGTTTGCGGTATTGGTGTAGTATCTGCTTTTTAAAATCCTCTTCTGCTTTAAGAAGCAATAGAACTTTTTTGGCCGGGAGCACCTTTCTCATTTTTAATAAAAAATTCTCCTCGGCCTTTAATTTCTCTTTTTGAAGGGCAACAATATTGTCCAATAATGCTTCGGATTCAATGTTGGACAGATTTTGGGCATTTGAAATATTGGAGTTCAGTTCAAATCGTTCTTTTTTACGAATACGTTCCAATGTTTCTTCATGATCGTTATAAATGGGCCAAAATTGCTGAGCCTCTTCGCTGGACAAATTAATGCGTTCAGTAATAAAGCCGACCTTTAAGGTTTTTATATGTTCCCGCATATGGCCTTGTGCGTGTATTGTTAAAGTGGCGAACATCAGGGTGCAAAATATGAGTACTCTCTTATTCATGGTCAAGGTCTTCAAAGTATAAATTATCAATATCATCTACATTTTCATTCAGATATTCCAGAATGGCATCATCTTCCAAAACATCGCTAAAAATGTTGTTCAGTTCTATTTCTTTTAAAGGAATTATTTCTGCAACTTCATACATAGTCATGTCCAGGTCGTTGTTTTCCAGATAGGTCTCAATTTCCGAACTCACCAAATCATCAAACGAGATGGATGTCGAATTAGAATTCCAAGTAATGCTGAAAATCAGCATAAAAACAGCGGCAATGGCTGCAACACCATAATAGAGTTTTCTGTTGGACCTTAGAGGGACTACCTTGGTTTCTTTTTCGGTGGTTTTTGAAAGAACGGAGGTGGTCACGTCATCAAAATAGCCATCAGGGGCATTGAAGCCGTCATTTGTCGGAATCAAGGGTTCGGCAATTTCAGTTTCTTGTTTTTTGATGTTGTCCATCAAACGCTCATTGAAGTTCTCAAAATAACCTTCGGGCGTGTTAAAACTATGGTTTTTGTCTTTTCTCATTGCTCTTGTTTGACTTCCAAATTGGCTAAAGGTTTAATTTTCTTTCAGGTATGTTTCAATTTTTTTTACCGCTAAATGGTAGCTGGCCTTTAATGCACCTTCCGAAGTTTCCAATATCTCGGAAATCTCGCTGTACTTCATTTCTTGGTAATACTTCATGGTAAAGACCAATTTTTGTTTATCGGGAAGGGTTGCGAGAGCTTTTTGTAGCTTTAACTGAATCTCGCTACCTTCAAAATAGACATCTGCCCGAAGATTTTCCACCATTTGGTCCTTCAGCTCTTGGTCGCTTACTTTTAATTTTTTGGACTTTTGTTTTAAAAAGGTCAGCGATTCGTTGGTAGCTATCCTGTACATCCATGAGTATAATTTGCTTTCACCTTTAAATGCATCAATGTTTTTATAGACTTTTATAAAGGTATTTTGGAGCACATCATCTGTATCGTCATGGTCAAGTACAATCCTCCGAATATGCCAATAAAGGCGTTCTTTATAAGTGTTTACCAACACCTCAAAGGCCTGCGCTCGACTTTCTTTCTGCTTAAGCTCTTGTACTAGGGTTTCCTCAGCGATCAATGTTCTTGTTGTTTGATGCTTGGACTAAGGTAAGGGGAAAAGGTTTAATTATTTAATAAACAATTTTCAATGAACAATTAGGAACAAGGAGATCGGGTGAGGGGGCATAGTTGGTTGAGGAGTGGGATGTATAGGAGCTAGTGTTTTCGAGCGAATGTGGGAAATCTTTTATTCAGTAGATAGGAACCAAGGCCCCGGAAAACTAAACCATTCAATAACCGAACATCTGTGTTTGCCTACCTTTTAGGAAAACGACTGCATCTCTACCAGTTTCTTGTAACTTTTCGCGGATTTCATCAATTCCTCGTGTGTTCCCTGTTCCACAATTTCACCTTTGCTCATTACCACAATGGTATCTGCATTTTGAATGGTAGAGAGTCGATGTGCAATTATGATGGAAGTACGGTTTTGCATCATTTTTTCCAGAGCATCCTGTACCAAACGCTCGCTTTCGGTGTCCAAGGCAGATGTGGCTTCGTCCAAAATCATGATGGGCGGATTCTTGAGGACTGCTCTGGCAATGGACAGCCGTTGTTTTTGACCGCCGCTCAATTTGTTGCCACTATCGCCAATATTGGTGTCGTAACCTAGAGGGAGTTCCATAATAAAATCGTGGGCATTTGCCACTTTGGCCGCTGCCATTATTTCATCCATAGTGGCATTTTCCTTTCCTAGCGCGATGTTGTTCTTTACCGAATCATTAAATAGAATGGAATCTTGTGTTACCAATCCCATAAGTTCGCGGAGCGATTTTTTTGTAATGTTCTTAATGTTGGTGCCATCAATCAAAATTTCCCCTTGGTTAACATCATAAAAACGGGTCACCAAGTTGGCCACGGTACTTTTACCGCTTCCAGATTGCCCGACCAAGGCTACCGTTGAGCCCTTCCCAACCTTTAGGTTGAAATTCTTCAAGACGTAATTATCTTCATATCTAAAGCCGACATTCTTTAACTCAATACCAGAATTAAAATTGGATTTATCTTCAGCACCTTCCATATCTTTAATGGGGTTTTCCGATTCCAATATCTCCAAAACACGTTCGGCGGCAGAATTTCCTTTCTTAACTCCGTAGGAAGCCTTACTAATAGCTTTTGCAGGCGTTAAGATGTTGAATGCCAATCCCATATAGGAGATAAAGGAGGCGGCATCCAGAGATCCTTCCAAAAGAACCATACGCCCTCCAAACCATAGTAATACGCCAAAAACCACAATTCCCAGAAATTCGCTTGTTGGCGATGATAGGTTTTGACGATTTAAAAGTGAATTGGAAAATTTGAAAAAACGGGAGGTTGAATTTTGAAAGATTTTAAAGAATCTGGATTCTGCGTTAAATGCTTTGATTACACGGAGCCCCCCCAAGGTTTCCTCAACAATGGAAAGAAACTCTCCTTGCTCTTTTTGCACTCTGTCCGATTTCTTTTTCAATGATTTGCCGATTCTGGATATGATCATTCCGGCAATCGGGATAAAAATGAAAACAAAAATGGTAAGCTTGGCACTGATCAAGAACATTACAATGATTGTGAAAAGTATGGTCAAGGGTTCTCGTACGATCAGTTCCAAAATAGATAGGAAAGAATGTTGGATCTCCAAAACATCCGATGTGATTCTTGCAATAACATCTCCTTTCTTTTTTTCTGAAAAATAAGAGATGGGCAAATCCACGATTTTCTTGTACATCTTGTTTCGAATGTCCTTTAGGACGCCATTTCGCAAAAAGGTGATAAAGTACATGGCCATGTAATTGAAGATGTTCTTGAAGAAGAACAAGAACAGGATCAAGCCAATGGCCAAAAACAGGCCTTTCATTGGGTCGTCCCCGGAATGCAGGGTCACTTGATAGTTCATGTAGCCCTCAAAATACTCCTTTAGCTTACCGATACCTTGAAATGTTGGTGGCTCGCTGACCTGCTTGGTCTTATCAAAAAGGACATTTAGCATTGGAATTAGCGCAGCGTAGGACAATGCACTGAACAATGCATAGAGAATATTAAAAAATATATTCAGAAAACCGTATCTGCGATATGGCTTCGCAAACCGGAGAATCTTTTTAAAGTAGTTCATTCACTTATAAATTCAGCTCGGACAGGATACCTTCTAATTTGGTTTCCAACTGCGAATTTACGGATTTATAATCGGCCGTATTCTGCAATTTTGCATTTGTGCTAATATAGAACTTAACTTTAGGTTCGGTTCCACTGGGTCGCGCAGCAATTCGGGTACCGTCCTCCGTCTCATAGATCAATACATTGGACTTGGGCAAGTGCAAAGTAAACTCTTCGCCAGTCTGCACATTTTTAACAATGGAAGTGTTGTAATCTTCAATGTACAGCAATTTTGATCCCTGAACGGAGTCCACGGGATTTTCCTTAAAATCTTTGAGCATTTGCTTGATTTCCTCAGCACCGCTCATCCCTTTTTTTGTGATGGATATTAACTTTTCCTTATAGAAACCGAACTGAACGTAGGCATCAATCAATTCCTTGAAGAACGAGCTACCATTTGCTTTGGCATCGGCAGCAATTTCACAGGCCAATAGGGTAGAAGTTACAGCATCTTTATCGCGTACAAAATCACCCACCATAAAACCAAAACTTTCTTCTCCACCTCCAATAAAGGTAGAGCTTGGAAAGTCCTTGATCATTTTGCCGATCCATTTAAAACCGGTCAAGGCCGTTTTGTACTCAACCCCATAAGCTTTTGCCATTTGCTGCATCATTGGGGTGGAAACTATTGTGGAAGCGATAAACTCGTTGCCCTTGAATCCTTTTTTCTTGTACTGGTCCAAAAGGAATTTGGTCATAAGTACCATAGTCTGGTTGCCGTTGAGCAATTCCATTTTTCCATCCAGATTTCGAACGGCTATACCCAAACGATCACTATCGGGGTCGGTTCCCACAACCATATCGGCGCCAATTTCCTCAGCTTTGGCAATGGCCATGGACAAGGCTTCCGGCTCTTCCGGGTTGGGCGACTCTACTGTTGGGAAATCCCCATCTGGCTTTGCCTGTTCTTCTACAATTGTGACATTATTGTAACCGGCACGTTTTAATACTTCAGGTATGGCGGTAATGGAGGTTCCGTGCAGGGAGGTGAACACAATTTGAAAGTCATCTTTTCCTTTCGTGTCAAAGTTCCCATTCTTCACAGATGCTTCAAAAAAGGCTTCGTCCACTTCTTCATCAATAAGATGGATCAAGCTATCGTCCTTATCAAATTTAATGTCCTCAAAAGAAAGTGCATTGATTTCTGCGATAATATCACCGTCCTGGGGTGGCACAATCTGTCCGCCATCGGCCCAATATACTTTGTATCCGTTATATTCTGGAGGGTTGTGGGAGGCGGTTAGCACAATTCCGGCGTGGCAACCTAAATATTTTACGGCAAAAGATAGTTCAGGGGTTGTTCGCAAATCCGAAAACAGGTGTACTCGTATTCCGTTGGCCGAAAATACGTCTGCTACGGTTTTTGCCAAGGATTTTGAATTATGCCTGCAATCGTAGGCGATCACTACCTGAATATCGTTGTCCGTGTAGCATTTTTTTAAATAATTGCTAAGCCCTTGGGTATTCTTTCCCAAGGTATATTTGTTGATTCTGTTGGTGCCAACACCCATTACGCCGCGCATTCCCCCGGTACCAAACTCTAAATCCTTATAAAAGCGTTCCTTGAGCTCTTCAGAATCGTTTTCCATAAGGTGTTCGATTTCTTTTTTTGTGTCATTATCAAAAAAATCGGTCAACCAAGTCTGAGCTGTCTTCGTAATGGAATCCATAGTGTTTATAATTGTTTAGTACTTTAAAAATACAAAGTTTACGGGGTTTGGAAATGGACTAAAGGTTAATTTTATCTGAGATATTGTAACGTGTATCATTTTTTCGTGATCGCACCATTATCTCTCCGATAAAACCGGCCAAAAACAATTGCGTACCTATAATCATTGCTGTTAATGCAATATAAAACTGTGGTCTTTGGGTGATCAAACGACCTGTTGGGTTCAGAAAAAGTTTATCGATTCCCAAATAAAGGGAAAAACCGAAACCAACAAAGAACATGAGTACGCCCAAGGCCCCAAAAAGATGCATGGGCCTGCGACCAAATTTTGATACAAACCAAATGGTGATCAAATCTAAAAAGCCATTAATAAAACGTTCCGCTCCGAATTTGGTGGAACCATATTTTCTGGCTTGATGTTGTACCACTTTCTCGGTAATATCAGAGAAACCGGCATTTTTGGCCAAAACAGGAATATAGCGGTGCATTTCCCCGGAGACTTCAATTGTTTTTACCACGTTATGGTTGAAGGCTTTGAGTCCACAATTAAAATCGTGCAGTTTTACCCCAGAGGTTTTCCGGGCGGCCCAATTAAAAAGTTTGGAGGGGATGTTTTTTGTGATTACAGAGTCGTAACGTTTCTTTTTCCAGCCAGATACTACATGGTGTCCTCCTTGGGCAATCATACGGTACATATCTGGGATTTCTTCAGGATTGTCCTGTAGGTCGGCATCCATGGTGATTACCACTTCGCCCTCGGTGGCTTTAAATCCGGCGTGCAATGCCTGCGATTTACCGAAATTTTTAAGGAAACGGATTCCTTTTACATTTTGGTTCAGTTCGGACAATTCGGAAATGGTGTCCCAGGAACCATCGGTACTACCATCGTCTATAAAGATAATTTCGTAAGAAAAATGATTGGATTGCATCACTTGTACAATCCAATCATGAAGTTCTTTTAGCGATTCTTGCTCGTTAAGTAAAGGAATTACAATGGAAATCTGCATTGTTCGATTCTGGAATTCCTTCCAAAAGTAGCATTTTTTGTTTTAGTATTCCGCTTTGGACTTTTTCAAAATCAAACCGGTAATAAGACCGATAATCAATCCTACCACACAGTTGATGATCAAACCAACAGGATATTGTATCCACGCAAGACTTTTTTGCATTTCCATGCCCTGTTCCCATTGCTCTTCAGTCATGTTCGGATTTTGGGCCATGGCCTTGGGCTTTGCAATTTCCATTGCTTTGTCCATAAAATCGGGTTCAATAAAGTTGGTCAAAACATATTGGTAGGCTAGGGACATTATGGTTCCCACCAAGGCTACCCCAACGGCAACCTTTAGAGCCTCCGAGATTGACAAATATCCCCCGTTGGCCTTTTTAAAGGCATTCACGGCAATAAATATGGCCGCGGACATAAGAACAATAGAGACCACCATTACGGCAGAGCTCATTTCGTAGTGCATTTTTTGAGTGTATAGCATTACGCCGAACACCACAAAAATAGCACCTAACAATAACCCGTAGTTAAGTGCAAATTTTCCCGTTTTAACTTGTTGTTCCTCCATTTTTTTGAAATTTGTATTGGTTACAGTTGGTTAGTGCAATATTGCCTAAATTTGTTACATATAAATTTACTTTTATTTTTTTAGTGATTTTAAGTTGGCAATATCAAAGAAATCATTAAATTTGCACCCTGAAAATTCTGAGATTAAGCATTTAAGACGATGAGAAAAGATATACACCCAGAAAACTATAGATTGGTTGCTTTTAAAGACATGTCCAACGACGATGTTTTTATTACTAAGTCCACTGCTGAAGCGAAAGAAACCATCACAGTAGATGGTGTTGAATATCCTTTGGTAAAATTGGAAATTTCAAGAACTTCTCACCCATACTACACAGGTAAGACTAAATTGGTCGATACCGCTGGTAGAATTGATAAGTTCAAGAACAAGTACAAGAAATTCAAGAAAGAAGAGAAGAAGGCCGAGTAGGTCGAACTTTTCAACGAAATATATGGACGCTCTCGATGGTTTTCGAGGGCGTTTTTTATTTTTACGGTATTCAAAGTTGAGCAATGAACTATATCCTTTCTGACGGTAACTACCGCGAAGACTTATTCCCCTTTACTTTAACGCGTCCCGTTGCAGGGATTCGCATTGGTATTTTAACCATTGGTGAAAAATGGGAAAAATGGTTGAAAGCCCCAGTTAGCTTTCAAACAGAAGATTACCTGTCCGAAAAGTTTCCTTTAACGACCGAAGCCCAAAACATAGTGGTCAATGGGAGTTACCTGCCCAATAAAACTTTGGTGGAGGCTGTCCAAAACCTTAAAATGGGGGAGATGTTGGTAGATGATGAAGGATACATCGCCTATGCTACCGACAAACCTGAAATTGAGTTCCAAGCATCAAATTTTACGGCCATACCGTTTAATAATGAAGTATTGGCCATTCGAAAAACATGGGATATTTTTTCCAATAACGCGGTTGTTCTTCAGTCTGATTTTGATTTGGTGACCAAAGGAAGAAAAAGTCAACCCATACCCGATACCAATCAAGTTAAAAGCCCCGAAAATATTTTTATCGAGGAAGGTGCCACAGTGGATTTCTGTATTTTGAATGCTTCCACAGGACCCATTTATATAGGTAAAGATGCTCTAATGATGGAAGGTTGTGCCGTTCGTGGCGGATTGGCCCTTTGCGATAGCGCCATTTTAAAAATGGGTACCCGAATTTATGGAGCCGTAACCGCAGGGCCGGGCAGTAAATTGGGGGGCGAAGTAAATAATGCCGTATTGTTTGCCAATTCCAATAAAGGTCACGATGGCTTTCTGGGCAATTCTGTACTGGGGGAATGGTGCAATATCGGAGCCGACACCAATACATCCAACTTAAAGAACAACTACGCAGCCGTACGTCTATGGAACTATAAAACTGAGGGTTTTGATAAGACAGGACTCCAATTTTGTGGTTTAATGATGGGCGACCACTCCAAATGTGGTATTAATGTTATGTTTAATACTGGAACAGTGGTGGGTGTAAGCGCCAACATTTTTGGTAGCGGGTTCCCCCGAAATTTTATTCCCAGTTTTAGCTGGGGCGGCGCTGCCGGCTATACCACTTTTAGGACCAATAAAGCTTTTGAGGTGGCAGAAGCCATGATGAAACGTCGCAATATGGAATTTAACGAGGCCGAAGCCAAAATTTTGGAGCATGTGTTCGAGCAGACCCAAAAATGGCGAAATTTCTAAAAAGTTGTTTGAGTTTCCCCATCAACCCCTAACCATTGGTTTTACCGATATTGAGGATTTATAACATCTTTTTTGCAGATAATTTTAGTTCTTATCGCATAAGATAAACAAGTGACCCTGGTCAAGGTCACTTGTTTTGTGTTGTTGTACCATTTTTTAATCCTCCAATTCTTTTAAAAGGTCTTGAAGATTTAAAAACTTGGTGTACATTTTAATGTTCCCATTTGGTTCCTTGGGCCAATCTTCTTTGGGTCGGTCCCAATAGAGCTCCACGCCATTCCCATCTGGGTCGTTCAAGTACAGTGCTTCGGAGACTCCATGGTCGGCCGCCCCTGTCATTGGTTGTCCGGCATCCATCAATCTTTTCAAGATTTTGGCCAGATCTTTCCGAGTTGGGTATAAAATGGCCGTGTGGTACAATCCAGTGCTATTTTTGGGTGGTTGTGGACCGTTTTTACTGTGCCAAGTGTTTAAACCGATATGGTGATGGTAGCCACCGGCCGAAATAAATGCGGCTTGATCGCCCATGGTCGTGATAATTTCAAAACCCAGTAGCTTGTGGTAAAAATCCAAAGATCGCTGTAGATCAGCCACCTTTAAATGCACGTGGCCTATTCTGGTATTTGCTGGCAATTTGTAATTATTCATAGTGTTGGGTTTAATTGGCCAATCCAATTATGTGGTTTTAATTGTATCAACCTATTTTCTGGCACAAAGTTGAGACGATATAAAACCAATACTCTTGAAGTAGTTCAAGAAATTACTTTTTGGCCACTTTTTTGCGAAGAATACTTATAAACTCTGGGGTCACCCCTAAGTAGCTGGCAATGTTTTTTAAGGATATGCGTTGCAAAACATGCGGATGTTCCGTTATTAATTGTTCGTAGCGTTGCTCTGCGGTCTGCATCAAGTGTTTGGCAATCCTGTTTTGTTGAGAGATCATGGCGTTGCGGAACAGGTTTCGGGAATATTCCACAAAAGCAGGGATCTCGTTGGAAATTTTGTCCCAATTTGTTTTGGATATGGCAAGAACCGTTAGGTCTTCGAGTGCTTGATAGTTGTAATGTGCCTTGGTGTTGTTGGTAAAACTTTCCATATCACCGAACCAAAACTCTTCAAACCTGAATGCAATATTGTGTTCCTTACCGTTGTAATCCACAATATAACCTCTAACACAACCATGGGAAATAAAATATTGGTAACGGTCTATCTGCCCTGTTCTAATGATAAAATCCTTTTTTTTAAATCGTTTTTCTTCAAAATGGTATAGCACCTGGGCAATTTCCTCTTCGGTAAAATCACTATATGTTAAAAGGTGGCTCTTCATATAGGTATTCGGTAGTCTTTTTGTTGACCTGCTTAAAAATCTTTTACGAAGGTACTCCAAAAAATAAAGGACGCTTTTTTTGGCGTCCTTTTATTTAGTTTGATCTTAAAGCTTACAAGGTAATACTCAAAAAACCATCTTTTTGTAGTTCAAAATTGTAGAGGATACCATTGTCCACGACACCCATCTCCTTGGGCAATTTAGCGGTGTCCACCCCAAATTTTTTCAAAGAAAAACCACAGGCCAACAATTTGATTTTTTCACTTTGGACCATGTCCAAGAAGGGTTGTATCTGGGCCATATCCGTTAGTCTTTTTACGGTTTCCCCGCAGATTACTACATGGAACTCCCCGAACGCTTCTCCATCGGCAGCGGACAGTTCTTCGGCAGCCAGCAAAATGGCTTTTAATTGAGGAATTTTACGAGTCAGCACAATGTAGTTGTGCTGATCTTTGTTGTAAGTGGTTTGGGCACTGACTTCGGTAAGTCCGCCCAATAGGGTGGTGGCCAATATGGCCAAGGTGAACAACTGTTTCATATTATTGTTTTTTAATTTTTGGATTCAGTACAAAAAAGAGGAGTCCGCCCAAAATAGCAACGTTCTTGAACAAAGGGCCCATGGTCGTCATTTGTCCTACTTGAATGGTAAGGGTAATGGGAATCAACATACAAATAAGTGCAACGGCGGCCCATCTGGTTTTTAGGCCCAACAAAAAGGCAATCCCGGCCAAGAGCATCACAATTCCTGAGGCGATAACAGCAAATTCTGGTGACCCCAACAAATGGCCCAGAGCCCCAAATCTCGCATTTTCAATTCGGGCCACGGCCTTATCCGTATTGATCAAATGGTTTAAACTGGCCACGATAAATATCAAACTCACCAAAACCCGTAGCACGATTACCGAACTACGACTTACCACAATGGTTTTATCTTGCATCGTCCTATTTTAATGAAATTGATAATCGGTTCCGGGTAATTGTGATAGTACATTGGGTCCCAAATCCAAGGCTTTGGCCCTGCCGTCCAAAGTAGGGGCAATGGTGCCTTTTTCTTTCAGGTATTCCTCGATTACGTCATGGATGGTATAGTCCATTACTTTGGTTTCTATAGTGTTGGGCATACGGCAGAGGGTGGGTAGGGGCTCGCCCTCCCTACGACAGGCGGACATGGTATATAGTTTGTCTTCCTGTATGGGTTCACCACCAATTTTTATGGATGCAACACGTTCGCTTTTGCGCTTGTTGGCATAAAAAGTAAGTTCCATGCCAGAAAAGCGTACCAACCAACCACCGAAACGTTCGGTGGGATTTTGTGCGAACACATTGTGCAGCTCTTTTTCCAGCCAATCTTTGATTTGTTTGCCGCTGGCCTTACCAATCTTTACTTTTTCGTTCACGGGAAGCATACTCCACAAATGCGCCTTGGTAATGGGAGCCGAGCTATTTTCTTCCACCGAAATGGGCGGACTGAAACGGAATCCATTGGAAATGGAAATATCGGCCCCGGTTTTCCAGCGAGCTGCATCGGTGATAAAATTATCCATGGGGTTTTCTACTACAAAATAACGGTATAGTGGAACACTGGTGCGCCCCAAGACTTGATTTGCTTCGTTTTGATAGGGGGCGGTGGCCTCTTTAATAATTTGGGCCACTTTTTCGTCGGCTTCGTATGTTGTGGGGTCCACTTCCATAAGGTCGTAGGTCTCATCCACCACTTTACCATTCTTTATAGTTAGAGTAAGTTTGCCCACAAAAGAGGCAAAAGCTCCGGGCTCGGTAACCTTGGTGTATTTGGTTTGCAAGGGTTCTCGAATGCGTTCGTGGGTGTCGTTGCCCAGTACGTAGTCCACCCGTTCCAAAATAGGGTTGTTGGCCAAATCATATTGTTTGCTTATGCCGATATGGGTCACCAAAAACAGGACATCCACATTTTGATTGTCCTTGAGTTCGTTGATCAGGGTTTCGAGATTGGCATTGATAGGGTCAAAGCGGATACCTTTACTGAACGATGGGTTTTGGCGTACCGGTATTTCGGGGTCGTTGTAGGAGATAAATCCGAGTTTAACGCCTTTTAGTTCTTTGATGAAATATTGTGGAAACAAGGATTCCCCCGTAGCTTCGTGATACATATTGGCCGAAATTACCGGAGTGTTGTATTGGGTGAGCACATCCATCATGGTGTGTTTGCCATATACCACTTCCCAATTGCCCGGAATTAGAAAGTCGTAGCCCATAGCTTGGACAATGGGGGCAAAGGCTTTTCCTTCGGACAGGGCAGCAACGGCGCTCCCTTGGATAAGATCGCCACCGTCCAAAATAAGGGTACCTTCGGGGTTTTGGCGGCGCTCGTTCTCAAAAAGGGTTTTTACATGGGCCAACCCGCCCAATTTTCTAAAGGTAATTTCTTCGTTTTCCCAGAACAGTTCGTCGTGGGGAAACAGTTGTCCGTGAATGTCGGCGGTTTGTAAAATGGTGATGGTCTGTTCGGTGTCCTGTGTAGGTTTATTGACTTGTTTGCAAGAGGTCAGGGTACCAAAAACAAGGGCGATAAGCCCCAAATATTTTAGAAAATGCATGTGTGTATGTTGAGGTTTAAATAATACGTATTAAAAAAGAGGTGCGGATAGGGCATGCACTATGCATACACTTGAAACTGCCGGTAGAGGATGTAGAAGGGAACTACCGTTGAAAGTGAATGTTCTTTGGGAATGTAGTTACTTACATTGGCCTCCAATACTTTGTATTGGGTGGAAACAGAACCCGAAGGCCCGAAAGGGGCGGGCTTAACCAACTCCTGAAATACAGTATTGTTGTTTTGTACCGCCTCATAGGAAGCACAGGAAAGTGAGGAAACCGTGGTTTTAAGCTTGTTGGATGCCTCGGATTTTTCCAAACCTAGGGAGAGTTCCAAGGTATTACGGACCTTGCAGGGAGCGACCAAGAGCATACCTGCCAACAAAGCGGTGAACAGAAAGCGAAGGTCGATTGTAGATGTACGGATTCCCGGCATATTCCAAAAATAAGCATTAATCAAGCAAATAGAGTGTAACTAAGGTTACATAGGGTTTAAGTGGGTTTCGTAAAAGTTTATTTATGAAGACCCATTATTGAATGGTTAATTAAAATGTCCAGTTTTTAGTTTTCATTCCAGTTGTTTATCCGAAGCGAAATCAAAATACATATTACCACCAAAATAATCTCTCCAAGGGCATAGATCAAATATCTACTGAACTTGTTTTTTGTCAGCAAACGTTGTCGAATGGCGGGAAAGAATTTAAACAAAAGAGGTTAGCTTTTATAAATACATAAATTTTAAAGAAATAGGCGTAAAAAGAGGCCAGTGAGATTATCCCACTGGCCTTGGTTGTTATCTGTTATACGATTTTATTCGGAAACTTTGGGCTTTTCGGTGAATGGAGTTATGCCAAAGGCGGGATATACATCGGAAGGATAATAGAACGTTCCTCCGCGTGATACCATAGAAATACTTTTTATTGCTTTGATGTCTTCCACAGGGTTACCTGGCACTAGAAAAAAGTCTGCCAATTTACCGGGTTCAATACTTCCCAAACTATCGTGGCCCAAGTACTCGGCCATATCGTAGCTGGCGAGTTTGAGCACCTCGGCAGGAGTGTAGCCCAATTGTTCGGTATAAAGTTCCAATTCGCGATGCAGGTTAAAGGCACCGCCCAAATCGGTTCCGGGTACAATTAATATTCCTTTTTCCTTCATGAGTTTTAGGGTCTCCACAATTTTATCGTAGGCTCCGCGATAGGCAATGTCCTCTTCTTCGTTCGCAATCTGGGCCAAAGCTACTTTAAGGCTCCGCTGCTCGTTGGGCGGCATGTGGTCCACATAATCTAGGGCGCCAGGGGTAACTTCGCCATTACGGGAGAGCATTAATCGTTCGTGGATGGACAAAGTTGGGTCCATTGCTGTTTGATTGGCCACGAACAGGTTAAGGGTTTCCTGTACTTTATCGCTGTTCAAATCCAGTTCTGGAAAGCGTTTCATGGCTGTTAAGCGCAGTAGGGTTCGGGTGTCTTCTTCTGGTTCCAGTACCCAACCGAGCATGGTCTGGTTAATGTGTGTCATCTCATCGTAACCTGCGCGCAGCATGTCATTGGCATTGGAAAATGCAGGTACGTGCCCTGTTACGAACAAGCCTTGATCATGGGCTTTTTTTACAATGGCGGGCGCCCAATCACCGTTCATGCTATTGTAGAGCTTTACCCCATAAAAACCGAGACTGTCGTAGCTGTCCACGGCGGCCAAGGCTTCTTCTTGGGTTTCCACTAAAATACCGTTGTTACTGCTGTACGGACTTTTCCCTTCGATAAACCCGAGTCGGGTTACGCGAGGGCCCGCCAGTATGCCTGAGTTTATTTTATCGATAAGGTTGCTGAGTACCTGGGTGTTGTTTCCCATATCCCGGAATGAGGTCACACCGGCCAAAACATTCAACAAGGCACCATTGTCCCCGGTGTGGGCATGCATTTCGTACAGTCCGGGAACTAAGGTTCCTCCGTTCCCTTCGATGATGACTTCGTTGTCGCCAGTGGCATCTGCAGCTTCTATAGCCATGATTTTTTCATCTTCGACTACTACGGATACGGGGTCGGTCAAAGACAATGTTTTAGGGTCAAAAATCTTTACATTGGTAATGCGCACCTTTTTATCGTAGTTGTGGGCATATTCTTTTTGAAGTTTCTCATAACGTTCTGCGGAATAGTTTTCTGCTAGTTCGCGCAAGCCTTTTTCCTCGGCTTCGTATCCATCTCGAATGACAATATATCTCGGTGAGATAGCAGCAAAGAATTTATTGCTTTCATCCATAATAAAGTATGATGGATTCATCTCTGCGCCAGAAAGGGCATAAGTGGTCAAGGCCAGTTCACCTTCACCCGATGCATTGGGAACGGACACATCTTCCATTTTGGTCAAAGTAAGATTGCCGGCAGGAAGCACCGATAAGGTGTTATTGGGTGCATCCATAAGTAAACGGGCGGCCAAGACCGCGGTGTAGGGGCTTCCAAATTGATTCACATAAAGCTTGGGGGCATCCAAAGCGGTATTGCCAGAACCTGTGGCATCGGTCCACGAAGCGCCATCGCCCTCCATGGAGAATTGTTCGTCAATGGCATTTCCAAAAGTAGTGTTGCCTGTTACTTCCCAGCTCACGGGATAGCCTTCGGGGTTGAGTACAAGGGTCTCCTTCATGGTCGGGCCACGACCATTGTTTTTATAATCGTAATCTATATTGATGGTGTCTCCCGAGGTATTCACTTTTAGATACCCCACTTTGGTGTCGCTAATGATCACGGAGTAGTTTTCTTCCCCTTGATGGCCTGCCAAGGAAGAAACAGTTTCGGTTTTACAGGAATAGGTGGCCAATAGGACCAGTCCTACAAGAAGCAATCTGATTTTCATTGAGTTGGTTTTAGTTTAAGGTTCAAGTTAACGAATTTTATGTTCTTGTCTATTTTTTAATAGTAAAGGGTGAAGAGCTAAAGGCTAGGGGTTGAGCAGTTAATAGTTGGCTGCTTAGCTATCAGTTTACAATCTACCCACCGTCAACCATCAACCATTTTCGATAACTCCCAACAAATCATTATCTTTGCGCCCCTTTAAATGCACGGCAGTCATATGAACAAAAAGGTCGCATTTTACACGCTGGGCTGTAAGCTCAATTTCTCCGAAACTTCTACAATTGCCAGAAGTTTTGAAAAGGAGGAGTTTGTGCGTGTGGACTTTTCGGAAGAGGCGGATGTGTATGTGATCAATACTTGTTCGGTAACGGAGAATGCGGATAAGCGCTTTAAAACTATCGTAAAACAGGCCCAAAGGTCGAATCCCGATGCCTTTGTGGCGGCTGTGGGCTGCTATGCCCAGTTAAAACCGGAAGAATTGGCCGAGGTGGATGGTGTTGATTTAGTGTTGGGGGCCACGGAAAAATTCAAGATTACCGATTATTTGAACGACCTTACCAAGAATAATAAGGGCGAAGTCCATTCCTGCGAAATTGAAGACGCCGATTTTTATGTGGGCAGTTATGCTATCGGTGATCGTACCCGGGCTTTTTTAAAGGTACAGGATGGTTGCGATTACAAATGTACCTATTGCACCATTCCCTTGGCGCGCGGTATATCGCGTAGCGATACGTTGAGCAATGTATTGAACAATGCCAAAGAAATCGCAGCACAGGATATTAAGGAAATTGTACTTACTGGTGTAAACATAGGTGATTACGGTAAGGGTGAATTCGGCAATAAAAAGCACGAGCATACCTTTTTGGATTTGGTAAAGGCCTTGGATACCATAGAAGGGATTCATCGGTTGCGCATATCTTCCATTGAACCGAATTTGTTGAAGAACGAGACCATTGATTTTGTGGCGCAGAGCAACTCATTTGTTCCGCATTTTCATGTGCCGTTGCAAAGTGGCAGCGATGATGTCTTAAAGAAGATGCGTCGTCGTTATTTGTCCAACTTATATGTGGATAGGGTAAAACGAATCAAAGAAGCCATGCCGCATGCCTGTATCGGGGTAGATGTGATCGTGGGCTTTCCGGGTGAGACCGATGAGCATTTCTTGGAGACCTATCACTTTTTGAACGAGCTGGATATTTCTTATCTGCACGTGTTTACCTATTCGGAACGCGACAATACGGTTGCTGCGGAAATGGATAAGGTGGTTCCAAAAAAAGTAAGAAGTAAGCGCAGTAAGATGTTACGTGGCCTATCCGTAAAAAAGAGACGGGCATTTTATGAGAGCCAGTTGGGAAGCACACGAACTGTTTTGTTCGAGGGAGAAAACAAGAAAGGGTACATTCATGGATTTACCGAAAACTATGTAAAGGTAAAAGCCCCTTGGGACCCTGCATTGGTGAATACTTTGCACCAAGTGGAACTCAAGGATATCGATGCGGACGGACTGGTTCGATTTGAGTTTGTTTCCAGCGAGATTATGGCATAAAAAAACCTCCTTGTGTAAGGAGGCTGCTAATCTTTATCTGAAGATGAATCTTGTTAGATACGGATACCTACTGGTAACATCTCCTTGTACTGCCTGTTTTTTCTCAAAAAACCTGCAATTTGTGGGCTTGTGGGTACAACTCTAAGATTTTTCTCTTGGATTTCGTTCAGTACCGCTCTAATGAAATCTTCTTTAAAGCCCTCTTTTGTAATTTCTTCTGGAATAACCAGCTTTGTCAAAAATACTTTGCGCTCCTGTGAAGAGTACTCAATTTTGGCTAAATGCCCATTGACCGTAGTTTCAAATTGACGCAAGAAACTATTGTCAGTGATTTCCAATGGTGTCATATAGTACTTGTTTTTTTTAAATGACTCGTAGAAATACCTAAAAGGTATCCCTAATTTCCCCCAACTTGTAAAAAATGTATAGGTTAGGCGGGGTCAGCTGCAAAAGGGATACAAAATTAGTCAAAATATTGCTAATTTCCTAGTCCTTATCGATATTTGGTGTCATATGTCCGATAACAAAATCCATGTGTACCTAATGCCGGGAATGGCTGCCAATCCTTCTATTTTTGAAGGGGTCCAACTTCCAGAAAGTCAGTTTGTCACCCATACTTTGGAGTGGTTCGTACCTGAAAAGGGGATGAATTTGGTGGATTACGCAGAAAAAATGTGTGAACGTATCAAAGAACCGAACCCTGTTTTATTGGGTGTTTCGTTTGGAGGCATGTTGGTGCAGGAGATGGCCAAGATCATACC
>JAAEZN010000030.1:34720-34948 GCA_018222835.1 Algicola sp. | reverse complement strand
TGGGGCCACAGGTTCTTTTAGCACGGCCTTTGGCGCGCACACAGGAATTGGCACCATGCCAATTACTTTGTACGGAACCGAAGAACAAAAACAAAAATATGTCCCCAAATTGGCTACCGGAGAATGGTTTGGAGCCTATTGCTTAACAGAACCAGGAGCCGGCTCCGATGCCAATTCCGGAAAAACCAAGGCCGTACTTTCCGAGGATGGGAAGCAATACAACATTTC
>JAAEZN010000030.1:30106-34710 GCA_018222835.1 Algicola sp. | reverse complement strand
GATTTCCAATGCAGGTTTTTGCAATCTGTTCATTGTATTTGCACGAATCGAAGATGATAAAAACATTACTGGGTTTATTGTTGAAAACGACCCCGAAAATGGTATTAGTTTAGGCGACGAAGAAAAAAAGTTAGGTATTCACTCCTCCTCGACCCGTCAGGTATTCTTCAACGAAACCAAAGTACCCGTTGAGAATATGTTATCCGAGCGAGGAAACGGATTCAAAATAGCCATGAACGCCCTGAATGTGGGTAGAATTAAATTGGCCGCTGCTTGCCTAGAGGCACAGCGTAGGGTAATCGGAGAGGCTACCAAATATGCCAATGAGCGAATCCAATTTAAAACTCCTATCATAAATTTTGGTGCCATAAAAGCAAAAATTGCAGATATGGCCACCAATGCGTATGTGGATGAAGCTGCCTGTTATCGTGCCGCAAAAAACATTGAGGACAGAATTGCCATCCGCGAAGCCAGCGGAAACTCCCACCAAGAAGCAGAGCTCAAAGGCGTGGAAGAATACGCCATTGAATGTTCTATTTTAAAAGTAGCTGTTTCCGAACATGTACAGCACACCACCGATGAAGGCATCCAAATATTCGGAGGTATGGGCTTTAGTGCCGACACTCCAATGGAATCTGCCTGGAGAGATGCCCGTATCGCTAGGATCTATGAGGGTACCAACGAAATTAACCGTATGCTTTCCGTAGGAATGTTGGTTAAAAAAGCTATGAAAGGCCACGTGGATTTATTAGGTCCTGCAACTGCTGTGGGTGAAGAGCTTATGGGCATTCCGTCCTTCGATACGCCCGATTTCTCTGAACTTTTATCAGAAGAAAAAGACTTAATAGCCCGATTGAAAAAAGTATTCTTGATGATTGCCGGTAGTGCGGTTCAAAAATTTGGTCCAGACTTGGAGAGTCATCAAATGTTATTGATGGCAGCTTCCGATATCTTGATTCAAATCTATATGGCCGAATCAGCTATCCTTAGAACAGAGAAAAATGCAAAACGCTTTGGTGAAGAAGCACAAGCAGCTCAAATAGCCATGTCCAAATTATATTTGTACAGGGCAATCGATATTGTTCAACAAAAAGGTAAGGAAGCTATAGTTTCTTTTGCCGAAGGCGATGAACAACGTATGATGCTTATGGGGCTAAAACGCTTTACCAAGTACACAAACCAACCTAACGTGGTTAAACTTAGGACTCAGATTGCCGATAAAGTTGCCGCGGACAATGGGTACACCTTTGACTAATTCAAATTATTGCTGGGATATAAACCCGCTAGGATTTGAAAAACGCCCCGAATGGGGCGTTTTTTTATTTGGTCCTAATGCATTCGAGATAACAATTCTCTTTTTAAGCAAAGTTTACTTAATGGATTCCAATATCCTTTCGCCCTTTTGTTTCGTAGAGAAGTTTATGGCACACTCTATCAATGCCAAATGCGAATATGCTTGTGGGAAGTTGCCCAACAATCGCTTGGTCTTAAAATCAATATCCTCACTAAACAATCCCAAGTGGTTGCTGTAGCCCAGCAAACGTTCAAATTGTTCCAAGGCCTTCTCCTCCTCCCCTATTTTAAACAATGCATTTATAAACCAAAAGGTACAAATGGTGAAGGACGATGAAGGGAGCCCGAAGTCATCTTCGTTTTTATATCGGTACAATAATCCATCGTTACTAAGACCGTCTTCTATAGCCTTAACAGTGCTCACATACTTTGGATCCCTTGCGTGGATAAATCCATACGGTTCCATTAACAAAACCGAAGCATCCAAATGTCGGGAACCATAAGATTGTACAAAGGCATTGATATCGTTGTTCCAGGCATTTTTGTGGATATCATCCTTGATCTTCTGTTCAAGCGCTGTCCAACGTTCCAGTTTACGGGTTTTTCCAAACATTTTGGCCACTTTAATGGCCCTGTCCATTGCTACCCAACATAGTACCTTGGAAAAGGTAAAATGCCTATCTTCTCCTCGAAATTCCCAAATTCCTTTATCAGGTTCTTCCCAATGCTTGCCAACGATCCAAACTATCCCTTTGGTAATGCTCCAAAGCTCCTCCACATTTTCAATATCGTTGCTAAAGTTTCGCAGCTGCTCGTATATCACATCCATCAGAATCCCATAAATATCGTTCTGTTTTTGCATATAAGCGGCATTGCCGACACGTACAGGTTTAGATCCCTTATAACCCTCCAAATGCTCCAAAGCTATTTCGGTCAATTTTTTCTCTTTGTTGATCCCGTACATGATCTGGAGCTTCTCGTCCTTATCCGGCATCAGATCAATAATAAACTGTAGATAGCGCTTGGCCGAATTCTTATGACCAAGTTCTGAAACTACCTTAATGACCATAGATGCATCACGAATCCAACAGAAACGGTAATCCCAGTTCCTAACCTCCCCAATAGTTTCTGGCAGCGATGTGGTTGCCGCCGCCAATACCGCCCCTGTCTTGTCATAGGTCAGCATTTTTAGGGTAATGGCGCTTCGTATGATCTCGGTCTTGAATTTTTTATACTCCGGGGTTTTTGCGGACCAATCCAACCAATACACCTTTGTACGCTCCAGCTCCAGTGCCATTTTATCTATAGTCGGCATCAGGATTTTTTCATTATAGCCTACTAAAAAATATCCATCCTCCGTTATGGGCATTTCTTTGCCCTCCAAAACATGTTCCTTGCTAAAAGAAGTATATAGGAACAAAGTATCGTACTTTAATTTATGGGTAAGACTGGCTATAAAGTCTTTTTTAATATAGTGTTTGGTCTGCCCCGAGGCATATTCCAATTTAGGGTCGTAATTGACCCTAAGTTTAGGAGTTCCCGAAACATACTTAATATATCTAATAATCTCTGGCTGGGCTTTGTACTTCCCATTCATTTTATGGTGCCGGGGCATAAAATCGTGTACCTCAAAAATATTCTCCCCATTGGCAAACCGTGTAATCAAAATTGCGGTATTCTGATGATACTCTTGGGTAATACTATAATTGGTATCCGTTAAGATTTCAAAACTACCTCCTTTCTTCTCATCCAATAATTTTGCAAATACCGAAGCCGAATCAAACTGAGGCAAACAACACCAATCTATGGAACCTTCTTTAGAGATTAATGCAGCACTTCTACAATTTCCTATAATTCCGTAATTCAAGTTATCCATAGATCAAAATTTCTCAAAAGGTTTAGAATGAATTGGTTTTGCGCTCGAATTTCCCGATTTTTAAAGAAACAAAAAATTAAAACACGTCAAAAATCATCCTTTTATGGGCAAAACTATCATAATCTCAAATCGGCTACCCGTTCAATTACAAATTAGCAATGGATCGCTCAATGCAATACCAAGTGTTGGAGGTTTGGCTACCGGAATGAAGTCCGTACACAGTGGTGGTGAAAGTTTGTGGATTGGTTGGTCCGGTCTAACGGATGAGGACATCCCAGACGGGCTCGAAGGTGAAATTGACAAGGCATTACAGGAAAACGGATGCGCCAAAGTAAAACTCAATGCAAAAGAAGTGGATGGTTTTTACTTTGGGTTTAGTAATCGTACCATTTGGCCATTGTTTCACTATTTTTTGGAATATTCCGAATTTGAACTCAACTTTTGGGACACCTATAAGGCAGTCAACCAAAAATTTGCTGATGCCATTATAGAAAATTCCAACGAGGACGATACCATTTGGGTACACGATTACCAATTGATGCTAGTTCCGCAGATGGTTCGCGAAAAAAGACCAGACACAACCATTGGCTTCTTTTTACACATACCCTTTCCGTCGTTTGAAATTTTTAGGACCCTACCTTGGCGTGAAGAAATTTTAGAAGGGTTACTGGGCTCGGATCTAATCGGTTTCCACACCTATGACTATGAAAGGCACTTTTTGAGCTCCGTACGCAGATTGATCGGCCTTGATGTAAGCTTTAACGAAATCTATTTGGACAATCGGGTCATAAAAGTAGATTCCTTCCCTATGGGAATCGATTACAAAAAGTTTCGCAATGCTGCCCTTGTGCACGACTCAAAAAGCAAAGGAGATCGCAGCGACCTACAGATCCGCTTGGACAACCACAAAGCATCCGCCCCGGATACCAAACTGATTCTATCCATAGATCGACTGGATTATAGTAAAGGAATCGCAAAGCGAATCAATGCATTCGAGTACTTTCTTCAAAAATACCCGGAATACAAGGAAAAAGTCCGGTTGATTATACTCGCCGTACCTTCCCGATCCAATGTTCCACAATATCAATTGCTAAAAAAAGAGGTTGATGAACTTGTGGGAAGAATCAATGGCGAACTTTCCACCGTAAACTGGACACCCATTTGGTACTTTTATCGTTCCCTCCCATTCGAAAGCCTGATAGATCTGTACACTTCCAGTGACATTGCATGGCTTACACCGCTTAGGGATGGAATGAACTTGGTGGCAAAAGAATACATCGCTACCCGAACCGATAAATCGGGAGTACTTATTTTAAGTGAAATGGCCGGTTCCGCATACGAGATGAACGAAGCACTACTAATAAATCCAAATAACTTTGAGCAGCAGGCAGACACCCTAAAACAAGCCTTTAATATGCCCTTGGGAGAACAAGTA
>JAAEZN010000030.1:7139-30096 GCA_018222835.1 Algicola sp. | reverse complement strand
CAAGTATCCCGAAATACTTTTCTTCAAACAAGGTTGGAACGCTATAATGTAGAGGTTTGGGCCAATGAATTTATGAATGCCTTGCAAGAAAAAAAGGATTTGGGCAAAGCTTTTATTTCTGAGAAAATGTCGTCCGGGATATTATCCTCTATTGAGAATGACTATCAAAAATCCAAAAAGCGATTATTGTTCTTGGATTATGATGGAACCTTGGCAGGTTTCCACAAAGACCCACAAAAAGCATCACCAGATGAAGAATTGTATGATCTTTTGGACGCACTCAACAAACAAGAAAACACCACGGTATTTTTAATAAGCGGGAGAGACAAGCAGACCTTCGGTCGATGGTTCTTGCCAAAAAAATATAACATGATAGTGGAGCATGGCGTATGGATTTCAAGAAATGGTAATGAGTTTAAAATGTTGGAACAAGTAAAAGGAGAATGGATGGGTAAAATAAAGCCTGTACTGGAATCCTTTGTGGACCGCACACCAGGTTCCTTTATCGAGGAAAAAAATTATTCCTTAGCTTGGCATTACCGAAATACCGACCCGGATTTCGGGGATAAGAGGGCAACAGAACTCAACACTGTATTACGTAGTTTAATAGGCAACGACGATATTAGTGTGCTCAACGGGAACAAGGTAATGGAAATAAAAAACAGTAACGTGAACAAAGGAAGGGCCGCCACTCGTATGTTAAGTGAGGACGATTATGATTTTGTCTTTGCCATTGGTGATGATTGGACAGATGAATTTATGTTCCAAGAACTCCCAGACTCGGCCATAACGGTCAAAGTCGGCCTCAAAAAAACACATGCCAAATACCATGTGGAAAATACTGCAAGGGTACGGCAATTATTAAAACGCTTTACAAAGTCATGATACGAGTTTTATTGAGCATTTGCTTTTTGTTTTCCGCTCTTTTTGGGTGGTCCCAGGTAGAAACCGAGGTATATCTTTTTGACCTAAAAGTAATAGAGGGCAAACCTATTTTGTACAACCCTAAAAATATTTCGAACAACGATGGGTACGATAATCAGCCCTCGTTTTGGAACGATGATTCCATCTTGTTCGCATCAACACGGGAGGACCAAACCGATGTCCTTCAATTTAATGTAAAAGAAGGAAGTACCTCAAACTGGCTGACCTACACAAAGGCCGGAAGTGAATATTCTCCGCTGCGCATTCCGGATAAAAATGCGTTTTCTGCCATACGACTCGATGTGGACGGTTTACAAAGATTGTATGAATATGACCTGCAAACACAAGAATCAACACCCATTACGGATTTAAAAATCGGATACCACACTTGGTTCGATGCATCCACTTTAATTGCAACTATTTTAGTGGAAAGCCGTATGGATCTAGTAATTATAGATGTTGAAACTGGCACATACCGAACAGTGTATAAAAATGTGGGGCGTTCCCTGCACAACATCCCGGGCTCCGATCTGGTCAGTTTTATTGGGAAAAGGAACAATACCTGGGAAATTTTATCCTTGGACCCTACCACCGGCGAGACAAAAAAAATCACCAACACTTATGGAAAAGAAGAGGATATAGCTTGGTTGGATACCAACACCCTGATCACGGGGTTCAATAAAAAATTGTTGAGCTTGAATGTGGGTTCCGATACAGAATGGAAAACCATAATGGAATTTAATCAAGAGGAAATAAACAACATTAGTAGAATTGCCATAAGCCCTAGCGGTAAAAGATTAGCTTTTGTTGCAGAAGGGTCTCCGTCCAGGATAATCCAAAAACAAGTTGAAGCCTTTAACAACAGAAATCTAGATGATTTTGTCTCTTGCTTTTCCGAAAATGTCCGTGTTCAAAAATTTCCAAATGAGAGCATGTACCAAGGTCAAACCAAAATGCGCGAAAACTATGAAAGGTTCTTCGAAAATGTAAAAACATCGAGCGTAGAAGTTGTAAAACGAATAGTGGTCGGCAACACTATTATAGATGAAGAGGTTACAAAAGTGGACGGCAGGGATGGACACCAAGTCGCTATTTATCAAGTGGCCAATGGCAAAATTCAATCCATGACCTTCATTTTTCCAGATGGCCCGCTCACCGATGCCGAAAGTATTGTTCAAGAACAGTTGGAAGCCTATAACAAAAGGGACACAGAAACATTCGTTTCAACCTACTCACCCCAGGTTGAGCTATATAACTTTCCAAAAACACTAAATTTAAAAGGCAGGAATAACTTAGAACGGCAATATGGTGCTTTTTTTGAAAATACCCCCGACCTACGTGCAGACATAAAAAACAGAATTGTAATCGGAAATAAAGTCATAGACGAAGAGTGGGTAACAATAAACGGTACGGAACTGCGTGCTATTGCTATTTATGAAGTGGAAAATGGTGAAATCAGCAAGGTGACCTTTATACAATAACCAATATGAAACTACCACACAACATAAGTAGAATTGAAGCCTTTAGTGATGGTGTTTTTGCTTTTGCCGCAACCCTTTTGGTAGTTTCTGTGGGTACGCAGGCGGAAAATTCTATTTTACAGGTGGATTGGATTGTCTTTTTAAGTTTTGCGGTCAGTTTTTTTGCATTGGTCGGACTTTGGTCGGTTCATTATAACTTTTTCCGTAGAACAGATTATATGGACAATATGATCATTGGGCTTAACACTGTTCTCCTATTTCTGATCCTCTACTATATTTTCCCCATTAAATCACTGATCAACTCTTGGACGGGCATACTTAAAATCAACAAAGATGAGTTTTCCTCGCTGTTCCAATTGTACAGCCTAGGGTTTTTACTGATATTTACGTGCTATTCCCTAATGTATTTAAGGGTCTATAAAAAGGACGGACAGAACAACAAACTACATTTGTTCTATGCGCGCCATTTTGGGATTTTTATGTTTGTGGCCTTCGTTTCCATTATTATCGCCAAACTCCAACTTGGACTATATTATGGTCTCCCTGGAATAATTTATATGCTTTTGGGTCCTTTTTGTTATTTTCACGCTATGTACTTTCAGAAGAAAAACAACGCTTTTTAATATGAGAAATATACCACTTGCTGCATTACTGTTTTTTATCAGTTTAAGTTATGCACAAACCGACACTAGACTTTATGACATTATAAACTCCGTTTCTGCAGACCGCATAAAGAGTGACGTAACCACATTGGTAAACTTTGGAACAAGGCACACACTGAGCGATACAGTTTCCCAAACTACAGGAATTGGCGCCGCACGAAGATGGATAAAATCAGAGTTTGATAAGATATCTTCAAACTGTGGAGATTGCCTTGAGGTATTTTACCAAAAAGACCTGATTAAGAAGGGGGATAATGCCAGAATTGTAAAAGATGTCGAAGTAGTCAACGTGGTGGCCATACAAAGAGGAACAAAATATCCGAATCGCTTTATTATAATGAGCGGAGATATCGATTCCAGAGTTAGCGACCCTACCAACTACACTTCCGATTCTCCCGGTGCCAATGACAATGCCAGTGGAATGGCCGGTACTATTGAGGCTTCGAGGGTACTATCCAAATATAAATTTGAGAGCAGCATTATCTATGTTGGACTTTCTGGAGAGGAACAAGGACTTTATGGCGGAAAAGGCCTAGCCGCCCATGCCAAGGAAAAAGGATGGGATATAGTTGGAATTCTAAACAATGACATGATCGGAAACATTACCGGGGTTGACGGTGTGGTGAGCAACAGGGATTTCCGAATATTCTCGGAGCCCGTACCCCCCACCGAAACGGAAGAGGAACGAAGGGCTCGTCGCTTTTATGGCGGAGAGGTAGATGGAATCTCACGTCAGTTGGCCAGATATGTGTATAAGACTACCAAAACGTATATGCCGGAAATGAACCCTATGATGATCTATCGTTTAGATCGTTTTGGCAGAGGAGGGCACCACAGACCGTTCAACGATGCCGGCTATGCAGGTATTCGCATAATGGAAGCCCATGAAAATTATACCCAACAGCACCAAGATATCAGAACGGAGAATGGCATTGCCTATGGTGATGTACTGGAGCATGTGAATTTTGAATACGCTAAAAAGTTAACTGCTGTAAATGCCATAAACCTAGCTTCCATAGCTTGGGGGCCACCGTCTCCCGAAACTGTTGAAATAGGTGGCATTGTAGAACCTAGTGCCAAACTTAGATGGAGTAAGGTTGATGGGGCCAAAGGCTACAAAATTTATTGGAGGGATACCACCTCTCCTACCTGGGACAATTATAGGTATGTTGGCGATGTTGGCGAACACACTTTGCAAGGTATCGTATTAGACAATTACTTTTTCGGGGTGGCCGCCGTTGGCAAAGATGGGCACGAAAGCCCGGTAGTTTTCCCAAATAAGGTATTTCGGTAAATTCGATTATTGATTTTTCACAGAATACCATAATCATAAACATGGCCTTTAAACTTTATCCAGCATTGATCATGAAACAAATCTTTTTTATCGTTTTCTTTTTAGGGTTGAGTATTTCATCCGCGCAAGAATTTACAAGACAGGATACCCTAAGAGGGAGTATTACCCCAGAAAGGGAATGGTGGGATTTGAACCACTACGACCTCAATGTTAAAGTGGAACCTTCCAAAAAATTTATTTCGGGGTACAATATTGTGCGATATAAAGTTTTAAAACCAGCAAAAACCCTTCAAATTGATCTTCAAGAACCTTTGAAAATCGAATCGATCACACAAGATGGTAAAAAACTCAAATTTACTTCGGAAGGAAACGCCCATTTCATCAAACTAAAGAAAAAACAGGTACCCGGAGAGTTCAATCAAATTAAGATTACGTATTCCGGACATCCAAAGGAGGCTGTGCGAGCTCCTTGGGATGGAGGCTTTTCTTGGAAACAAGACAAAAATGGAAATCCCTTTGTGGCAACTTCCTGCCAAGGTCTGGGTGCCAGTGTTTGGTGGCCAAATAAAGATCATATGTACGATGAGGTGGACAGTATGCGCATTAGTGCAACTGTTCCCAAAAACCTAGTTGATGTGTCCAACGGACAACTGGAAAGTGTGGTTGAGAAAGGCGATTTTAAGACATATAATTGGGTCGTTAAAAATCCTATCAATAATTACGGTGTCAATGTCAATATTGGCAACTATACCCATTTTGAAGAAACATACGAGGGAGAAAACGGACCATTACAATTGGATTACTATGTATTGCCCGAAAACTTGGATAAAGCTAAAAAACAGTTTATTCAAACCCCAATGATGCTCAAGGCCTTTGAATATTGGTTTGGCCCCTACCCCTTTTACGAGGATGGCTTTAAATTGGTAGAGGTCCCCTATTTGGGAATGGAGCACCAAAGCTCCGTTACCTACGGCAACAAGTACCAAAATGGTTATTTGGGGCGTGATTTATCCAACACAGGTTGGGGTTTGCATTTCGATTTTATTATAATTCACGAAGCCGGCCATGAATGGTTTGCCAATAATATTACCTACAAGGATATTGCGGATATGTGGATCCACGAAGGATTTACCGCTTACTCGGAAAATCTTTACCTCGACTATCATTTTGGAAAGAAAGCTTCTGCCGAATACGTGATTGGAACGCGGGCCAATATTAAAAACGACCGACCCATTATTGGACCTTACAATGTCAACAAAGAAGGTTCAGGGGATATGTACTATAAAGGGGCCAACATTCTGCACACCCTTCGCCAATTAGTAGAGGACGATGCAAAATGGCGCCAAATATTGCGCGGAATCAATAAGGATTTTTATCATCAAACAGTGACAACGGCCCAAATCGAGAATTATCTAAGCAAAAAAACCGAAAAAGATCTATCCACCTTTTTTAATCAATATCTGCGTTCAACCATGATTCCGGAATTGGAATATAAAATTGATGATGGTACCATTACATACCGATATGTGGACATTGTGGATGATTTTGATATGCCTGTCAGAGCTTTTGTGGATGGGTCTGAAAAATGGCTGTTCCCGTCTGCAGAGTGGAAAACCGAGCCACTGAATGGCACCGAAGTGACCATTGATAAAAACTTCTACATAGAATCCAAGAAAATTTGATTTGAACAAGTATCCCGAACTCTATTTTAAAAATGACAAAGAATGGCGCGAATGGCTACAAGAAAACCATAAAACACACACAGGTGTACATCTAATTTTTTATACAGTAGAGCACCATAAAGAGAGTATGAGATGGGAGGAGGCCGTTAAAGTCGCCCTTTGTTTTGGGTGGATAGATAGCACAGTAAAAAGCTTGGGGAATGGCAGGCGCAGACAATACTTTTGTCCCAGAAAACCCAAAAGTACCTGGAGTAAAGTAAACAAAAATTATATTGAAGAATTAGAGGCCGGTGGCTTAATGCACGTGAGTGGCAGCGAAGCTATTAAGGTGGCAAAAGCGAACGGATCATGGACCGAGTTGGACGAAGTGGAAAATGGTGTAATTCCAGAAGACTTGCAAAAGACTTTTAACAAGGACCAAATTGCATTTGAAAATTTTAAAAATTTCACCAAAAGCCAACAAAAGGGGTACCTGTATTGGTTAAAACAAGCCAAACGTGAAGAGACCCGTCAAAAAAGAATCAAGGAAATTGTATCACTATCGGCACAAAATATTAAATATAGAAGCTGATATAATCACCTTCCATATTTTTTACGGTAAATAAATGCTGCCACTCCTCCTACAAAAGCAAAAGCACTCAACATCCAGAACACATTTTGATGCCCTATCTCCTTTCCAGGATGCGCATCCAAAAGCATCCCGTAGGCCGGGCCTGCAAAAACATCCGGTGTGTAACCGATCAATGAAATTAGTCCTACTGCTGTTCCGGTCAAGGTCAACGGTATTTTTCCAACATGCATTACCCCAAAATATAATGCTCGCGTAGCATAAACTCCTGCTGCAATTACTACAACTGACATAAAGAACAAAATAGTTGTGGTCGGCGCAATAATACCACTTGCGAAAATTAGCCCACCGATCAAGGTAAGACCAAAACTCACTACCAGAAGCCATGTGATCTTTAGTCGATCTGCAATCAGTCCAAAAATAATACCAATGGTAGGTCGAAGAAACTGCAACAAAGTTCCCACTTTTGCGGCATCTACTTGGTTGTACAACATAACCTCTTCTGCATATTGCGAGATGATATCCGTAACTTTATAAGCCACATACCCGCAAAGGATGATAATCATTAATAACCAAACCGAATGAAGCTTTAAAACCTGTTTGATGTCTTTCCAAGAAATACGGTCCAGCACCACTTTTTCGTTAATTTCATCGGACTTCATAAAAAACCAGACCAGAATTCCCACCAAAATAATAATCGTCGAAGAGGTGTAAATCACATAGGTAAATGCATCTTTTCTATCCTGAAGATCGGCAATATCTGGTGATTCGGTTAAAAAAAAGGAAAAAATAAGAACCCCCAATAGGCTGAACAAAGCTCCAGTAAGTCCACGTCCCCCATCCAAAAACCCAAACGCCTTGCCTTGGGAGTTTTGCCCGCCCCAAATTCTTGTGGCTTTGATCATAGGCGCCCAGAATAAAAAAATTGTAGTAAAGCCCCACCATCCATATAAAACTTGTAGCAACCATAAAGAAGGGTATTGAGCATACAGGAACCCTCCTACAGCAGTCATCCATAAAGCAATAGCTATCAGCTTCCTAGGTTGGTACTTATCGGCCAATGGCCCTCCGAAAATATAGGAGACCATTGCTACTAGGCCATAAATGGAAAAACAAAGCCCTAGTTGTACATTGTCCAACTCCAAAACATCCAATACAGTAGGGCGAAAAACACGTGGTAACACAAAGGGAAGAATAAAAATGGCCTCCCCCGAGAGAATCAACAATAATAAGTAGAACCAACTTGGCTTCGTTTCCTTCAAAAAAACGGATTTTGTTAAAAGTCAACAAAAATCAGGAGAATCACAAAAATCAATTCACACCAATACGGACTTCTTCGGGCTTATTACAAGCAATTGCGACAAAAATCGATTGACTATTTTTGTTTTTTATCAACCAATTGAGATTGATAAAACGAAACTTTCATTAACATCCCTTTAAGAAATCCGGGGAGGCTTTTTGGTATCTTTAGGCGACCAAAAAAGAACCTTTCCCTGTTTTTGGAATGGTTTGGACAGGGTCGTAACTAAACTCAAACATCAGACAACACCAATGAAAAAGTTTACTGCATTTTTTGCATTGCTACTTACCGTAGGTATTTCGGCACAAGAATTTAACATGGACCTTGTTCAGGACATGAAACCGAGGAATATTGGTCCAGCTGGAATGAGCGGACGTGTAACAGCCATCGATGTGGTTCATGACAATCCAGAAGTTATGTACGTGGGTACGGCTTCGGGCGGTTTATGGAAATCAACATCTGGCGGTATCAAATGGGAGCCCATTTTTGACGATCAAGTAACCGCATCGATTGGTGCCGTTGCCATACAACAATCCAATCCGTCCGTAATCTGGGTAGGTACCGGTGAGGGCAATCCGCGAAACAGTTTAAATGGAGGGTATGGTATTTATAAATCCCTTGATGGTGGAAAGTCTTGGAAATCCATGGGACTGGAAAAAACAAGGCACATACATAGGGTAATCATAGATCCTACCGATCCAGATATTGTTTATGTTGGCGCTATAGGTTCTCCTTGGGGAGAACATCCAGAACGCGGTGTTTTTAAAACAACCGATGGCGGAAAAACTTGGAATAAAGTCTTGTTCGTTAACAATAAGACCGGTGTTGCCGATATGGTAATGGACCCTACCAATCCCAATAAAATTATCGCGGCCATGTGGGAACATAAAAGAGACCCATGGTTCTTTAACTCCGGAGGCGAAGGCAGTGGACTGCACATTACACACGATGGAGGTGAAACTTGGAAAAAAATAACTTCTGAAGACGGACTGCCCAAAGGTAATTTAGGAAGAATAGGTGTCGCTATCGCCAGAAATAAGCCCAACATTATCTACGCTTTGGTAGAAGCCAAGAAAAATGCATTGTACAAGTCAACAGACGGAGGCTTTAAATGGACCAAGATCAATGATAAGAGCGATATAGGTGATCGTCCTTTTTACTATTCCGAGATTTATGTTGACCCACAAAATGAGAATAGGGTGTATTCTGTTTTTACTTACATAAATGTTTCAGAGGATGGCGGTAAAAACTTTAAACAATTAATGCCCGCATATGGAGTTGCCAACGGTGTTCACCCCGATCATCATGCTTGGTGGATCCATCCAGAAAACGGTCAGTTTATGTTGGATGGAAACGATGGTGGATTGAACATCACCAAAAACGGTGGAGAATCTTGGCGGTTTATAGGCAATCTTCCTGTAGCCCAATTCTATCACATCAGCACAGACAACGAATATCCATACAACGTTTATGGTGGAATGCAAGACAATGGTTCTTGGAGAGGGCCCGCCTACGTATTAAAAGACCAAGGCATTAGAAACAGTTACTGGCAAGAAATTTCCTTTGGTGATGGATTTGATGTAATTCCGGACAAAGATAACAGCCAATTTGGTTACACCATGAGCCAACAAGGGTTTGTGAGCCGATACGATTGGAAGACCGGCAATAACTATATTGTGCGCCCTACCCCACCAGATGCGGATACCATGCTTCGTTTTAACTGGAACGCTGCCATTGGCCAAGATCCTTTTGATAACGGTACAATTTATTTTGGAAGCCAGTTTGTACACAAATCCACTGATAAAGGATTGACTTGGGAAATTATTTCCCCCGACCTAACCACCAACGACAAGGAAAAACAAAAGCAAAGTGATAGTGGGGGATTGACCATGGATGCCACCGGTGCGGAAAACCATTGTACAATTCTTGTAATAGAACCATCTCCTGTAGAACGCAATATGCTTTGGACAGGTACGGACGATGGCCGTGTACATTATACCTTGAATGGAGGTGAAACCTGGGTGGATGTCACCAAAAATATTAAGGGACTACCGGCAGGCAGTTGGATTCCACAGATAAAAGCATCGCAAAACAAAAAGGGCGAGGCGCTATTAATAGCCAACGATTATAGAAGATTCAACTACACCCCTTATGCCTACAGAACCAAAGACTACGGAAAAACATGGACACGGATAGTTGACGAAAAAGATGTGGAAAGCTATGCTTTGTCCATAATCGAAGACCCTGAAAATCCTAACCTGATCTTCTTGGGTACAGATGACGGGCTTTATATTTCGCTGAATGCAGGTAACAACTGGAAAAAGTGGGACAAAGGTTTCCCAACAGTTTCCACTAAGGATTTGGCCATACACCCAAGAGAAAATGATTTGATCATCGGAACCTTTGGTAGGGCAGCATGGGTATTGGACGATATTCGACCGTTGAGAGAATTGGCCGGAAACACCACCATCCTACAAAAAGAAATAAAGCTATTTGAAAGTCCGGATGCCTATTTGGCCGCCTACCAACAGCCTACGGGCAGTCGTTTTGGAGCGGATGCACTCTACAATGCAGAAAATCGTAGGTCTGGAGCCATGATTACCTATTATTTAAAAGAGGGAAGCAAAATGGTTAAAGACAAAGAGGAAGACAACAAGGAAGAAGAGGACAAAAAAGAAGCAACAACAGACAACGAATCAAAAGAGAAAACAAAAGATTCTATTTTCTTTGAATTTTATGATGGGGACAGGCTCATTCGAACCCTAAAATACAAAACACCCGAAAAAGCAGGTTTCCATAGGGTTTATTGGAGTTTGGATGAAAAAGGCCCGGATAGACCCTCCAGAACTATACGAAAAAATACTAGAGAACGCGGTGGAGTCGATGTAAAACCTGGCACTTACAAAGTAAAAGTAATCTATGGCGATGCAACCGATTCAACCTCGATAACCGTGAAGACCGATCCTAGGCTAGATGTTGATATGGCTTCCATAAACCAAGTCTATGAGATGGGCAAAAAGCTCGAAAGCTTTTCTCAAACAGCAGCGGACGCAGTAAAACAATTGGTGGAAAGCAAAGATTTGGCCAACAAGTTTAAAAAAGAGCTTAAGGAAATGGACAAAGAAAAATTCAAAGACCAAATCAAGGCTTCCGAAGAAATCGTTAAGCAAATAGATTCCGTTGTTGCCCTTTACCTAGGTAAGGACGATAAACGCCAAGGTATTGTACGTAGTCCGAAACCCACGGTTATGTCTAGATTAGGGAATGCATCGTACTATGTTGGCACAAGAAAATCCGGAATCACCACAACCGAAAAAAGGTTGGTCGAGTTTGCGGAACAAGAACTAAAAACGACATTGGACAAGACCAATACGTTCTTTAATGAAGAATGGAAAACCTACAAATCTTCCATTGAATCATTGGATCTTTCCCCCTTTAAAGAAACACAAAGCTTTAATCTTAATTAAAAACCAATGAAAAAATTATTGGCCTTGGCCCTGATCACCAGTATCTGGGCCTGCAAAGAAGAGAAAAAAGAACCTTCCATTGCCGACACAATGAAGACGTACACCATCTCCCAGATGATGGACAACGAAGCAATTGCTGGAGGAAGCTTTTCACCGGATAAATCCAAATTATTGGTTTCCAGTAACCGTTCGGGTATCTATAACATGTACACCATTCCAGTTGCCGGCGGGGATATGATGCCCGTAACACAATCCGATAGTTCTTCCGTATTTGCCATCTCCTATTTTCCTAAAGATGAAAGAATGTTGTTCCGAATGGACAATAACGGGGACGAAATCTATCACATTTTTGTAAGGGACACTGATGGCAACTTTAAAGACCTAACACCAGAAGAAGGAGCAAGATCTCTTTTTTATCAATGGTCCGAGGACAAAAACGCCTTCTTTTATGGCTCCAACAAACGGGACAGCCGGTTTATGGACCTGTATAAAATGGATTTAACATCGTTGACTTCGGAATTGGTTTATCAAAACAATGATGGATATAACGTAGGTGTAATTTCTCCCGACGAAAAACACTTGGCGTTGAGCAAATCAATCAACACGAACGATAGCGACTTGTACCTCATCAATCTTGAGTCAGAAGAATTAAAGAAAATCAATAAAAACCAAAGCGGTAACTCTTCTCAAGATTTTGCCCCCGATGGTTCGGCGTTCTATTACACCACCGACGATGGCAGTGAATTTTCTTATTTAATGAAGTACAATTTAGCCGATGAATCTTACGAAAAGTCCATTCAGCGCAACTGGGATATTTCTGGGAGCTATTTTACCCAAAATGGCACCTACCAAGTAACCTATATTAACGAGGATGCCAAAAACGCTATTGAAGTAATGGAGGTTGCCTCAGGAAAAAATATAGATTTGCCATCAGTTGAAAATATGGCAATTACCAGTGTCAGTTTTTCGGACGATGAAACCATGATGCGTTTTTATGCTGGCGGTTCCCACACCCCATCCAATCTTTATGTTTACAGTTTGGATACCAAGGAACAGAAAAAGTTGACCGATGTGCTAAATCCCGAAGTTCAAGCCCAAGACTTGGTAAAAGCAGAAGTGGTACGCTACAAATCCTTTGATGGTTTGGAAATCCCTGCCATTTATTACACCCCGCACCAAGCAAGCGCTGAAAACCCAGTTCCCGCATTAGTTTGGGTACATGGAGGTCCTGGTGGACAATCACGTCAAAACTTTAGCTCTTTTATCCAATATTTGGTGAACCATGGTTATGCTATTTTAGCGGTGAACAACCGAGGAAGCAGCGGGTACGGAAAAACCTTCTATCAAATGGACGACCTTAACCATGGGGATAAAGATCTTAAAGATTGTGTCGAAGGGAAAAATTGGTTGGCGCAACAGCCCGAAATAGATAGTGAGAAAATCGGAATCATAGGTGGTTCTTACGGTGGTTACATGACCATGGCCGCCTTGACCTATACTCCAGAAGAATTTGATGTAGGTGTAAACCTTTTTGGGGTTACCAATTGGATGAGAACCCTAAAAAGTATTCCGCCATGGTGGGAATCCTTTAAAGATGCACTCTACAAAGAGCTTGGAGACCCATATAGTGCAGATTCTGTTCGCCTAAAACAGATTTCGCCACTTTTCCATACGGACAAAGTTACCAAGCCACTTATTGTACTTCAAGGTGCACAAGATCCAAGGGTCTTGCAAGCAGAGTCGGACGAAATAGTAGCAGGAGTTCGTAAAAATGGTGTGCCTGTAGAATATGTACTCTTTGAGGATGAAGGGCATGGCTTCGTTAAAAAGGAAAATCAAATCACCGCATACAGTAAAATTTTAGAGTTTTTAGACGAATACTTAAAAGAAGAAAAAAGTACACCAATAAAAGAAGAGAATAAATGATCAAAAAATTAGCAGCCCTATTTTTTATACTTGGATTGATTAACGTAAATGCCCAACAAGCCGGTGAGGACAAAACAGGGTCTTGGTTTATGTATTTTGGCACCAACAAGGTGTCAGAACGATTTAGCATACATACCGAGGCACAGTTTAGGTTTTATGAAACCACAAGTAACTTTAACCAAATGTTGCTCAGGACCGGGCTCAACTATCACATTAACCCTAATGCCATAGCAACGGCCGGTTACGCCTTTATCGATACCGATAGCTCCTTTTTCGAATTCGAAGGCGAAATCAACTCCAAAGAACATCGAATTTTTGAGCAGTTTATTCTTAAAAACAAAGTTTGGGAGTTCATGTTTGAACACCGTTACCGCTTGGAACAGCGATTTTTGGATTTTGGAGACAATACGGAAACACAACATCGTGCGCGTTATCGTATTCAAATGACCTTGCCGCTTACAGACACTTTTTTCCTAAACTTTTATGACGAACTATTCATCAACCTACAAGATGACCTGTTTGGACAAAATCGTTTGTATGGTGCTATTGGTGTTAATGTTACAGACAACAGTAGCATCCAAATAGGGTATTTGAGAAACCAATTTGAAAATGCCGTTTACAATCGTTTACAGTTCGCGGTATTCTACAATCCAGATTTAAGAGGGCTGTTCAAACAAAAAAAACCTTAGCGGTACAAGTACCTATAACTTGACTTGGACGCATATATTACCTAACTTATGAGCTCATTTTTAAAAATTATTTTAATGAAGAAGTTTCAAATAACAGCCTTGGCGCTATTATTTATAACAGCATTTAGTTGTAAACAAGCAAAAAAAGAAGCCGAAGAAACTACAGAAGAAGTAGAGGAAACTATTGAGCAAGTGGCCGAAACCATGAAGTCCAAAGTGATTACTTTTTCAATGGAGCCCAAAAGCGGCAGCAATGTAAATGGTGAAGTTATTTTTACCGAAAACGAGGGCAATGTAGTTATGAGGGCAACCTTTACCGGACTTGATGAAGGGGAGCATGCCATTCACCTTCACGAGAAAGCTGATTGCTCTTCGGACGATGGAACATCTACTGGAGGACATTGGAACCCAACTTTCCAACCTCATGGAAAATGGGGCGCCGAAGAGGGATACCATAAAGGTGATATAGGTAATTTTATGGCCGATGCGGATGGTAACGCTACTGTTGAATTCTCAACGGACGAATGGTGCATAGGTTGTGGTGACGAGAACAAAGATATCTTGGGAAAAGCCGTAATTGTTCACCAAGGGGTGGATGATTTTACCTCTCAACCTTCTGGAGCTGCAGGTGCCAGAATAGCTTGTACAGGTATTATCCAATAGCCCTCTTAAAACAAGACATATAAAAAAGCTGCCCTTTAGGGCAGCTTTTTTTATTTTATCAACACATCGGTATTGTTGCATTGGAAATAAAAATAGATTAAAAAGAGCTGCAACGTGCTACTCTTTTTTTATATTTAACCCTAACGCCAATGAACTTGGACAACCACATAGAGAAATTTCAGAAAAAAGATATAGGAGCTTTTGAAACCCTATACAACATGTATGCTGAAAACATTTGTGGTGCCATCAATGTAATCGTAAAAGATTCTGAACGTTCACAAGAAATCTGCCAAGATGTATTTGTGAAGATTTGGGAAAAATCCGATCAATACGACCCTTCTAAGGGAAGATTTTTTACTTGGATATTGAATATAGCCCGAAATGCTGCAATCGACGAAGTGCGTTCAAAAACCTATAAGAACCAAAAAAAGAACCTTCCTGTTCATTCCCTCGTAGATATATTTGAAAACAGTGAAGATTTAAATAGTAAAATGGACACCATAGGCCTTCAAACTTTATTAAAAGGCCTAAAGGAAAAATGCATACTACTTATAGATTTACTTTATTTTAAAGGATATACCCAAAAGGAAGCCGCCAAGGAACTCGACACCCCTGTCGGCACAGTAAAAACAAGAATTAGAAGCTGTATTTCCAAAATTAGAAAAAATATGGCATGAGCATAGATGTAAAAGAATATATAGCGTCCGGTACTCTGGAACTTTACGTTGCCGGAGAACTATCTCCTGAAGAAAATCTTGAGGTACAGCATTATGCCATTCAATATCCTGAAATAAGAAAAGAAATTGAAGAAATAGAAAAAACCATTCTTGAAATTACCAAAGCCGCTTCTCCAGACATACCAAAAGATGGTTTTCAAAAAATAAGAGCAGAAATATCGAATGTAATTCCATTTGCTCCTGATAGATCTGTGAACAAGAAGGTGCCTTTGGGCAATTATTTAGGTTGGGCGGCCTCAGTTATACTTGCCATTGGATTGTTTTGGATGTACACGGAAAACGCCAAACTCAAATCCGAAATCGAGTTGACCAATCAAGAAAAACAAAGTATAGAAGATACTTTATCAGACACCCAAGACAGGATAAATATAAAGGAGAATATGCTGCAACAGATTCGGGATAAGAATGTAACCGTAATTGCGCTTGGTGGACAAACGATAGCTCCAACTTCTTACGCGAAGGTTTATTGGAACAAAGAAGAACAAAAAGTAATTATAGATGCACAAGGGCTTCCTGAGCCCCCTACCGGGTTTACTTATCAGGTTTGGTCTTTGAAACTGGATCCTCTTACCCCAACAAGTATAGGTTTATTAGATGAATTTAGGTCCCAAGACAGCAAACTTTTTGCTCTTGAAAATACCAACGAATCGGAGGCGTTTGGAATAACTTTAGAACCAGAAGGAGGCAGTGAAACCCCTACATTGGAACAATTATATACGTTAGGGGCCGTGGGAGCATAAAAAAGGTGGCCTGGATAAACCAAAACCACCTTCCTACTTAGATTACCTAAAAAAACAATCGAATATTAAAGTTTAATACCTACACCCACTCCAAAAATCCATGGGTTAATGTCCACATCAGCTTCAACCGTAGCTCCCAAAGCAGTGGTTGCATTTACTGTGGCGGTAGTATTCAAGAATAGCTTTTTAACATCAAAGTTCAAGAACCATTTATCGTTTAGCATAAAATCGAATCCTCCTTGTAGGGCAAAACCAACCGCAGTATCATAATCCACATCATCGGCTACCGGGCCTTCATCCACGCCATAGAACAAGGTTAAATTTGGACCTGCTCCAATATAGGGAACAAGATCACCTCCCGTAAAATGGTATTGCGCGGTAAGTGTAGGGGGCAATAACCATACATGTCCCAAATCTATATCGCCTGCAGCTGTGCCAATAGCTTCCACATCGTGCTTGGTGGTTCCCAAAATAAGCTCCAAGGACCAATTGTCATCAAAGAAATAGGTAATGTCAAATTCTGGGACAACAGCGGTCGAGATGTCAACATCCCCTCCTATTGCTTCAATATCTGCACTTTCATCTGGAGTTACCACAATACCTCTTAACCTAAACTGCCATTTACCACTATCGTCTGCGGGAGCATCTTGGGCAACGGCCAAATTGCTCAACCCCAATAAAGCGATTACAGCTACTAGTATTCTTTTTTTCATCGTGTGTTAATTTAAATTGATGAAGCAAAACTAGTATGCGACAATCTGCAAGAATATGATGTTTATCATTGAATAAAAAAGTAGAATATCATACCCAATATTATAAACATGCCATGAGGTCAACTATAGGACTAAAACCATTTCTTTCGCTTAAAAATAATGATGGAGACCACGGTAATAACCAACATGACCCCAAGAAGAATAAAGTAGCCGTTGGGCGAGCGCAGCTCGGGTATGTTTTCAAAATTCATACCGTAGATACCCGCTAAAAAAGTAAGTGGAATAAAAATCACAGAAAAAATGGTCAGGGTCTTCATTACCTCGTTCAAGCGGTGGCCCTGTACACTAAAAAATAGATTGATCTGACTTTCCAATTCCATGATATCGGAATCTATATCCATAATCAACCCACTGATCTGTTCTCGAAGCTCTGTGAAGTATTTGGTCTGAAATCCCTTTACCTCTACCCTCTCCAGTTTTATAATAATATCCCTAAGCCCGTGGGAGGCTTTTTTAAAATCGTGGATAACTGCTTTTTTTTGTTCCACTTCGAACATAAATTCCGGTGTTGGTTCTCTTTTCACCATGGTATCCAACGAATTCTCTATCATTATGGTCTCTTCGTACTTTTCCTTGTAGTTGGTTATCAAGGTCTCCAAAATAAAGAACAACAGATAATCTGCACGCTTTTTACGGATAATACCCTTGTTTTCGAATATCCGTTGTCTAATCCAATCAAAATGGTCGCCCCATTTTTCCTGTATGCACCAGACAAAATCTTTGGATACCACAAAGTACATTTGTTCGGATTCCATGCTATAGTGTTCGGTTTTTAGGATTCTTGCCGCTATAAACAACTGATTTTCCAGTTCAATCACCTTGTTTCCCATTTTCTGGTTCAACAAAAGACGCAACAAAAAATCATCGAGATTGTTCCCGTTTACCATTTGGCGAAACTCATCCATGTATTCCAAACCGTAGGTATTTACCCATGTTATTGATTTATCTCCTTTGGATAACAATAAATCCTCTGTTATCGAGAATTTTCGATTATAGTAATTGTCCGGTGAGTAATTTATTACCCATGAATTTTCTTCAAAATCTGTTTTCATGGCATTAAAATGAAAAGGTTTATTCGTAGTTTAGATTCTTAAGTTAATTCAAATTTGCAAAGTACCATCATGATTGATACAGTGTCTTTTAAAACCGAGATTTTATTCACCATAATCCTGCTTGTTGTTGTGTTTTCGCTCCATTATTTGAACAAAAACGCCATTAGGCGATTTGGGCGTTCCAGTTCCATCGACATGAACAGTAGAAAGGTGATTTTCTATCTTAACAATCTTTTGTTCTTTGTTTTGGCCTTTGTTGGATTGTCACTTATCTGGGGGGTCAACCTCGAAGATATTTCGCTTTTTCTCTCATCGGTATTGGCAATACTGGGGGTAGGTTTTGTGGCCCAATGGTCCATACTTTCCAATTTAACCGCCAGCGTAATCCTATTTTTTAGCCACCCTTTGCGTTTAGGAGATAGAATTCGTGTAATGGACAAGGATTTTGATTGGACCGGTAAAGTGGAGGATATAAGTGGCTTTTATCTTTTTATGCGTACTGATGATGGCAAACGTATAACTATCCCGACCAATTTGGTGATTCAAAAGGGTATAGAAATACTAAAGGATGAAAAGGAAGAAACCGAAATAGTTAATTCTGACCAATAAAAAAACGCCATGGTATAAAAACCATGACGTACCTAAAACAACAACCAAGCCTAGACCAACTAGGGTCACTAACCTTGCTTTGTATAAGGGAACTACAGGCTTGCTATTTGTGCCTCTTTAACAGGGCCAAGTTCGTAAGCAGCCCCCAATAACTCCTCTTTCAACTTTTTAACTTTTTCGTGTTCTCCATTGGCCTTATATATTTCGGCAGCTTGTTGTAAAATAGCAGGCTCATAGGTAGCTCCTACTACATACTTCTCAATAACCTGCATAGCTTTTTCCTTCTCGTCCAAATGAAGCAAACTATAAGCAAATAGGGCATATGTTTCAGGAGTCGGCCTATTTCTTACTTCTGTTCTTGCTACCTCCAATGCTTTCTGTTCAACATTCATACTTATTAAGAAATCTACATTATAAGCGTTGTACATGTCTCCATAGGCCTTAGTGCTTTTGATGATCTTATAGTAATTATCCAAAGCTTGAACACGTAGTAAATCGTTATTTATAAAAGAAGCGAGCTCAGCCTTTAAGAGGTAGTATTCAGGTGATTTGTTCTTTTGTATTATTGAATCAACAATTCGAAGTGCCTCACTTCCGTTTCTCTCGTGGGAATACACTATCCATGCAATACCTTTTTTGGCATAAGCGTTTTGTGGATCTATTTGCAATGCTTTTAAATACAACTGATAAGATTCTTCTATACGCTCCGCATGTCCGTAAAAATCGGCCAAATTGGTATAAGACCATAATAGCAGGTTCCTATTTTTTGATGATTCAGCCTTCTGCGTGGCCATCTCCATGAATTTGATAGCTTTACCAAGATCTCCTTTATGATCGTTCCATTTTGCAAGTCGAATAAGATAACCAAAATCGGACATATTCTTTATACTATCCAAATATTGGTTTGCCAAATTAAAGTTACCCAATTCCATATGTAGATCAAAGAGTAGGTTTTGAGACTCTTTTGTCCCGCTCCCTAGCTCCCTTGCTTGCTCCGCCAAGACCAAAGCTTCCTTAAATCTATGCTGGGAAATATAATTTCTGGCCAACGCCCTTAGATATCCAGATTTTCCAATTGCAGCGGTTTCTACAGCTTTTTTAAGTGACTTTTCAGCATCTTTTAGGTATTTAATATCTCCTGTTGCCGCAAAAAAACGGTTGTATTCGGCAGCAACATTACCCAAACTGAGCAGTTGGATGCTATCGGGTTTAATTTTTTCATCCCAAAGTTCAAAGTACTTTGAAGTGGTCTTTACAGGTTCTGAAGCTAAAAATTGGTCGTAATCCTTCTTGTTTGTCTTGAACTCGGTCAATTCCTCTTGACATGAGACCAAAACCAATATAGATATGGATAGAATTAAGTATGGTACAATTGTTTTCATCTTGTTGTTGTTTTTGATTAAAAAAAGGGGAAGGAAGGGTTCTCCTCCCCCCTATTCCCTTTCATAGCAATTACTCGGGTGCTCCCAAATAGGGAAATGTAGTTGAGATATTGGCTGTAAGCCCAACACCATCAGAAGTCAATCTTGGCAAATCGGGCATTCCATCATCATTCAAATCCTGCCCGCTAAATCGATTACCTTCCATGCCGCCAAAGAACAAGATCAATGATACATCGATAATGTCATCGTTAGGGTGCCTTCCCGTAAGTGCTACTTCGTCTCCATCGGGAACCAGAACGTTTCCATCATTATCCAAATCGGTACCTGGATTAAAGTATGTTGTGGGCAAATCTGGTGCAACCTCTAAAACATCCGCTGCTAAAACTGTAGTCAGTGTTGCGGCGTCCAGGCCCAAAATGTTGTTTTCATAATCCACATCAGCAGGATCCAATCCAAGTTTAAGGGCATATACATCGTGGTATTGCTCCAATCTCGCTTGAAAACCCATTTGGAATGCTGAACTCATTTCTGAAGGAATTGTGGTATTATGGGCATCTTTAATACTGGCTTCCCCTTCTGTATCTACACTTAAAGTTGTATTGATGCCGGGACGTCCTATATGATCTACTTGCGTGTAGTTCCCTGTAAAGTCAATTCCCATCATATCATCCATTTTCATGTTGTCATCCATGTAAGTTCCGTTATCGTCGTTACTACAGCCAACAAATAGTGCAAAACCTAATGTAATAACCGTTATATGTATTGATTGTCTTAGTTTCATAATTCAATTTTTTTAAATTCTTATTGTTTTCTATTTGTTGTCACCCAAGTCTTATAAACTGTTAGTCCCAAGGCATTGGTTGCTGTTGGTGTACCGATCATGCTATTGGGAATTTCAAGCACAATGGAGAGAGTATTGGCCCCATAGAAAGTATCTACCGCTTCGTCTGGTGGTAAAAACCCGCCAGGTGCTGAATTCAAATCTGGAGAAATTACAGCATTGAACTGAAAAAAGTCAAAAAAGAAAGGGTCTTGTCGAGGCCCAGCAAATAAGGACACCCCATCCGATGTGGTTTCTACAATGGCTGTTGTACCAGAAATCTCTACATCCCCTAAGGCAGCATCTGCATATACCATACTACTCAATCCTGTTTGGGAGGGTGTTATTGGTCCAAAAAAATACATTCTACCATCTCTTGGAATAGCTTGTATTACTTGATCCTCCACTAAGTCACCATCTAAATCAATATTAATTTCGGTAAGCACATTCTCATCAAAAGTCCCATAAGCCAAGTCTGGCAGTACATCGGATTGTAAATCGACTACAAATACGGTATTGCTAGAGCCTTCAGTTGGTTCAAAAGCATAAAAATCGGCGATATCCGCAGTGGTTCCAGCCGTAGATGGCGCATCTATGTGGTCGGCAGAAACCAACACGGTAGCCGTTATTACCAAGGCTCCAAGTCCTAGTAAGTATTGAGTTGTCTTTTTCATATCATTATTTTTTTATGATTCGTTCAACCCTACCTACGGAACCTTGTTCGAGGGGGTTTGGTTTTTAAGTGTTAAAATTTTCTTAACAAATCTTATTCAGGTAATCGATCAACATAGAGCAAAGTCAGAGAAAATGTTTTACTTTGACTTTTTTAAATCAAAAAAATGAACCCCTCTGCATCTGGATGGATCAATAAGTTTGGTCACCTTGTAAACCAAGAGTCTTCTCAATTCGAAGACTTTGCCAGCATGTACCGGGAACTAAAGACAAATGGGTTCGTCTATGGTGTCCATTTGGACATACCTTCCTTTATTGAGGTGGAGCATACCTTAACGGAAGACGAAATTGCCAAGATCAATCTCCTTACCGCACTATATTTTACCTATACTTTTGAAGTTGGCAAAACCGATTTTGATGCCTTTGTGGACAAAGTATTCGAGTATTATCAATCTTTGAATGTCAGCAGGGTATCTTACCTCAACAAAATATTGACCGGTTCCAAAACCGAATCCCAACTGGAAAAATTGATCGACTCCAGAATTTATTTGAGCGATAATACCTTTAGCAGGGCATTCGGCAATAGTTTGACCAACTCCTTGCTCTATGTGGATATTCTTATTTTTATGGTTTACCTACGTGGCAACAAAAATGTGATGAAGCATGCCCAACTGCTAGAGTATGTTACCATTAATATTGTTTACCACGCCCTAAACGCCAAAGAGACCCATGAGTCGGATGCTAAATTGATTCAATTATTGGGGTCTTCCCTAACTTATGTTGATTTGGATGAGGCAAAATATGATGGTGATTACGCCGATTTATTGTCTCAAAATTTTACCGAGAACGAGCGCGATTATTTCTTGGATATGGCGTGCTTGACCATATGGGAAGATAAGACTTTGGACTACACTGAAACCGACTATATTTTTGGGTTGGGAAAGGACTTAAAGAAGACAAAAAAAGAGGTCGGATCCGAGCTGAAATTCGTCAAAAATTTCTTCGAGGAAAACAAGGAAAAAATAGCCTATCTGAACAACAAAAATTTGGCTGTTCAATTCTATGATGGGATGTCCAAAAATGTAACAAAACTAATTCTAAGAAATAGCAAAAGATTAAAAAAAGAGCTTACCGAAAGTCGGGAATTGGTTTCTCTTTTATCCAAATCGACCATTAAGGATTTAAGCTCCGAAGAAAAGAAAAAAGTACAAAATCAGTTGTTGGATATTTTTAAGAGCATACCCTCTTTGGCTATTTTTATGTTGCCTGGCGGCGCGGTACTTTTGCCTATTTTTATTAAATTGATTCCTAAACTCCTGCCTTCGGCTTTCGATGATAATCGTATTGACGAAAAATAATCAAATTTGGCCCAAAAAGGCACTATAAGAAAAACTTATAATTGTTTTTTGATTAATTTAAAAAATTGTATTCCAATTAATTAAACACACTTACTCCAACCATAACTTAAAATCCCTTACCCGCTCCCTACTTACAATGATTTCGTGCTCATTAAAGT
>JAAEZN010000030.1:0-7129 GCA_018222835.1 Algicola sp. | reverse complement strand
CCCTAAAAAAAGTCTGCGGTTCCAACTCCTCTTCCAGTTGTTCCAAAGTAGTGTCCAACAAATAATTTCTACCATCCGAAGTTGCTGCATACGTGCCTTTGTTCTCACTGTAAAAGCATTCCACCTCGTCCGCATTTATAATCTTTAAATGTTGGCCGACTCTCGCCGTAAATCGTTTTTTGTATTCACGTTCCAAAGGGTTTACCAAGAGCTTTTTTATATCGTTAAAATCGATAGGTATTTTTTGATTTTCAGGCTTAAAATTTCGATACTTTTTAACCGCACTTTCCAGCTCTTCCTCGTCTATTGGTTTTAACAAATAATCGATGCTATTTAACTTGAAAGCTTGGAGCGCATATTCGTCGTAAGCAGTGGTAAAAATTATAGCGCTTTTTACCTGTACCGCATCAAAAATTTCGAAGGATAACCCGTCCGATAATTGGATGTCCAAAAAGATTAGATCGGGGTGCGGGTTGTTTTGGAACCACTCGATGGATTCTTCCACCGAATGTAACATGGTAAACACCTCTATTTCCTGTTCCAAGAGCAATCTGGACAATCGTCTTGCTGCTGGTTTTTCGTCTTCAATGATCAGGACATTCATGTAGTATTGGTTGTGTATTTTTTTATGGATTATGGTCTGGCCACTATTTTTGGGAATCCTATTTATTGGCAGTCGTTTGTTTTATCCTCATCCATATATTTTTGTATTTGTCGCTCTTCCCACTTTTTAAAGAAAGTGATTTTATGCCTAAAAATAATCAAAGTATGCACAAGCAATATCACCCCCCAAATCAAAATATTGGCATTTACCCATTCGTAATAATATGACTCTTTTGGAAATGCCACTGGCAAAAGTGAATTAAGCACCCCTGTTCTTAAAAGTACCAGAATACCATTTACAACAACAAATATCATAATATGCCTATAATATCCTTTCAGTTCTTTAACCCGTTTTTTGGCTGCCTCCAAAGAAATATTTTTGTTCTCCATCACTCCTACTTATATTTTTTCATTTCCTCCTTGTCCTCGTCCATATACTTTTGTATTTGACGTTGCTCCCAGTCTCTTCCCAGCAGAGGGTTTGCTCCAAATGTTTTGGATGCATGGAACATTAACCCAATGCCCCAGGCAATAAGGGTAATAAAATGTTCCCATTGCCAAAAATTATCCGTTCTTATGAAGATATTTATTAAAATAAAGGTGTTTATCACCACGTATATCGCAAAATGGATATAAAAACCTTTGATTTCCTCTACCCGTTTTTTTGCTTTATTGTATTTTTCTTTATTAAAGTTTTCCATGATTACTTCCACTTATTATTATTCTCGTCCTCCCTCATAAACTCCTCGATCTTACGCTTTTCCCATTGTTTTCCAAAAAATGGGTTTAGATCAAACGTCTTCATGGCATGGAAAAAAAGACCTATTCCCCATCCAAATGCGGGCCATAAAAACCACATATATCCAAATCCATTGGAAAAGTAATTGATCAATGCCAATCCCGAAATTACCAGAACATAAGAGGTAAGGTTGCCATAAAACTTTTTAAGTTCGTCCACGCGTTCCCTTGCCCTGATATATTTGTTCTCTTTATCTGTATTTTCCATTGTTACCATATTTGATGTGGTACTGTTTTTAAAATTACGCATTCTTAAAATTCCTTGTTGCCCATAAATTCCTGAATCTTACGCTCTTCCCATTCTTTGCCCAAAACAGGGTTTCGTCCGTAGGCCGTCATCCACTGAAACAATAAGCCCAAGCCCCATCCAGCGGCAGGGAATAAAACCCATGGAAAATCTGTTGTCCTATAATTAACGTACACCAATAAAGGTATGATAACGCAATATGACACCATACTATAAAAGAAAGCTTTTAGATTCTCTACCCTTTCCTTTGCCCTGGAGTATCTGTCTTCTGTTAAATTTTTCATGACTCTTCGTTTTTTGATTTTTGATTACAGGTCAAACTTCGTAATAACCGAAAACAAAGAGAAAAGCGAATTTCCGAATTGTAATTTTATTAGGATGAATTGTGGTTCTAGTGGATAAAACTATAGGCAGGGTCGATAAAGTATGGTATGACCGGGGTAACGGATTAGAGAAGTGGTATTAAAAATCATCTTTCTCCATAAGTTCCCTGATCTTTCGCTCCTCCCAACGTTTGCCCCAAAGCGGATTATAACCGTAGGCCTCCATACCGTGCACCAACACACCAAACCCCCAACCAATAGTCGGGAAAATGGCCCATAAAAAATCGGTTGTACGTGAATTGAGCCACCATAAAAAAGGAATCACAATACAATAGGCAAATACATTGCCGTAGAAGTCTTTAATCGCCTTGACACGTTCTTTTGCTTTAGTGTAGCGTTTCTCCTCAATATAATGCTCCTGTGTCTCCATTACGGTGTACTTTTGGGTAAGCATCGGTAGGAACACACTAAATTCTTTTTCGGTTTTTTTAATGACCATTTCGCGATCCGTTAATATGCGATAGCGTTGCTTTATATTTTGAAGCCCAACTCCGCTACTTTTTTTCACTACTTGCTTTTCTTGAAGGTTGTTGCTCACCACCAACATACCCTGCTGTTCAAAAACCTTGATATGTAATGGCCTGGAAGATGTTACTACATTGTGTTTTACGGCATTTTCCAGTAAAAGTTGCAGTGAAAGGGGTACTATCTTAGCTTCGGGCTGGGAACAATTATCCGGGATATCGAAAACGATACTGTCCTCAAAACGCATTTTTAACAGCCTCACATAAGTCCGGGCGAACTTTAGCTCTTCGTCCACGGTAACCAAATCTTTATTCTTCTGCTCCAGCACATAACGGTACACTTTGGATAACGAAGTAGTAAAGTTTTGGGCCTGATGCGGGTCTTCCTCTATTAAACTCGTGAGCACGTTCAAACTATTGAACAAAAAGTGTGGGTCCAATTGGTTTTTAAGGGCATCAAAACGGGCAGAAGCGGAACCCGCGATAATTTTCTGTTCCTTTACCTGTCTTTCCTTGTAATATTTGTAGTAATACGCCGCATAGAACAAAAGCGCCACTATCATGGAAACAACAAAGGAACTTATATAAAACTCAGATCGCTCACCTGCTATAAACTGCCCAATGGTTTTTTGATAAACCACCACCATCAAAATAAATCGAGCAAGAACAATCCCTATAATCGAAGCTATAATATTGCCCAAAATTCCGTAGCCGACATATTTCTTGGTAAATAGTTCTTTATCGTACTTACGCATTAAAATAATAAAGGAAACGGCATTCAACAGATAAATGATCACCGAGAAGACCATGCTCTCCCAAAACTCCACCCATAGTTCCTGGTACGTGAGTTCCCAACCTTTTACAAAGAAAATAATGAGGAAAACTATAAAAATAGCTATCCCCACTAATATTGCTTTAAAAAATTCCCTTATAAAAAGTTTCATCGTATTCTATTTGCCGCAGTTTGCCAAAACCTCCTCCGCTCTTTCTTTTCCCCAGGTCGGATAAAATGGTGTTTCGGTTTTAAAGTTAGCAAAAAGTTCCAAGGCCCTTTCCACATCTTTACAATAAGGTGTAATGTCCTTTCCAAAATAGCGAGCGGAACCCATATCCCATTCTGCCTTGGAAAGGATTACCCTTGGGTTTTGCGGGTCAATCTCCGTAGCTTGTTGGTATAGTTGCGCATTTTTTGGAGAAAGTGTCATTCCGTAAGTTGCACCATCAAAAGCGATCCAAGCGGTATTGATAAGTGCTTCTTGTATCAAAAGCTCAGGGTTATTTGGCGAAATGGCCTTGGCCACATCCAAAAACTCCTTTGCCTTTTCCAATTGTTTACTTAGTTTATCCTCGTCTTTTTCACCAAAAGAGATAAGCGTGTTTATTTGTGATACGTAATAATAAGGCAACCATTTATCCGGCTCCGCAGTGGCAATACGTTCGAACATATTCGATGCTTCGACCATTTTTTGGTTCTCCCACAACTCAAATGCTTTCTCCATTCCTTTGGAATAGCGGTCTTGGGCATTCATTATTGCAGTTCCCATTAATACGATTGATAAAATAAAATTTTTCATGACTGTCGTTTTTTAAATTCTGAAGCGATTTCAGATTGATTATTGATGAAGCAAAATTGATTTAGAAGAAGGGTTTATAAAAAAATGGATTACCGAACTGTAAACATTCAAGGATGAATTGTTATCCAAGCACGCTTTAATTTTTAATTTAGCCATTAGTTCAAAAAAATAAAGTGCTCCATGTACATTCCGCCACATTACCAATATCACAACATTGATGAGATCAAAGACTTTTTAAAGGAAAATAGCTTTGGCATTTTAATCAATATCGTGGGCAACAAGCCTTGGGGCACTCATATTCCTTTGGAACTGGAAACCGATGTGGATGGGGGCGATGTTCTTGTGGGACATATTGCCAGAGCCAATCCGCAATGGCAGAATTTTACCGATAAAGCGGAGGTCCTTTGTATTTTTAACGGTCCCCATGCCTATGTTTCATCATCTTGGTACAAGGAAGAGGAAGTTCCGACCTGGAACTATATTGCAGTGCATGTGTATGGCAGTTTACACATATTAACGGAGGAAGAAACCATGGAGTCCATGTACAGATTGGTGGACAAATACGAAAAGTCTTCAAAAAACCCTATTTCCCTGAAAGATATGTCTCCAAAAACATTACGACAGGTTAAAGGGGTGGTTGGTTTTAAGATCAAGATATCTGATATACAAGCAACGTACAAGCTTTCCCAGACCCGTGCCGAGGACCACAAAAAAATAATTTCGGAACTAGAAGAACGCACCGACCCCGGAAGCAAAGGGATTGCCCGCCATATGAAGGGCAAAAAATCATGATTTACTTATTCTACGTCTTGAAAAATAGTATCTGCCCAATTGGCGTATCTTGAGTTTTCTACGTGCATGATCCAAATCTCTTTTTCATATTTTCCTTTCATTTTAGATCTATAAGCGGCATACGCATCCTCGTTTTCATCATATTTGGCCAAATACACATAGTTTAGACCATTATCCGGGTTCTTAAAATACTGTGCTTCCAACCCTTCTTTTTTAAGTTTTTGCATAAAGTTTTTCAGATAAACTTCATTTTTAAAAACGTTGGCCACAATGTAATGCCCCTGCCCTACACCGTCCAAATTGATGAATTTTTCAATGGGTTTAAATGCCCCGCCATGAAAAGTACCTTCATTCTTTGTTTTGGTTTCTTTTATTTTTGGTGTGATATTCTGTGCTAAAGCTTGTGCAGTGGTAGCCTCGATAACTCTGTAAACGGAATCCAAATCCTTGCTATCTGCCAAATACAATTTTTGGGCATGTTTTTCAATGTCGGGGATTTTGTTTCCGTTGTGCCTTTTAACAATCCTCATCATCATTTCAAAGCGTTCTTCCATATCCTGCTCCCTACTTTGCTTCATGGAATCGATCTTATAAAGTAGATCATCGATTACCGCATAACTATCCTCCTGTTGCTCTTGCAGTGTAGCTATACGTTCCTCCCAATAGGCCCTATCTTCCTTATTATAGGGACGCAGGGTGGTTTCTACATCCAATTTACTCTTCTGCTTTGTCTTTTCTGTATCAGTATCCGCATCTGCCACAGCAGTGTTCTCAATCTTCTTTTTCTCTTCATCCTCATCATTGGAGACAAATGTATTCTTGGAAAGATTGGGCACAAAAGAGTATGCAATGGATATTTCGTGGGTAACACCAAGGTTTGCAATGCTATTGCCCAGACTTTTCTCAAAATTATATCCAAAGGACAGTCTTTGGTTCAGGTTAAAACCAGTACCGGCCGATGCTCCATAAAACTGGTCGTAACCACCTTGTATCCAGCCTAATCTAGGAAGGTCCAAAATTACGCCTCCACCAAAAACGGGGTCTCCTCCCCCCTCAAATCGAGCTCGGGCCAATGGCATTAGTCGGCCATCCTCCAAAATACCTCCAGCATTTTCAAACTCGTGGGTGTACTGAATATGTCCTGAAAATACCTTTTGGTTAAAACTGGTCAACGACTCTCCCGTCTTTAGGTTATAGTCCACTAGATTTTGTGCAAAAACACCAAAATCGAACTTTCTTAAACTTAAGTTCAGCCCAGGTTGAAACGAGATTACAGAACTTTCTTCGGCTTCTCTTAAAACCGGGTCTTCTTCCTGTGCAACCGCCCTACTCGGGTCGAAACTGCTCACATAATAAGGGATGTTGACTCCAAAAGTCAAGCTGCTTTCTTCTCCCAATTGGATACCATGGGAGTAATTGGCCATTACGCCTAAATTGGAAATTACACCTTCCTGTTGATTGTAAAGGCTAAAGCCAAGACCAACTCGATCGTTCAGCCTGCCACTATAACTTAAAAAGTAGTTTTGGCGGTTGTTGTCGAAATCAGCACTTTGACTTCTATGAAAAAAGTTTACGTAAGACTTGTCTTCCCGGATGGAAGAAAAGGTAGGATTGATCAGAAACCGATTGAATTTTAATAGGTTCTGAAATGGGACATCATAGCTCACGTAGGGATTGCTTTTTTCTTGGGCCTGAATGGGGAGACCTAAAAAAACAGCAACAAAAAGTACAAAAACAATGTGCTTACATTGGAACGGGAATGTAGTTTGAAAAAACGGGGGTAGTTTTATCTCCATAGCCGATTGGGATTTGTAGGTTAATATTCCTGATTGGGACAGGTTGATATTTGTCTAAGTTTTTCATTTGCAAGATTTGGGACTTGTAAGAATTTTATGACTAAATATAATGTAAAACTACATATTATATCGTCCAACAGGTAATTTTTTCGTTGAACGGCAAGGTCGTTTGATGGATAAGCCGTTAAAGTTCATGAAAAACGGGTTTCAGTTTATAGAATGTACCTAGATTAAATTTACTTTTGTCAAAAAAAAACTGAAACCCTACCAAATGGACGAAAAAATTACCATTGTTCCATTTTCTGATACCTACAAAGATGCATTTAGGACTCTTAACGAAGAGTGGATCACTAAATATTTTGAAATGGAAGAAACGGATCGTCTTACCCTCCATCATCCTCAAGAATATATTATGGACAAAGGGGGCTATATCGCCGTTGCGTTATTGGATGGTACTCCTGTGGGCGTATGT
>JAAEZN010000133.1 GCA_018222835.1 Algicola sp. | reverse complement strand
AGAACTTTTTGACTCATATGCTGTGTACGACCAACTCGGTTGGTTACAAAAGTATTAATTAATAATGAAAGATTGTATAAGTAAAATGTCCGAGCAGATTTTGCACTAAAACAATTTGATAATAATTTAAATTTTTGTAGTCTTTTTCTTTTATTTTTTAAGTATTTTACATATTTTCAACGCAATTAATAACAATATAAACCATTAATTATGAAAAAAGCAGTTCTAGCAGTATGTGCAGTGGCCATTATATTTTTGGCCCTAAGTTTCGAAAACCCCAAAAACGAGTATCCTAATTATTTATCTGATGAATTGATTACTTTCTTCGAAAGCGAATATTTGACCACGATTGAAAATGAATCACTCAATTCGCTACTAGAAAAGAATTTTTCTCCATTATTTGACAATGTAGACTATGTCCATGCACAAGAAAGTGAGGAATTTGGTCATTATTACATCATATATGCAAAAAAGGACGGAGAACCAATTATTGAATTATTAAAAATCAATGAATCCGATATTCAAAATGAAACGTATACTTACATTGATTTTTCAAATATTGATGTGAACAATCAAACAACTTATTGTAGACAAAGTTTTAGCACTTACCCTGGGACTTGTCCAGCTGAATGCAAGTATTATCTAAATGGATGCTTAGGAATGTCTTGCGCCGTCTATATCAATGGGCAGTGTGTAATTCAATAATTCAGAAAGAAGTATAAATAAAAAAGCCCCATCTGTTTCCAGTGGGGCTTCATATTATTGAAAGATCCGATTACTTTTTCTTGGAATCGGCTTCCATTTTATCCTTCAACGCTTGCAATGCGGAGTTGGCATCTCCAAGGGTCGGAGCTGCTTCATCACTTGATGAGGCTCTTTTCTTGGCTGCAGCTTTCACATTTCTGTCCTCTTGCTCTCTAAAGATGGCAGTGTGGCTGGCCACAACTCTCTTGAAATCTTTGTTGAACTCGATGATCTTGAATTCGGCCTCTTCGCCTTTTACCAACTTCTTGCCGTCTTCTTTTTCCATGTGACGTTGTGGAACAAACCCAACGATATCTTCGTTAAAGTCGATTGTTGCTCCTTTGTCAACTACATCTGCAATTGCAGCTTTGTGAATTGTTCCTTCAGCAAACTCTTCGGAGTATTTGTCCCAAGGGTTCTCTGTGGTCTGCTTGTGACCAAGGCTCAATTTGCGTCCTTCCACGTCCAATTCCAATACTTCTACTTCCAAGGTATCGCCTACAGTTACAAACTCGGATGGGTGCTTGATCTTCTTTGTCCAAGAAAGGTCGGAGATATAGATCAAACCGTCGATACCTTCTTCCAACTCTACAAATACTCCGAAGTTGGTAAAGTTTCTAACGATTCCTTTGTGTCTTGATCCAACAGGATATTTAGAAGTAATATCGGTCCATGGGTCTGGAGTCAATTGCTTGATACCCAACGACATTTTACGATCTTCTCTATCCAAGGTCAATACAACTGCCTCAACCTCGTCACCTACGTTCACAAAATCCTGAGCCGATCTTAGATGTGTACTCCAAGACATTTCAGAAACGTGAATCAATCCTTCTACACCTTCGGCAACTTCGATAAATGCACCGTAATCTGCGATTACAACTACCTTACCTTTAACTTTGTCACCTACTTTGATCTCATCACCAAGGGCATCCCATGGGTGTTTTTCCAATTGCTTAAGACCCAACTGGATTCTAGACTTGTTATCATCAAAGTCCAAAATAACCACGTTCAATTTCTGGTCTAGCTCCACAACCTCGTTCGGGTGGTTGATTCTGCTCCAAGAAAGGTCGGTAATGTGAACCAATCCATCCACACCTCCAAGGTCGATAAATACCCCGTAAGATGTAATGTTCTTGACCACACCTTCCAATACTTGACCTTTTTCCAATTGGCCGATGATCTCTTTTTTCTGCTCTTCGATATCTGCTTCGATCAAAGCTTTGTGCGATACCACTACGTTCTTGAACTCGTGGTTGATCTTTACTACTTTGAACTCCATGGTCTTACCTACATACTGATCGTAGTCACGGATAGGCTTCACATCGATCTGTGAACCTGGCAAGAATGCCTCGATTCCGAATACGTCAACGATCATACCTCCTTTGGTACGACACTTAACAAAACCGGTAACGATCTCTTCTTTGTCGTGTGCGTTGTTAACACGCTCCCATGCCTTGATGGTTCTTGCTTTTCTGTGGGACAATACCAACTGACCGGTTTTGTCTTCACGGATATCTATAAGTACCTCAACTTTATCACCAACCTTTAGGTCTGGATTATATCGGAACTCATTTAAGGAAATTACACCTTCGGATTTTGCATTGATGTCGATGATGGCCTCACGGTCCGTCATGTGAACAACTTTTCCTTCCACTACTTCCTCATCTGCAGTGTCCACAAAGTTTTCCTCTACAAGTGTTTCGAATTCCTTAAGCTTGGTATCGTCCACTCGCTCAATTCCTTCTTCGTACTTTTCCCAATCAAAATTTGCAAGAAACTCTTTTGGATCTTGTTTGGGCTGTGCTTCTTCTTTTACTACTGGTGCTGCGGCAGTTTCTTCTACCTCAACGTTTTGTTTTTCTTCAGCCATGTTGCTGATTTAAATTTGTATTCCACGTTTTACAAGAGTCAAAACAATTACCGTGGAAGTGGTTTTAAATAATTTTTCTAAAATTCCCTCTTCTCTTGCCTCCTTGCCAAAAAGGTGTGCAAAAATACAATTAAATTATTGATATACAAAGCCTCTGCACAAGGTTTTCAAACAAAAAAACATTTGATAGAGAGAAGGTTCCATTAAAACAACCTTCATTGACTCGAACCTGTTTCGGACTCCCATTAACCCTGTATTTTTCTGTTGGATGAGATTTCAAAAATAAATTTGGAATGGCAGACAAAAAACTATCGTTACTGATAGTCAATTGAATAGTTGCAAAAAAGCAGAATCCTAAAAAGTATTACAATTATTTAATGGCAAAATATATGCAGATTGCCTATCTTGAAACTTCTAATTATTAACTGTAAAAAATCTTAATTATGAGCGTAAAAGCAAAATATCAACCTGTATTAGATCTAGGTGAAAAATTGGAAGTCAAAAACGGCGACGTAACTGTTGAAGGGGACGTTCTAAAGATAAAGGGCTTGACCAAGACCCAATATGAGAAAAACCTGTTGTGGGACAAAATCAAGGAAATTGGCGGCGAGAAACCCTCGGACATTAAAGCAAATATTACGGTAGAGGACGAATCTGTTTACCATAGACATACGGTAAGCAGCGGAGAATCCTTGAGTAAAATCGCGAAACATTACTATGGCGACCCTATGAAATATACCAAGATTTTTGATGCGAACACCAATATCTTGAAGGATCCCAACGTAATCCATCCTGATCAAGTATTGGTGATCCCGAATTTATAGATACTGTAATATCGGTGCCGTTGAGATATTATTTGTTCTCGACTTAGCTCGAACTTACATTAAAGAAAATTTGAAACAGCGCCCTTTTGGGCGTTTTTTTGTTTTAGAGCTTTCCGTATCCACTCGAAACAATCTATTGTCAACCCAACCATGGCATCCATCAATCCATACTGAAATTTTTATCGGAAAACATTAATTTCACTTATCTGTCGCTAAAAATCATTAAAACGATGTTTAGCTTAATAGTTAGCGGCAAGCTGAAAAGCCCACCGCACAAACAGCACACTGATTTATTTGAATTTCTTAACTTTGCACTATGTCAAGAATCTTATCAGTATACAACAATGAGTTAAAGTTAAAAGGCTTCAACGTTTTTCAGATTGAAGAAGACGGCAATGCTACCAAGGCATACAGCCGAAAGGATTTTTATAAAATTTGCTTAACAACAGGCAAAAGCCGTATTCATTATGCTGACAGGAGTTTTGACGCCGAAGGAACCATTTTGTTTTTCGGAAATCCGAATATCCCTTATTCTTGGGAAACACTTTCTACTCAATATGTTGGATATACAATTCTGTTTTCTGAGGACTTTTACACTTCGGGAAAACATTCGGAAACCCTGCAAAAATCGCCTTTGTTCAGAATGGGCGGAACTCCGATTTTAGAGATTTCGGAAGAACAACGACAGTTTCTAAACAGCATTTTTGATAAAATGATTGAAGAGCAACAGTCTGATTACGAACATAAAGACGATTTGATTCGCAATTATATTGACTTGATATTGCACGAATCCTTAAAATTAAAACCGTCCGAAAATTACAATCAGGACAAGAACGGAGCAGAACGCTTGACCACTATTTTCATGGAACTTTTGGAGCGGCAATTTCCTGTGGAAAATCCCAATAGACCACTACAATTGAGAACCGCTAAGGACTACGCAAATAACCTTTCGGTACACGTCAATTATCTGAACCGCGCCGTAAAAGAAGTTACGGGAAAAACCACAACTACTCACATTTCAGAGCGTATTACCAATGAAGCCAAAGCCATTTTGCAGCACACCGATTGGAATGTTTCGGAAATTGCTTATGCTTTGGGGTTTGAATATCCAACGTACTTCAACAACTTTTTCAAAAAACAAACGGGAACTAGCCCTTCTTCTGTGCGAGTGTAAAAAGTTTGAAAATCATAATCATCGGTTTGAATATCTTTAACAGCACCTATTAAAATCGCCCGACCTTTGTATTAAAGCATACAAAGATGGGAAAGTCAGATATTTTTGAGCGATTAAGAAACGGAGAAATCATTCCGCCCAGCGACAGTCAGCGAACGGGATTAAGAAATGCTTCATACAACACGAAAAAACTACTCGTGCAGATGAACAATTCGACTGATCCAAATGAAGTCAGAAGTTTGTTGAGCCAAATCACGGGCACGGAAATTGACGAAAGCACAGCCGTATTCACTCCGCTATATATCAACTACGGAAAACACACCAAAATCGGTAAAAACGTATATATCTATTTCGATTGTGTGTTTTTGGATTTAGGCGGTATTACCATTGAAGATAATG
>JAAEZN010000132.1 GCA_018222835.1 Algicola sp. | reverse complement strand
ATGGTGTCCAAATTGGTGAATCTTTTGGAAAAAGCAATTTTAGAAACTATACTGCACCCAAGGAAATTCTTCGGAAGGAAAGTAACATACTTACAGTGCGAGTCTACGATGCTGGTGGTAAAGGAGGGATTTATACCAATGCTTTTTGGGGCAATCCCATTCTGAACGGTACTTGGAAATATAAAAAAGGGATAAGTATAGACAGTAGTAAATTCCCTAAGCCGGAAGTAGGCAACGGAAGCCCTTTTTCGCATCCCATGCTCTTGTACAATGCCAGTATAGCTCCCTTGCATAAGTTGCTGATTACTGGAGTAATTTGGTACCAAGGTGAATCCAATGAAGCCAGGGCAGAAGAATATGCTACCTTGTTGCCAGCAATGATCAAAGATTGGCGGAAAAAATGGAATCAGCCCGAAATGCCTTTTCTGGTGGTACAATTGGCCAATTATAAGCAAGAGGATACAATGCCCACAAACAGTAACTGGGCCGAGTTGCGCGAATCCCAAATGAAAGCTTCCGTTTTGAAAAATGTGGATATTGTTACCGCCATCGATATTGGAGATGCCAATGATATTCATCCTTACAATAAAAAAGAAGTAGGGAGAAGGTTGGCATTATTGGCCAAGCATTACAATTACGGTGAAGAACTTAAAAAAGGACCTGTTTATAAGTCCCATAGCCTGACCAAATCATCTATTTTAATTCAGTTTGATACCTATGGAAGTAAATTGACTAGCAAGGATAAGTTTGGATACTTAAGAGGCTTTGCAATAGCTGGCGAGAATGGTGAGTTTAAATGGGCCAAAGCCGAATTGGTAAGTATGAATACGGTAAAGGTGTACCATGAGAATGTAAGTGACCCAAAGTATGTAAGATATGCTTGGTCAGACAATCCCGGGCCATTGGATTTAATAAATACAGAGGGACTGCCCGCGTTTCCTTTTCGAACAGATAATTTTGAGTTGAGCACTTCCAAGAATACATATCAATACGATCCGCATGCATTTTAAATATAAAATAGGAGGCTTTCTAATAGTATTATTGTTGACCAACACTAACATTTGGTCACAAGAGGAGTCGACAGGGAAAACCGATCCATATGAGTTTCAGGCATCGCCTGCCCCTGAGTGGACGGCATTAATGGAGCGAACCACAGGTTGGTTTGGAGCCGATGGAATATTTACCATACCGTTGGATGGTATAGAAAACCAAGGAGATACAGATAAGGAGACCCTCTTTATTTTTAGTGACACTTATATTGGAGAAATAATAAACAATGTACCAAAACCAGGTAATGTAATGGTGAACAATACCACTGCATGGATGAAGGGATTGGAACCAAAGAAATCGGCTATTGATTTTGAGTATAATTTAGATAGTGATGGAAAACCAACATCGTATTTTGTTCCAAACAATAAAAATGCTCGGGACAATGAATATTTTTGGTTGGGGGATGGGTTTATAAATCACCAAAAAAACAACGCACTTTATGTATTTGCCTATCATGTGCATAAAACTGGACCAAATGTTTTCGATTTTGAGCAGACCAATGTAGCATTGTTAAAAGTTGAAGACCCTACTAAAGAAGGAATTTCAACATCGACTCAAATTGCGACCGATTTAGGGTTTTTGCACCCAACAGAAGGACGTGTGTATTTTGGTAGCGGACTTTTTGTGAACACTAAAGAAGCCAATGCACCAAACCCAGATGGATATGTTTACATCTACGGTATCATGGAAAGGCAAAAATCCTTGATAGCCGCACGGGTCAGACCAGAAAATATTGAGAATATAAATGAGTGGCGATTCTGGAACGGTAAAACATGGGGGGTACAAAAGGAAGAAGTTGTGGAAATAACCAATGCAATTTCCAATGAGCTTAGTGTAACACCAACAGAGGACGGTAATTTCTTGCTCACTTTTACAGTTCTGGGCCTGTCCGATAAGGTAGGTATCCGTGTGGGAATTAGTCCTGTAGGACCATTTGGTCAAATTCATGAAGTGTACACTTGTCCTGAATACAAGGAAAAAGGACTTTTCCCTTACAATGCAAAAGCGCATTATCATTTATCAAAACCGGGAGAACTGTTGATCAGTTATAACACAATAACCCTAAATTTTTGGGAAGATATTCAAAAAGATGCAAGTATATATCATCCTCGATTTATAAAAGTAAAATATAAGTAACGGGCAAAGGACCTAAAAAAAGTATATGAAAAACTGGATAAATAAGTATTTAATTACCGCAGGAGCATTATCAATTGTCTTGGCCGGCACAAGCTGTAAAAGTGAGACAAAAAAGAAACCGGCCGAAGGAAATAATGGGAATACGGAGGCTACTGTTGCCAATGTATCACCAGAGTGGAGTCAACTCTTTATTAAAAATGAAGGATGGTTTGGTGGAGATGGCATTTTTGGAATTCCTATGGATGGCAAAGAGTTTATAGCGGCAACAGATAGTACAGTCACACTTTTTACTTTCGGGGATACGATGATCGGGCGTCATGATGGAGAAACTTTAGTGCCGGAAGATTTTTTAATGATCAATAACTCAGTAGGGATTTTGCAAGGTCAAGAACCAAACACCGATAATATAACCTTTTATTGGAAAGAAGACAAAGGCCAGCAGGCCAAAGCGCTTTTTAAACCAAGTACCCCCAACTCCGAAACAGATGATTATTATTGGTTAGGGGATGGGTTTGTAAATACCGAAGGAGATGATAACCTGTATATTTTTGCCTATCCTGTTCGGGAAAAGGATACTACGGGTATAGGAGGCTTTAATTTTCAACAAGTTGGAGTAAACCTATTACAAATTCCGCAGGGCAGTAAACCTCCGTATTTAGAGCATGCCCAACTGGAGACCCCATTTTTTGATTCGGAGACCCAAACTTCATTTGGCAGTGCCATTTATGTGAACACTAAATCTGCGGGAGCTCCTGATCCAGATGGCTATGTTTATACCTATGCCGTGTCGAATCAAGAAGGTACCAAAGGCTTGTTGGTGGCCAGGGCGCAGCCCAAAAACTTTGTAAAGTTTGATCAGTGGAGGTTTTGGAACGGTCAAGATTGGGTTACAGAAATGGGAGACGCAGCCATAATAGCTAGGGATGTATCCAATGAAATGAGTGTATCCCCTTTATCGGATGGCAGAATTGTATTGACCTACCAACGGTTTACAATGGGGCCAGAAGTTGCCATACAAGTTGGAGAGTCCCTTGTTGGGCCGTTCGGAGAACCCAAAATAGTTTATAGGACAACGGAAAACGAATTTAATGAAACTTATTTTACCTATAATGCCAAAGCTTATCCGCATCTATCTAAACCGGGTACTCTTTTAGCAAGCTACAATGTAAACTCATTTGATTTTTGGGCGGACATTTTAAAAGACCCCAATCTATACCGACCAAGGTTCCTGGAAATTCCATTGGAACGGTAAGCTATCGTTTAATATCTATACTGTAAGTAAATTGATCGGCCCTGTAATAACCTATATTGTATTCTATAGGCCTATTACCAGGGTCGTAAACTACCCGTTTTCTTTGAAGAATGGCCGAATTCACCGGAACCCCCAATTTTACCGCAAGGAATTTATTGGCCAGAATAGCACTTATCTGCTCTCTGGATAGAACGGGTATGGTATGGTATTCATGCTCGAGGATATCGTATAAGTGACGTTCAAAATCCTCATTGCCGGTAATGCCTATCCTTGGATGAAAATAACTTATAAAGTACACAAAAGGACCATTGTCCAAACCCCGTAGTCGCTCCAGTTTAAAAAGCTCATGTCCCTCCTTTACTTCTAACTGTTCTGAAATATCCGTGTCCGCTTTTATTTGGGATACCTTGATTTCATAATTTCTAAAGTCAATTCCCTGAGCGTGCATTTCTTGACTAAAACTGACCCAATTGGAAAGTTTGGTCTCGACCTGTTTTTTGGCCACTTTGGTACCTACCCCTTTCTTCCTTATCAATAATTTTTCCTGAACCAATCTATTCGTGGCTTGTCGAATGGTATTTCTGGAAATTCCAAGTCGTTTGGACAAGTCCACTTCTTTGGGCAGAAATTTACCATTTTGGTATTCTGGGTCATTGATCATATCCCGAAGTATCTCTTCAACTTGAAGATGCAAGGGTACCGGACTATCATGGTCAATCTTAAGAGACTTAAGATTTTGTATGTTCTTTTGTTCAGACATTATACAAACTTATAAAATTTGTGCGTAACATATGAAAATCTTGCTATTATTGGCTAGATATAACTTTAACCCTTTTAGGACATTGTTCAATTCATTATTTGTGTTGTCCGTTTTGGGTGGAATTCCACCTAAAATGGTTCTTGTATTTTCTTGTGGTAGATCTCCATCCGATGAATGTTGATGCCTCGTATTATAATCCTCTATCCATTATTTGGTAAGCTCCTTAATTGAGGTAGGTCGTTCTTAAGCACCAGAACCTATCTCTAAAACTCCCTATAAATAAGGGCTTTCCAAACCTTTGAATGATTTATGGTCACCGAATAGATAACCTTTTTATTTAAATGATTATTATCAATTAGTTATGATTTTTGTTGATTGAAGGTATCATGTTAAGCACTAGTGCTGCTAAATTCTGCATAGTTGGAATTGTTCACATAATCGGTTAGATAGTAGGCTTTGGTGGGAAAAGAGATTTCAAACTTTATCGCTTTGAATCAATATTAAAATAAGAAAATCAGAAAGCTAGATATTTAATCGTATTACCGTAATAACGGTAATATATGGTTGATTTGGGCTTGCTGGTTAAAAGCCATCGCAAGAAGGCAGGGTTGACACAGTTTGAACTGGCCAATTTGGCCGATATAGGTAAGACAACCGTCTTTGATATCGAAAAAAATAAGGAGACCGTTCGTTGGAGCAATATTCTTGCCGTGCTCCGGGTATTGAACATAGAAGTTGAATTTAAAAGTCCATTGACTGAAAACGTATGAGAGAGGCAGCGGTATATGCCCATGGAAAAAGGGCGGGCGTTTTAACAGAAAGCTGTCCAGAGGAGTATTTGTTT
>JAAEZN010000029.1:14872-35651 GCA_018222835.1 Algicola sp. | reverse complement strand
CAATTCATTTGATAAATGCAATTTTTATATGTGTTGCTTTGGGTTGTTTCAGGAAATTAAATGAATTCGGAATATCTCCATGTAGAATGAATCTAGCTTTTTGCCCAAAAACGACTAACTTCACGTACCTATGCTAAACTCGTTTTGGTATTGGGAGATATAATTCACTATATACTGAAAGGAGTCGAAGTATTAAAATGAACCATATCTCTAACGTTGGCTACAGTTTAAATGAAAGCGCAACTAATCGCAGCCATTTCGAGGCACATTGAACTTAGTTCCGAAGAAGAGGACTTAATTAAGGGGTTTTGGAGCGAAAAAACCCTTGAAAAAGGAGATTATTTATTGAGAAACGGGCAAACTTGCCAAACTGATAATTTTGTTGTTGATGGAGCATCAAAGGCTTTTTATATAAACCCAGAAACAGGAAAGGAAGAAATCCTATATTTTGCAATAGAAAATTGGTGGGCGACAGATATTGAAAGTTTTCAAAAACAAAAACCTTCGATTTATAATATTCAAGCTATTGAAAAAACCAAATTGCTTCAAATTCACCATAGTTCTTTTCAAGAAATGTTAAAGCAGATTCCAAAGCTTGAACGTTTTTTTAGAATCATCCTTGAAAATTATCTTGGGAGCTTACAAAGGAGAATTATCTTAAATAAGATTTTTGATGCAGAACAACGCTATTTGGATTTCTTGGAAAATTATCCAAAAATTTCCGACAAAGTCCCCAACTATCTCATTGCATCATATTTGGGGATTTCCGCTGAATTTTTAAGCAGAATTCGCAAAAAAATCGAAGCATCTTGAACTAGGTCAATTTTTTTCATTGTCCAGATTCGGAATTTTGTCCCACAAACAAAAATTTTGAAAATATGAACAAGGTATTGATCATCAACGCAAGTGTAAGAAAGGAAAGGTCGCACAGCCGAAAACTAACAGAACTTTTTAAGGATAACTGGAAAAAGAAAAATCCCAACGACCAATTTACTTATCGGGAAGTGGGCTTGGAGGAAATTCCGCCCATAAATGAAAAATGGATCGCCAGCGCATTCATAAATCCCAATGAGAGAACAAACGAAAATCAGTCGGGGGTTGAACTTAGCAATGCATTGATCAAAGAATTTAAGGCACATAATGTGTATGTTTTGGGAACACCCATGTACAATTGGTCCATTCCTAGCGGACTAAAATCCTACATAGACCAACTCATGAGGATTAACGAAACCTGGAAATTTCGTTCTGGCAAACCAGACGGAGATTATGTTGGGTTGCTAGAGAACAAAAAAATGTTCATCCTGTCAAGTCGAGGGGATACGGGCTATGGAGAGAACGAGAAAAACGAGCATATGAATTTCCAAACAACCTACTTGAAATTTGTTTTCGGGATTATGGGAATAAAGGACATTTCCATAATTTCTTTGGACAATGAAGAGTTTGGTGGAGAAATATTCGAGAACTCCAAAAAAGAAATCTACCAAAAGATCCAGAAAATTTGAAAACAGTTGCAAACTCGGGTTCGAATAAGATTTTGAAGGGATTTTGTAAATAAAAATCACTCGAACTGGTACATTTGAGATTATCGTAAGAAAAACAAATCGCTTGCAATCCCATCTGCAAAAAACTTGCCTTTTTTGGTCGTGAGCAGTTTACCATCTTCGATAAGCAATAATTCTTGTTCAAGAAATTTTGCAGTTTGTTGATCTAGGTATTGCACATAGTTTTCTCCAAAATCCTGAGCTATCCGGTTTAAATCAACCCCCCAAATGGTACGCAGACCCGTCATCACATACTCATTGTATCTGTCCGGAGTGGATAGTGTTTCAATTTCCAATGGCAAAGTACCTTCATTAATCTTTTTGATGTAGGTGGGGTTGTTCCGAATATTCCAACTTCGATGTTTGCCATTAAAAGAATGTGCCGATGGCCCAACACCCAAATACGATTTGCCCAACCAGTATGCCGTGTTGTTCTTGGAAAAATATCCAGGTTTGCCAAAATTGGAAATTTCGTAGTTCACGAAATCGTTGGTCTCCAGTTTATCGACCAAAATGTAAAATTGTTCTTGGGCCTGCTCATCGTCCACATCGGGAACCACTCCTTTTTCAATAAATTTTTGGAGTGCCGTTCTTGGCTCAACCGTTAGTGCATAACTGGAAATATGGGGCAAACCAAAATCCAATGCTTTTTGAATATTGGTTTTCCACCTTTTATTGTCCATACCAGGAATACCATAAATAAGGTCGATAGTGATATTATCGAAATACTGGGTGGCCTCTTTAATGCATTTTTCTGCTTCAGAAGCATTGTGGGCACGGTTCATCAGCTTTAAATCTTCATCAAAAAAAGATTGGATACCGATGCTAAGGCGGTTTACGGGACTTTTGGATAATTCGATGATTCGATTATTGGATAAATCATCTGGGTTAGCTTCCAATGTAATTTCGGGCCGATCAATTACTTTGTAATTGTCGTAAACGGTTTTAATCAGGAACTCAATTTCGTCATTGGAAAGCACCGATGGGGTTCCTCCTCCAAAATAGATGGTCTCGATGGCACCCCCCATCTCGGGTTTTCGCAATTGTAATTCTTGGGCAATTGCTTTTACCATGGCCTCCCTTTTTCCCAATTGTGTGGAAAAATGGAAATCACAATAATGGCAAGCTTGTTTGCAAAATGGAATGTGGATATAAATTCCGGACATCAATCTTCAATTAACAATAAACAATGTGCTTTTAGCTTTTAGCTTTTAGCTTTTAGCTTTTAGCTTTTAGCGATGTTCTTAAATTATTTCTTAATTCTAGATTCATTCTGCTTCACAAAAGCCTCCCATCCCGTGTAACTTTTTCCAACTTCTACCCTGCCCTCGTTGTAGAAATGGCAAACTGCCGCCGCCAGACCATCTGTACTATCCAAATTTTTTGGGAGTGACTTTAACTTTAGGACACTTTGAAGCATTCGTGCCACTTGTTCCTTACTGGCGTTACCGTTTCCGGTTATGGCCATTTTTATCTTCTTGGGCATGTATTCGGTAATCGGAACCTGCCTCGAAAGACCTGCTGCCATGGCAACGCCCTGCGCACGGCCCAATTTGAGCATGGACTGTACATTTTTTCCATAAAAAGGAGCTTCGATGGCAATTTCGTCCGGATGATAGGTATCGATAAGCTCCAAGGTACGCTCAAAAATCAGCTTGAGCTTAGTGTAGGGATCATCATATTTTTTGAGCATCAACTCGTTCATTTGCACAAAGTGCATTTGCTTGTTGATTACCTTAATTATTCCAAAACCCATGATCGTGGTTCCAGGGTCTATTCCCAATATTATCTTTTCTGATGCCAAATTAGTCGGTGTTAAGTACCAACGGCAGCCTAAATCGAAGGCTTACCGGGTTTCCTCTTTTTAAAGCGGGTGCAACGGTGGTCAAATCGTTCAAGCGTTCGGAAACCTTGTTGTTAAAATCCGATATCTCATTCAGTACAGAGGTCTTTTCCTCTACGTTCAATACCGAGATAAAGCCATGTTCATCTATCAAAAAATCAACATAGACCGTATCGTTCATATCGTTCCAAACCTGAAATTTTAGTCCTGCCAAGGCCTCGGAAAAATACTCGGTAATCAGATTTTGAAAGCACTCTTGTTGGGCTTCTTTGGGAGCGGTTTCGTCGCAATCCTCGAAAAGGGGGTATTGATCCACATCGTTCCAATCTATGGACAAAAGTTCTTCATTGACCAGTTTTTGGGTCTTGTCCTCTTTGGATTCGAACAACTCGCACGATACGAGCAAACCCATAAAAATGATTAACAAAACAAACTTCTGCATGACAGCCCCTAAATTTGGCTGAAATTACGACATTTTAAAGAAATCAGTTCCCCGCAAAATGGATTTCCTCCTTTATTTCGCTGATTCGGTTTTTTACCCGTTCCTTAATGTACGGAACCAAATCGGGATACATATTGAGCAAGTTTTCGTAATAAGATAAACGCGTTTTTGGGTCTTTGTAATATTCATCGGCCAAGGTGCATACCTGATAGTAGTTCAAGTAGTTGTCCTTGTTTTCTTCCCATGCTTTTACATAGTAATCCATGGCTGTTTTGGTGTTTCCCTTTAATCTGGCGATACGGCCAAGGCTGGCATATTCTTGCGGGAATGAGGCCATTCGCGCTTCAATTGATTTTTGGATATAAAACTGTGCGCTATCCAATTGCTCTTCCTCAAAATATACATCGCCCAGGCCTGAATAGGCTACAGCTATTTTATCCGGAAAATGACTCAATCTGTGATATGTTTCCAATGCTTTTTTGGGCTGCCAGTTCCTAAAGTAGCAAAATGCAAGCTTCTCGTAAACAAAAGGTTTTTCCTCGCCCAATTCCAATAATTTTTCAAAGTGGGGAATGGCCAACTGGAACTGGCCATTGTTATAAAAAGCCAATGCCTTTAAATTGATCATGGCAACGTCATTTTCATAAAACCTAAGCCCTTTATCAATATATACCAGGGCGGAATCTTTAATTTCCTGACCTACATAATATTTTCCCAAGGCGTACAAACTCCGCAGATGGGTACTGTCCATTTCCACTGCCGTTTTAAAAGCTTTGTTCGCCTTGTCGGTTTTATTTACCGATTCGTAGATCCTGCCCAAATAGTAGAAATACTCTGGATTGTGGTTCTTGGACGATAACAGAGCATGGAATGTCTCCAAGGCAGGTCCAAAGTTTTTGGTTTTCAACAATAGTTTTCCCAGTTCAAAACGGGCAATCTCAAAATCAGGTTTTTTGTCCAAGGTTGCGGTGTACTGGACAATGGACTTCTCATAATTTCCTATGGCATTGTACGCCCGCGCAATCTGAAGATTCGAATTTGGAGAATCCACCTTAGCATATTGGTTAATTGCAGCTGTGTAGTTGCCCAAGGCGTACAAACTATCGGCAACGGCCAAAGCCGATGTTTGTGCACCGGCTTTGAAAATTATAATCAGAAAGAGAACAAATATCTTCTTCAAACAGCTTGCTTATTTTAATTTGAATGTAATTGGAATGGAAAATATCACTTCGGCAGGTTTTCCATCCTGTTTAGCTGGTTTCATTTTGGGCAATCTTGCAATTATTCTATGGGATTCTTGTTCCAAAATAGGACTTGGCCCTCTTGATTTGATATTCACTATCTCTCCCTCTGTATTTATACCGAACAAAATGGCAACTCTACCTTGAATTCCCTGTTCTTGAGCTTCTTGTGGATAGTTAAAATGCTTACGAATATGGTTTTGGACATTCTCCAAAAAACAGGCTCTTTTGTCTTCTGCTCCTTCACAACCTGGAAAAATTGGTGCTTCGTCTATTGTAGCAAAGGGAACCCAATCTTTTCCCCGCTCGCTGAATTTTTGAATCTCTTTACCAATCTCTTCATCGTCACTTCCATGAAGCCTGAAAGTTATTGGTATGGAAAAAGGAACATTCACAGGTTGCCCATCCTGTTTCCCTGGTCTCATTTGTGGTAATTTTGATAAAATCCGTTGGGTTTCCTCTTCTAAAAGCTCGTGAGGTCCTCTCATCCTGATATCCACGATGCTTCCCTCTGCATCAATCGTAAATATAGAGGAGACCCTCCCCTGAATTCCCTGTTCTTGGGCGGCTTCGGGGTAATGAAAGTTTTTACGAATATGTTTTTGTATTTTCTCTTGAAAACAGGCTGCTTTATCTTCAGCATCTTCACAGCCAGGAAAAATGGGCACTTCATCTACTTCCATAAATGCCACTTCTTTAGAAATGGTCAAGGGTGCACTTGAATCAACTTCTTCTGAACCACTTTCTTTATTTATTTCACAAGAGGTATAGAACAACATTGCCAAAACAAGGGGCAATAATAACACGTACTTTAGCCGCCATACGGCCTTGGATTTCTTTTTTTGTAACATAACTATTCGTTTTTTGATTAATGATTTTGTGAAAAATTGATTGACAAAGCTGATGTTCTGTGTATGGAAAGCTTCGGACAGCAGCATCTCAAAATGTGCCTGCTTATTTTGCTTTACCGCTTTTTCGTCGGCAATGAACTCATGCAATTCAGCTATTCTATTTTGATAGATATACACCAATGGATTGAACCAGAAGACGATTCTTGCCAATTCAAAAAAGAGTAGGTCCAAGGTGTGTTTTTGTTTTACATGCACCATTTCGTGAGCTAAAATGTTGGCCTCTTTGTCCTTTTTAATTTGGGCTCCCATAAAAATGCTCCGGAAAAATGAAAAAGCAGAAGTGCTTTGTGGCATAGTGATCTTGGTATAGTCCGGATAATGTTCCACCTTACTTTTACTCTTAAGTCTTCCCAATTGAAAAAGCTTGAACACAAACCAAAATGCAGCCAAAATGGCGCCAATTACCATCACCAAATACGGCCAAGGTACACTTGCAAGAAAGTTGACCTCTGGACTATCTGGTCCTAAAACCACTCCATCCAATTGAGTCAAAAATACGGTTGTGGTCTCCAATTCTTGAGGCATGGTTGTCTTTAAGGCCTCTATTTTTATCCAAGGCAACAGAATGGAAAGTACAAAGGTTGCCAATAGGTAAGCCCTATTCCATTGAAAAAAGGTTTCTTTCTTCAAAAAAAGATCGTAGGTCAACAAAAAAAGCAGTTGAAAAGCCAAAGATTCCAGAATGTACGTTATCATTTCTTCTCTTCTTTTATGTTCTTCATGATCTCTTCGAGTTCCTTTAGGCTGATGTCGTTCTTCTTCATAAAAAAGGACACCATACTGGAAAATGACCCTTGAAAATAACCATCCATCAAGGTGTTCAAACGCTGATTGCTGTACTCTTCTTTTTTCATCAAAGGAAAATACACATGTCCCTTCCCTACTTTTTCGTGGGATACAAAACCTTTATCTTCCAAAATCCGAACAATGGTAGAAACGGTATTATAAGCAGGCTTGGGTTCCGGCAATTCTTCCAAAATTGCGGCCACATTGCCCCTTTTAATTTTCCAAAGAAGCTGCATTACTTCTTCTTCTGCCTTGGTGAGTTGTTTCATTTTTTAACTAAGTTTTTAGTTCAATACGAAACAAATATAACTAAATATTTAGTTTAAACTAATTTTTTAGTTGAAAAATTCAATTAAAAATCCGCCAGCGCTGCCTACTGGCGGATAACTATTTAAAATGTTACAGTAACTTTTCCACGCAAGTAGAAAGGTGTGCCCGGAGTAAAATGAATCTCTTCAAAAGAGTTCGGTTCGTTGAACAAGCGGCTTTCCGTAGCGAACTGTGTTTCGTTCCATTCGGTGTCGAACAGGTTTTCCACAATCAATCCAAAAGTCCAATTGTTCACACTATAATTGAGTGTGGCATCGGTTACAAAATAACCTTCGGCCACAATGGAATTGTCCTCGTTTGCGGGTCTATCATCAATATACCTGTAGTTAAGCCCTCCTGAAAAGCCTTGATGACCTCCCAAGGTAAGACCGCCCGCCATGGTAAAATCAGGTGCCAAGGGTATGTAATCTTCCCCATCTGCCTCTTCGGTACTCCTAGCATGGGTATAGTTGGCATCTGTATAAAAGTACAGCCAATCCAATGGCTGATATCTTGCTCCTACCTCCAGTCCCATTCTTCTGGTCTTTCCACTGGGTTCTACAATGGCCGCATCCCCAACGTACACAAACTCTTGATCTAGGAACAAGGTCCAAAGTGTAGCGTTCAAGACTAACTTATCCGCTGGTCTGATTATGGTTCCTAAATCTACCCCATAGGCTGCGGGTAGAATCTCTTCCCCTTCGTTTGCTACCACCACTCGGGTATCGTTGGAATGAAAACCGATTCCTGATTTTAAGAAAAACTGTGTGTTTTCGTTCGGACTATATATGGTATTGAATTTTGGACTAAAGGCTACTTTCTCCTCGCTTCGACTATTGTATAATTCGCTCATCTTATCCACATAATCAAACCTAAAATAATCCAATCGAAGAGCGGGTTCAAAAGTAAATTTACCCGATTTGAACTCGGCACCAGCAAAAGCGTAGCCATTCACCTCATCCACATCGCCATAGGCCAAACGCTCCAACAACTCCTGACGGTTTAGGGTACGGGACAATTGATTATCGTCAACATTATCATACCTAAAACCGATTCCTGCATTGTATTTAAATCCCATTCCGCCCAAATTGGCCGAATTGTTCTGAAAAACCGTCTTGGCCCCTGCCATCATTCGGTCTTCAAACTGTTTAATCTGGTCTCCATTTACTGGGTCTTCCAAGAAAAAGGTAAAGTTGGAATAAAGCTCAAAATCGTAGTGGGACACAAATGCCATGGTATTGAGTGATTTTCCAGTACCCAAGTTCTTATTATGGTTGAGTACAAAGTTGGTTCGGCTCGTTTGCCCTCCCTCGGTATCATCAATAGCACCAAAACGACTGATCAAACCTTGGTCAATCGCTCGTTGCGGTATTTGGCCAGATGCATCCCATTTGCTGGAAAAGTGAGAAGCTGTCAACAAAAGCTCTTGATCACCAGGCAACGCATAGCGATATCTCCCCAAAATATTGATTCGATTGAAGCTCTGTGGCGATTCAAACGGACCATCTGTCAAGTACAGTTCGGAAGCCAAGTAAGCATTACTGTTCTGATTGTCCATTATATTAAGCATTCCCATAAACCTACGTGCTCCAAACTGTCCCACTTCTGTGGACAACATACTTTTGTCCAAGCTTTTTCTCAGTTTTAAATTGACATATCCTGCCGTATTAAAGTTCCCTTGATCGGCATAATAGGGACCTTTGCCAAAATCTACATTTTCTATGGTTTCCGGAATCACAAAGTGAAGGTCGGCATAGCCTTGTCCATGGGCATGGGAAACCATATTCACGGGCATACCATCCACATTAATGGCCACATCGGTTCCGTGGTCCACATCAAAACCTCTTAAGAATATCTGTTCGGCCTTTCCGCCACCAGCGTGTTGGCCAATAATCAGCCCAGGGACCTTTCTTAAAATTTCTTGGGAGGATTTTACAGGATTCGTCTTTACATCTACATCTACCACTCTGCTCAAGGCATCTACTTCGGATACCAAAACCACCTGATCTAAAGAAATGGAGCTCTCTTCCAGAACAATAATGATTGGATTCTGAAAATCGGATTGGCTCACCACTTTGGTTAAAGTAGCATATCCCAATCTGGAAAAATAAATGGTATCGTTTACCGAGGTCCTGTCCAGAACAAAATGTCCCGTTCCATCGGTATGGCTATGTTGGCCACTGGTCTTGTTAAAAATTCCAGCATCTTCTATCGGGGAACCTGCTTCATCCACCAGTTTTCCCTTTACGTTTTGTGCAGCAATGGTGCCCATAAAAAGCATGGACAATGCCGCCATAAAATATTTCATGTCGTTGTCTTTTAATTTGATTTGTGTAAAAAAGTCTGAATTATAGAAGTACTAGACCTGTCCCAAAGAAGATTGGAACCTGTTTTTAAAAATTGGTCTAGCTATTTTTAGCTATGTTGGGGAGGGGGCGTGGTAATACATTGGCACCAAAAGGAAGTCGAATTTTGGTACACCCAATGCATACTACCCACTGCCAACATATCAATTCCCAATGCGATTTTGGCTTTTTCAGCATAATGTTTGTCCAATTGAAGGCTAAAATCACCTTTAGATTCTTGCTTATCAGGTTGATTGGCCTCCAACAAATTCTTTAAGGCTTCTAAAGCTTCATGCGAATGACCGGCCATGGCCTCCAATGAAGAGTAATCGATAGCGTCGTGATCGGACGCAAAACCATGATAATGCGTTTCAGGGCCCCATATGTGAGCAGCCTCATGCAAGGTTTCCAAAACCAGACTATTAAAAAGTCCGAGTAAATAAAATACACACATGCCTGCACACCCTATTCGGATGAACCTTGGTTTTGTATGTACTTTATGCAGTTTCACGAACTCTAGATAATCGGTTTCAAATTTACCTACGAAAAAATTAAGGGTAAGGTTTTATTTTGATTTTGTTTGTAACAATTGTCGGCTACATTTGTCTAACAGTAAAACACAACCATGGACATTGCATTGCTCATTTTAGGGTTTCTTTTGATGCTTGTTGGAATTCTAGGAAGCTTTTTACCCGTATTACCTGGGCCACCCATCAGTTGGGTTGGACTCCTATTGCTTTATTTGACCAAAGCCGTACCCGATAATTGGTGGGTGCTCGGAATTACATTTGTCCTCGCCATAACCATCACCATTTTAGATTATGTGATACCTGCCATGGGAACCAAAAAATTTGGGGGCAGCAAAGCTGGTATGTGGGGAACCATTATTGGATTGCTCGTCGCCATTTTTGTTCCTGTTTTTGGTCCATTGGGCATCATTATTTGGCCGTTTATAGGTGCCTTGGTAGGTGAACTGCTGAACAAAGCCAATAAAAAAACCGCCATGAAGGCGGCTTTTGGTTCGTTTTTAGGTTTTTTAACGGGTACCTTTATGAAGTTTGTACTTACCGTAGCCTATGCAGTTTTCTATGTGTACATCACCATCAAGTACGCAGGCGAGCTATTTACTTTCAGCTAGTCCAACCACTCTACTTTATTGGCAATTGGGGTTCTAACTGACGGAATCACTTCTCCTTCAAAATAGCCCATGTAAAAAAATCCTAGGCATCTTTCACCTTCATTCAGGTTGAAGAATTCATCCATAAATTTAATAAGTCCGGGAGAAGACCAATATGCACCAATGCCCAATTCGGTACAGCACAACCACATGTTTTGAACGGCCATGGCAACCGAAGCAACCTCTTCCCATTCTGGGAGACTTTCCTTAGGGTCACGCTGCATACAAATCGCAATTACCGCCCCTGAACTGGAAGGGTTGAATTGCAATTTTTTAATTGTCATTTGCTTTGGGCTTGGATCCACTTCCTCATATTTATTGGAAAGAAAAACACCCAATTCCTGTTTCTTATCTCCCGTTAGCACTTTAAAGCGCCATGGTTCTGTTTTTTTGTGTGTAGGTGCCCAATTGGCTGCTTCCAAAATCTTTTCGAGAGTTTCTTTTGCAATAGGTTTATCGGTGTATTGAGGAGGGAAAATGCTTCTACGCTCCTTTATTAAATCAAAAATCATAGCTATTCTTTACGTTGAATCTCAAAGTTACGCCCCAAATTGTTCCCATCATAATTTCTGAAGCAAGTCCATACATTTTTGAAGCGCAGGATTTCGATTATCCGTTTTCCAGACCATGCTCAAAACAGCACGCTGTTTTATTTTTTTCATTTCGATGAACTTCACTTTCATCTGAAACCCATGTTGGAGCGTTGTTGGGACAATCGCTATTCCCAACTTATTCTCTACCAATTTAAAAATGGTCTGCGCGTGCACTGATTTATGTGAAACATTCGGCACAAACCCACTATCCTCACAAATACTCAGCACCGTATCGTAATACATGGGACTGTAATCTTGGGAAAAAAGAATAAAATCCTCATTCGCTACCTGATTGATGTTTTTGAAATGCTTTGCATCCAAAGGATGTCCCTCGGGCAATACCAAAGAAAAAGTATCCTCAAAAACGGGTTTAACATCCAGACCTTTGGGCACTCGTGATAAACGAACAAAACCCAAATCCAAACGGTCGGCCAAGATTGCATTGATCTGCGCTCTATTCGAAAGTTCTTCCAAAGTGGTATGGACGGTAGGATACTTTTCTTTCAAACCCAACAATAAATTGGGCACTACATTTTGCATAGCCGAACCCAAAAACCCGATTCGCACCTCCCCTAATTGCCCATCACCAATAAGTTTCACCTGTTTTTTTGTTTGGTCGAGATGATTCAGGATAAACTCCACCTCCTTTTTTAAAAACTCACCAGCTGGAGTCAAACTCACTTTTTTCTTATCCCGAACAAAAAGTTGGGTGCCCAATATCTCTTCCATCTGTTTGATTTGGGTGCTCAATCCAGGCTGGGAAATAAACAGTTTTTCAGCCGCCTTTCTATAATGCAGTTCTTCGGCCACGGCCAAAAAATAGATAAAATGTCGAAGTTCTATTTGATAATTCATACTTATTGATTATTACAAAAATAAGTATTGGTGATTATTAATCATAACCTTTAATTTTATGGAAAATAAAAAACATGGCGAAAGACCGAACATTTCAATTTGGTGAAGACCATTTAACCGCAAGCATAGCTTTGGGATTGGCCCAAGGCACCATAAAAGGTATTTTCTCAGCAGAGTGCCTGCAACATGTAAATGCCAGTCATCAACGTGTACAGCGTATCGTGGAAAAAGGCGATACGGTGTACGGCATCAATACGGGGTTTGGCCCATTGTGCAGCACCAGAATATCCAAAGAAGACACCAAAATACTTCAATCCAATATATTGCAAAGTCACAGTGTAGGTGTGGGTGAACCCATTTCCACCGAATTGGCAAAAATTATGCTGATTCTTAAAATCCATGCCTTAGCAAAAGGATTTTCGGGCATTGCCGAGACTACCTTACAACGTATGCTATGGCATTTGGATAACGATGCCATTCCCGTGGTTCCATCCCAAGGTTCGGTTGGAGCTTCTGGAGATTTGGCTCCCCTTTCCCATTTATTTTTACCCTTAATTGGATTGGGAAAAGTGGAATACCAAGGAAAAACCATTCCAACACAAGAACTTTTTAAACAAGCGGGATTACAACCGCTCGATTTGGGACCAAAAGAGGGGCTTGCCCTGATCAACGGAACCCAATTTATTGCTGCGCATGGGGTGATGGTGGTTCATAAACTACAACATTGTTTACGCCATGCAGACATTATCGGTGCCATGATGCTTGAGGGGCTTCAAGGCTCCATGAAACCGTTTTTTAAAGAATTGCACGAACTTCGTCCTTTCAAAGGCAACCAACATGTGGCTGGGAGAATCCGAACATTGCTCCAAGGTTCCGAAATTTTAGAAGACCATATTGACTGTGAACGGGTGCAGGACCCCTATTCGCTCCGTTGTATGCCACAAGTACACGGAGCATCGTGCAATACTTGGTTGCACCTAAAAGAATTATTGGAAATTGAACTCAACTCAGTAACTGACAACCCTGTCATCATAAATGATGAACTTACCATCAGCGGTGGGAATTTCCATGGTCAGCCTTTGGCTATGGCATTGGATTATGCCGCTTTGGCCGCTTCGGAAATCGGAAATATCTCCGACCGACGCATCTATTTGGCCCTTGAGGGCAACAGTCCAGGAGTTCCCAAATTGTTGATGAACGATACGGGAATCAATTCAGGTTATATGATTTTGCAGTACACTACTGCGGCATTAGCCAGTGAAAACAAAAGTTTGTGTTTCCCTGCAAGTGCCGATAGTATTCCCACCTCACTGGGGCAGGAGGACCATGTGAGTATGGGTTCCATCAGCGGTAGAAAAGCACTCAATATTATAAATAATGTGGAGAAAATACTTGCCATCGAATTGTTGACCGCAGCTCAAGCATTTGAATACAGAAAACCCTTAAAATCAGGTGTGGTATTGGATGAAATCCATACATTCCTAAGAACCAAGGTCGCTTTTGCCGCAAACGATCGTGTATTCGCAGATGATATCGAAAAAGGAATTGAAATCATTCAAAACCGAGAAATCATTGATTTGGTGGAAAGAGTGATGAAAGAAAAAGAATTGACGTGGGATGCACCACATCTTGATGAATTTGAAACATACTAGCATGAACAAACCACTTTTAATAGGACCATTCACCCAATTACTCCCCATGACGGGACTCCCTTTAAAGGGAGCGCTCAAAGATGAGCAACTGCCCATTATTGAAAACGGCGGGATTCTGGTTGCAGATGGAAAAATTCTCAAAGTTGGAGTTTTTGATGAATTGAAATCATCCGATGTCGATATTCACCATATCGAAGGACAACAGGTTTGCCTACCAGGGTTTGTGGACTCTCACACCCATATCTGTTTTGGCGGCACCCGTGCACGAGACTACGCTTACCGAAATGCAGGAAAAACCTATTTGGAAATTGCCAAGGCAGGTGGTGGCATCTGGGACACGGTGACCCAAACCCGAAAAGCTTCACAGGATGAATTGGTTTCAGGTATCATTTCTAGAAGTCAAAAACATTTAAAAAATGGGATAACAACCCTCGAGGTAAAAAGTGGCTACGGACTTTCTGTGGATGAAGAACTGAAAATGCTCCGCGCCATCAAAGAAGCCAATAAAACTTCAAATGTGACCTTGGTACCGACCTGTTTGGCAGCCCATATGAAACCCAAAGATTGGAATCAAGACCGAGAATATCTAGATGTGATCATGAACGAATTGTTTCCTATCATCAAAGCTGAAAATTTGGCTAATCGAGTGGATGCCTTTGTAGAGGAAAGTGCTTTTTCCCCCGAAGAAATCAAACCTTATTTTCAAAAAGCAAAAGCAATGGGATTCGATATCACCGTACACGCCGACCAATTTACCACAGGAGGGAGTCAAGTAGCTGTAGATTTTGATGCCGTGAGTGCCGACCATTTGGAAGCCAGTACAGAAAAGGAAATCCAACTATTGGCCAAGAGCAACACCATTGCCACAGCTTTGCCGGGAGCATCCCTCGGTTTGGGATGTGCCTATACCCCTGCCCGTAAAATTTTGAATGCAGGCGGCGCTTTGTCCATTGCCAGCGACCACAATCCAGGCTCTGCTCCCATGGGCGACTTGTTGACCCAAGCCAGTATTTTGGGAACCTTTGGAAAATTGTCCAACATCGAAGTACTTTCAGGAATTACGTTTAGAGCAGCCGCAGCCTTACGTTTGGCAGACCGTGGAAAACTGGAAGCAGGAGCGCAAGCCGACTTTGTTGTTTTCCCAACCGATAATTACCAAGAAATCACATACCATCAAGGGCAATTAAAGCCGAGTGCGGTATGGAAAAATGGAACCCCTATCCACTAAAATTTGAATCATGACTGAATTTCAGCAACAGATAATACAAGGCATACCCAATCAACTTCCCGCAAAAAAGGCGTATCCCAAAAATGGTAATCCAGCTCCAAAACGGAAAGACATCCTTTCCAAAGAAGAGAAAAAACTGGCCGTTCAAAATGCGTTACGTTATTTTCCCGAGGCATGGCACAAGGAACTCGCATCCGAATTTGCGGAGGAGTTAAAAACCTATGGTCGCATTTATATGCATCGGTTCAAGCCCGATTATGAAATGTATGCACGTCCTATTTCGGAATATCCTGCAAAAACGCATCAGGCAGCAGCCATTATGTTGATGATTCAAAATAATTTGGACACCGCTGTGGCACAACACCCCGAGGAATTAATCACCTACGGAGGAAATGGAGCAGTGTTCCAAAACTGGGCACAGTACCTACTCACCATGAAATATTTGGCGGAAATGACCGAAGAACAGACCCTCAATATATATTCAGGTCACCCAATGGGTCTTTTTCCATCATCAAAAGAAGCGCCAAGGGTGGTCGTCACCAATGGCATGATGATTCCGAATTACTCCAAACCTGACGATTGGGAACGTTTCAATGCACTTGGAGTCACCCAATATGGGCAGATGACAGCAGGTTCCTATATGTACATTGGCCCACAAGGCATAGTACACGGAACTGCTATTACAGTCATGAATGCTTTCCGAAAAGTATTGGAGAAAAACGAATCCCCCGAAGGCAAGATCTTCTTGACCGCTGGTCTTGGTGGTATGAGTGGCGCTCAACCCAAAGCAGGAAATATTGCTGGCGGTATCACCATTTGTGCCGAGGTCAACCCCGAAGCTGCCAAAAAACGACACGATCAAGGTTGGGTGGATGAATTGTTGGTGGATTTGGACTTATTGGTAGTCAGAACCAAAGATGCGGTAAAAAACAAGGAAGTGGTTTCCTTGGCTTACATCGGCAATGTGGTGGATGTTTGGGAACGTTTTTACGAAGAGGATATTTTTATTCAATTGGGTTCCGACCAAACCTCCTTGCACAATCCTTGGGCGGGTGGTTATTATCCCGTTGGACTTTCTTTTGAAGCATCCAATGCCTTGATGGTGGAAAATCCCGAAACCTTCAAGGAAAAAGTACAAGAATCGCTTCGAAGACAAATCAATGCCATCAACAAGCACACTGCAAAAGGCACTTACTTTTTTGATTACGGCAATGCCTTTTTATTGGAAGTTTCCCGAGCAGGTGGCGATGTGATGGCGGAAAACAACATCGACTTTAGGTACCCATCCTACGTGCAGGATATTTTGGGGCCCATGTGTTTTGATTATGGCTTTGGACCCTTCCGATGGGTGTGCACCTCAGGCGACCCAAAAGATCTTCAAAAAACAGATGCCATTGCCCTTGAGATCATGAAAAAGACAAAAGCTGAAGCTCCAGAAGAAATCCAACAGCAAATGCAGGACAACATCAAATGGATTTCGGAAGCGGAACAGAACAAATTGGTCGTTGGCTCTCAAGCACGAATCCTATATGCAGATGCCGAGGGACGAAGCAAGATTGCAGATGCTTTTAACACTGCCATTGCTAAAGGAGAAATCAGCGCTCCTGTGGTATTGGGTAGGGACCATCACGATGTTAGTGGAACCGATTCTCCCTTTAGGGAGACGAGCAATATTTACGACGGCAGCAAGTTTACCGCCGATATGGCCATCCAAAATGTGATTGGCGATAGTTTTAGAGGGGCTACTTGGGTTTCCATTCACAATGGTGGAGGCGTTGGCTGGGGCGAAGTGATCAATGGTGGGTTTGGTATGGTACTCGACGGTTCCAAAGAAGCCTCCATCCGATTGAAAAAAATGCTGTTCTTTGATGTGAATAATGGGATTTCCCGTCGAAGCTGGGCACGGAACAAGGAAGCCCGATTTGCCATTGAACGAGAAATGGAGCGCACTCCAAATTTAAAAGTAACTTTGCCGCATCTGGTAGAACCTAATATTTTGGACAACCTTTTTTAACGGCAATGAAAAATTACGAAGCTCCCAAATCTGACCTATGGACAGGTAGAATCTCCAACAAATGGCTCTACCTACATGAAAAAACGCATTGCACCTCTTTGGAAGAAGTTCCTGAAGCCCAAAAAAAATCCATTGCGCTTTTGGGCTATGCCTGCGATGAAGGGGTTCGCCGTAACCAAGGGCGAGTTGGCGCAGTGAATGGTCCGGACACTATTAAAAGTAGTTTTGGAAAAATGCCCAATCACTTGGGGAGCCATGTGCTTTTGCACGATGTGGGGTCCATTACCTGTGATGAAGGGGATATGGAGTCTGCCCAAATGAAGCTGACCGAAGCTGTTAGCCTGCTTTTGGAGAAAAAACAGTTTCCGATTGTTTTGGGGGGTGGGCACGATATGGCCTATGGCCATTATAATGGCATCAAAAAATATTTAGATACAAAAAAAGAAGGACAGACCATCGGCATCATCAATTTTGATGCACATTTTGATTTGCGAAAGAACACGGAGCAGAGCAATTCAGGAACCCCGTTTTATCAAATAGCTAAGGACTGCGAAGGAGAAGGCATCAATTTTAATTATCTCTGTCTTGGTATCAGAAAGGACGCCAATGATAGAAACCTGTTCCAAACCGCAAAAGATCTCGATGTAATCTATGTAATGAACGATACGTTCCAAATTCCTTTATTGAATGAAATTACTACTTGGATCAATGCTTTTGCCAAAAACGTAGATCATATTTACGTAACCATCGATCTAGACGGGTTTTCCTCTGCCTATGCGCCTGGGGTGAGTGCTGCTTCGCCCACGGGCTTTAATCCATACATAGTTTTGGAGTGTTTAAAAACCATTATCGGTTCTGGCAAATTGATAAGTATGGATATTGCCGAGATGAACCCCATGTACGATATTGATGGGCAAACGGCTAAATTGGCCGCTTCATTGGTGCACCATGTGGCGCACGCTGTTTCTGGAAGTTGATATAGCTCCAAACTGGCATTCAGAGCCTTTCGACTCCGCTCGACCTGACAACTCTAATGATTCTACATTCAAGTATAAACAAAAAAAGCCTTCCAAAAGGAAAGCCTTTCATTGGCGAGCATCGGTTTTGATGCTTCAACCTGATTCCAATCATCACGACTGGAATCCAACACAACGGGACAAAGATAGCAAAGGTTTTTGAACCTGAACTTTTTTTCATGTAAAATAAGAATTTCACACAACCAAAAACACATACTTCTTATTCTGAAATTTCTTATGCTCCCCCCGACAGCTATTGGGATTCGGTTCTAAATAACACCATCATTATAAAAATAAGCCGTGCATCATTTCGAAATGAGGAACTCAGTGACGATTGAGAAATCTGATTTCTACAATGCCTTGATTACATAGGTAACCACTCCCCAAATCTGCAGATTACTTTCTTTAGAAACCTTTATAGGTTTATACTTATCATTTTCGGGCATCAATGTTATCGTATCCTTTTCTATTTGCAAACGTTTAACCGTAAATTCCCCGTCCAAAAAACAGACCACTATTTTTCCATGTCCTCCCTCCAAGCTTCTATCGATTACGAGCAAATCTCCATCATCCAGCCCTGCATCGATCATGGACTGTCCACTCACCCGTGCATAGAATGTTGCCTCTTTGTTCTTAATAAGTGTACTGTCCAAACTGATTCTATTTTCCTTGAAGTCATCTGCTGGCGAAGGAAATCCGGCCGACACAGAATTATTGGATATAGGAATACCCATGCCCCCTTCTTTTTCTGGGGCATAAAAAGTAAGTGAATCTACTTTCAGTGATTTTTTTGAGGTCATTTTACAGTAATAATTTCATTAATGTTTGTAGTGTACCTCAAGGAAAGGTGATTTTGGCGCATTTTCCATGTTCTCTCCAGGTCTTGGTTGGCAATCTTCATTTTATACCCTCCATATTTATTGTTGATGCCATCCATCACCTCCATAATTTTGTGATGCTTTGGATTTTCAGATAGAAACAGATCCAATTGTCGCTCATTGGTAGGGACCAACCCCGATACAATTACCCCTGCTCTTTTATACTTGATGCCTGGCCTAAATATGGCAATTGCAGCTTTTACGGCATAATTACTTATGGTCAAACTCGAATCCGTGGCATACGGCAATGTTACTACCAAGCTGCTACTATCTTGGGGTTCATCCTTTTTGTGCCGGTCACTTCTTAGAAGCACTACAAGGTAATTACAGCTACTACCTTGATTTCGCAGTTTTTCGGCACAACTGCTGGCAAAAGTTGAAATTCGTTCTTTAATGTCCTCAATATCGGAATACGTATATTCAAAACTCCTTGTTGTAGCTATGGCCTTTTTATCACGGGTATCATCATCCAAATCCAATGTGGGGATTCCCTCTAGGTCTTTCTTTAGTTTTAGGCCAATAATCGCCATTTGTCTTCTCACCCATTCATCCGGTAACTGGGTAAAATCATACGCTGTTTGTATATGCCTGGCCCTAAGTCGTTTTAAGTTTCCGCGACCAATCCCCCAAACACTCTCAATCTTTGTCCATTTCAGGGCTTTTATACGCTTTTCTTCAGATTCAATTACATATACACCACCAGTTCTGGATCTTAATTTTTTGGCAATCTTATTTGCTACTTTAGCCAAGGCCTTTGTAGGTGCGATTCCTATACTAATGGGAATTCCGGTGCATCTTTGCACCTTTTGTTGGATATCCTTTCCGTAAGCGTCAAAATCATAATCCTTGAATCCGTCAAACTTTAAAAAGGCTTCATCTACACTGTAAATCTCTATTTCGGGCGTAAATGTTCCCAAAATGTTCATTACCCGAGTGCTCATATCCCCATATAAAGGATAGTTGGACGAAAATACCTTTATACCATGGTCTTCACAAAACTTGCGGTATTTGAATGCTGGAGCTGCCATGGGCAAACCTAATTTCTTGGCCTCATCGCTCCGTGAAATAAAGCAACCATCATTATTGGACAGAATGGCCACAGGAATATTGTTGAACTGAGGTTGAAAGACCCGTTCACATGAAGCATAGAAGTTATTGCAGTCCACCAAGGCAAACATATCTCAAAGTACTGGATTTTTGCTAAATTACATAGTAATTTAATTATAATGAAGATTAGAATAAAAGGCAATTCCATACGATTTAGACTGACCCAAAGTGAGGTACGGCAACTATCCGAAACCGGTTCGATTACTGAAACCACCGAAATTGGGAATAGTGTTTTCCAGTATCAAGTCGTATTGATGGCGCCCATCCAAAACCTTCAAGTATCATACTCCGATAACACTATAAAATTGATGGTTCCAGAAAGCGAAGGGAAAAATTGGTTCCATAACAATACTGTTGGTTTTGAGCATGAAGCAGCGATTTCACCGGAAAAAAAACTGCATTTGTTACTGGAAAAAGACTTCACCTGCCTTGAAAGCCGAACGGAAGACCAATCGGACAATTATCCAAATCCAAAACTGCAGCACTAATCACTATGAAAAACGAAACCAAACGTAATGTTTCCCTTACCGGGGATATTAAATTTACAGGACTTAAGCTCAAAGAACCAATGCAGACTTCTGCTGGTATTTTAGGAGTTAAAGAGGCCTTGCGTCACAGTTTTAAAGAAATGGGCATTGCACGTTCCATGCGCACGCTGCTAGAAATGAACCAAGAGGACGGATTTCGCTGCCCCAGTTGTGCTTGGCCCGTTCCTGAACATCCATCAAAAATTGCGGAATATTGTGAAAACGGAGCTAAAGCTTTAGCAGACGAAGCGACCCGAACCCATATCGGAGCGGATTTTTTCGCAAAACATTCGGTAGAGGAACTATCGCAACTC
>JAAEZN010000029.1:0-14862 GCA_018222835.1 Algicola sp. | reverse complement strand
ATTTTGAACTTAACAAATTGGGAAGGGTCATTGAACCGATGATTTTAAAACCAGGCAGTATCCACTACGAAGCTATTTCTTGGCAAAATGTTTTTGAATTAATTTCTGATGAACTACATAAGTTAAAAAAACCGAACGAAGCTATTTTTTATACTTCTGGCCGATCAAGTAATGAAGCAGCCTATCTGTATGGAATGTTTGCCCGTGCCTTTGGCACCAACAATATGCCGGACTGCTCCAATATGTGCCACGAATCGTCGGGTGTGGCCCTCTCCGAAACCTTGGGCATTGGGAAAGGGTCTGTTAAACTAGATGACCTGCATGGCGCGGAAGTTATTCTAGTCGTGGGGCAAAATCCTGGCACCAATCACCCCAGAATGCTATCGGCCTTGGAAAAGTGTAAAAAAAACGGCGGAAAAATCATTAGTATAAATCCATTGGCGGAAACGGGGTTGGTGAACTTTAAAAACCCCCAAAGTGTTTCGGATATGTTGGGCAACGGACAGCCCATTGCCGATGTCCATTTGCCCATAAAAATCAATGAAGATGTGGCTTTGGCCAAACTGATCTTAAAAAAACTGGTTGCGTTAGATGCCAAAAACAATAATGTTCTAGATCATGAATTTATAGTAGAGTATGTAGATGGTTATGATCAATTGATCGAAGACCTTGACCGCTACGATATGGAAACCCTACAACAAAGGACCGGGGTGTATATGCGAAAAATTGACAAGGTGGTGGAATTACTTGCGGAAAATTCCAAAATTGTGATTTGTTGGGCGATGGGTATTACGCAGCACAAAAATGCCGTGGACTGTATCAAGGAATATGTAAATATTCTATTGCTAAAGGGTGCCGTGGGCAAACCTTTTGCCGGAACCTGTCCGGTTAGAGGACATAGCAATGTTCAAGGGGACCGGTCCGTTGGCATTATGCACTACGTGAACAAAACTTTAAACAAGAGAATTCAAGAGTATCTTAATTTTGCCCCCCCTACCGAAAGAGGGTATGATACCGTGGAAGCCATCGAAGCCATGCACGGGAAAAAAGCGAAGGTTTTTATTTGTTTGGGCGGTAATTTTTTAATGGCAGCGTCCGATACGAAATATACTGCGGAGGCTATTCAGAATTGTGATTTGACCGTACAAATAAGCACTAAGCTTAACCGAAGCCATTTGGTAACAGGAAAAACTGCCTTATTGTTACCCACCTTTGGACGTTCGGAGAAAGATGAAAAAAATGGAGAACTCCAATTCCTGACTATGGAAAGTAGCACAGGGAAGGTTCGGCAAAGCAAAGGGTTGTTGCAACCTGCTTCCGAACATATAAAAAGTGAGCCTGAGATTATTTCGTTATTGGCACATACCTATTTTAGGGGGAACCACTCGATGAATTGGTATGAGTTGGGCCAAGATTATAACCTAATCCGAGAATTGATAGATAAAACGGTGAAAGGGTTCCAGAATACGAGCGAACAATCTAAAGGGTTTGGCTATTATTTGCCCAATAATGTACGTGATCGTGATTTTAGAATGCTTCCCAATGGTATGGCCCAATTATCCATTACTTCATTGCCTGACCATCAATTACAGGCTGATGAACTTCTCTTGATGACGATTCGTTCGCACGATCAGTTCAATACTACCATTTATGGCCTAAACGACCGTTACCGTGGTATCCACAATGAACGCCGCGTGGTTTTTATGAACAAAGAGGATATGGTTGAAAAAGGCTTGAACCAATTGGACGTGATAAATATGCACAGTAACTATGATGGCATACAGCGAACTGCGGAAAAATTCCTAGTTGTAACGTATAACATCCCAAAGGGGAATATGGCCGCCTATTTTCCAGAAACCAATTTATTGGTGCCGTACAATCATTTTGCGGATAAGAGCCAAACACCCATCAGCAAATCAATCAAAGTAACCGTAGAAAAAGTATCCTAAAGCCTATTATTTGAATGCCGGTATCCCTGTGATATCTGCACCTGTGATCAATAAGTGGATATCGTGGGTACCTTCGTAGGTAATCACACTTTCCAAATTCATCATATGGCGCATAATGCTATATTCACCCGTGATGCCCATACCACCCAACATTTGTCTTGCTTCGCGAGCAATTTTTATGGCCATATCCACATTATTGCGTTTGGCCATGGAAATTTGTGCCGTAGAGGCTCTACCCTCGTTCTTTAATTGTCCCAAACGAAAAGCCAACAACTGAGCCTTTGTAATCTCAGTTATCATTTCGGCCAATTTCTTTTGTTGAAGCTGGTAAGCGGCAATTGGTTTCCCAAACTGCACACGTTCCTTGGCATAGCGTAGTGCAGTATCGTAACAGTCCATCGCGGCACCAATAGCACCCCATGCGATTCCATATCGGGCCGAGTCCAAACAACCCAGTGGTGCACCTAAACCATTTTTACCCGGCAACAGATTTTTTTTTGGCACTTTTACGTTGTCAAAAATAAGCTCGCCCGTAGCAGATGCCCTTAACGACCATTTATTATGGGTTTCTGGAGTAGAAAACCCTTCCATACCGCGCTCCACAATAAGTCCGTGAATCCTGCCTTCTTCATTTTTGGCCCAAACTACGGCCACATCGGCGAATGGTGAGTTGGAAATCCAAAGTTTTGCACCGTTCAGCACATAATGATCACCTGCATCCTTAAATTTGGTTTCCATACCTCCTGGATTGGAACCATGGTTTGGTTCGGTAAGGCCAAAACAGCCCATCCATTCCCCTGTTGCCAATTTTGGCAAATATTTTTTTCGTTGTTCCTCTGTTCCGTAGGCAAAAATAGGGTACATCACCAAGGATGATTGAACCGATGCTGTGGAGCGCACTCCACTGTCCCCTCTTTCAATTTCCTGCATGATCAATCCGTAGCTGATTTGATCTAAGCCCGCACCTCCATACTCTTCCGGAATATATGGTCCAAATGCACCTATTTCGGCCAATCCGCCGATAATCTGTTCTGGAAATTCCGCTTTTTGGGCATATTCCTCAATAATGGGCGATATGTCGCGCTTTACCCATTGGCGAGCTGCATCACGAACCAATATATGCTCTTCAGAAAGTAAATCGTCGAGATTGTAGTAATCTGGGGCTTCAAATAAATCAGGCTTCATTCGGATTAAATTTTGAGTAAATATAACATTTCATTCGTTTATTGTTACATTTTTAAATAAAATGCTTTGGTCAACGCAATGTATTCTTCTGTATATTGATGTCTTCCATTTTCTATGACCAAAGTATAAATTTTTGGTTCATTATTATAATGTGAGAATTCCATCAAACTTCTTTTATATTCCACATTCGGATTTCCTTTAACTCTTGTGATTCGGTTCGGGTATAATCCAACATTCTTGGCCAGTTTTATAAAAGCTTCCTCTTCTTTAAAAGGAACTATTACTGCAAAAACCCCATTATTGGACAAAAATTTGGATACCCCATTAACCAATTCATCAAATGGCAATGAGCTATTTTGCCTCGCTTGGTCACGCGAGACATTACCACTATCCATTGTCTCGGAATAAAAGGGTGGATTAGAGACAATGAGATCATATTGATCGTCCATCTCATCTACAAATTCATCAAATCCTGCATGGTAACAAAACAATCTGTCCGCCCAAGGTGAATCTTCAAAATTAGCAACACATTGCTCATAAGCACTATCGTCCAATTCTATTGCATCTATAACCTCGGCCATGGATCGCTGTGCCAATTGCAATGCTATCAGACCTGTCCCGGCACCTATATCCAAAATAGCATTGGGTTCATGTTCAAGGTTTGCCCAAGCTCCAAGTAAAACTCCATCCGTCCCCACTTTCATGGCAGATTGATCTTGATGGATCGTAAATTCTTTGAATTTGAAAGGTTTCATTGGTTCAAATATATACTAAAGTGCTGTACCCAATTTACAACCGTCAATTCAAAAGCATCATTTATTAATTGATATAGGGCATTCATTAATTATAGGCAAGCTTCTTCGCTTGGAAACGTTTATTTCGTCTTCAATTTTTTGGGGAAAGGCCCCATTATTAAAATCATTACCAAATTATTTAAACTTTTGATTATGAAGAAATTTTTTTATGCATTGCTACTTATGTTAGCTGTTGTACAAGTATCCCAAGCACAAGAACAAGGCAAATTCAGAGTTGGACTTGACCTAGGTTATACCATGCCCGATGGTGGAGGCGGAGTTCTTATCGCAATTGAGCCTAAGTACAATATTGCGGACAACATGAACATTGGTCTTCGTTTTGAATCTGCCGCCATGGCAAAAAATGTATCTTCAGATATATTAACCATGGAAGCGAGCATAGCAGCAAGTGGAACATATTCTGGTACATTTGACTACTATTTTAACTCGGGAAGTTCCTCTTTTGCTCCCTTCCTTGGAGGAGGTGTTGGTTATAGTTCCTTAGCCAATATTAGCTTTGATCAAGAAGGCTTTGACGACGGTGAGGCTGAACTAGATGGAAAATTTGGCGGAATGATTCGTGCAGGTTTCGAAGCGGGCAAATTTAGATTGGCCGCAGCCTATAACCTTATCGGGAAATCGGAAATTGGAGACGCAGAAATCAAAAACTCCTACTTGGGTATATCCCTTGGCTTCTACCTTGGTGGCGGCAAGTGGAAAAAATAAAATTTCGTCTAATTTTTTATTGTGAAGAAGGGGGCCATTTTAGCCTCCTTTTTTATTTGTATAACCTATCCTAGATACAAATCCACTAGACCTTCGGGCGTTTTTACATGAATGGTTTCGTTTTCACGGTCTATTTTAGTGATAATATCATCGCTTACCGGAATCAATAATTCCTTATCCCCTTTTTTTACTTCGAACAAATCTTGGGAAGCGCTATCGTTCACGGATTCCACAATACCAATATCTCCGTGCAACTCGTCCATAACAGTAAATCCTACAACTTCGTGATAGTAAAACTTGTTACCTGTAAGCGGTGGCAACATAGTTAAAGGAAGGTAGAGTTCGGAGCCAATTATTTTATCGGCCGTAGGTTCGTCTTTAACTTCTTCAAAATCGATACGAAGCAAATTGGATTTGTGCAATCGGCACCTATCAATAAAAAATGGAACCAGATTGTTTCCTAAAGAAACAAGTACTGATTCCATGTTTTCGTAAATATCGGGCTCATCGGTGTCCAGTTTTACCAACACCTCTCCCTTAAAACTATATTTTGAAACGACTTTGCCCAGATAGAAGCAATCTTCCTTGCGCATCGTCTTTATTTCTATTCTTCTTTAGCAGCTTCATCGGAAGCAGGAGCCTCTTCGACTGGTGCCTCAGCTTTAGGAGTAGCTTCTTCCGTAGCGGCCTCTGCAGTTTCCTCAGCAACCTCTTCAACTACTTCTTCTTCTGGTAAAGCAGCGGCGGCTCTCTTCTCGTTCACTTCTTTCTCAGCTTCCAATGCTTTGGCCTTAGCTTCGGCTTCGGCTTTGCTCAAACCATCTTTTTTGGCCTGTACCTTTTGCTCTTTCTCCTCCAACCAAGCATTGAATTTTTCCTCTGCTTGCTCTTCGGTCATTGCTCCTTTACGAACACCAACTGCTAGGTGGTGCTTCATCATTACACCTTTATAAGAAAGGATAGCTCTTGCTGTATCCGTTGGCTGCGCTCCGTTCTGCAACCATTTTACAGAACCGTCGATATCAAGGTTGATGGTAGCTGGATTGGTATTAGGATTATAAGTACCCAATTTTTCCAAGAATTTACCATCTCTTTTTGCTCTTACATCTGCAGCAACCACCCAATAGAATGGTTTACCTTTTTTTCCGTGTCTCTGTAGTCTAATCTTTACTGGCATATCACATTAATTTGTAGGGTGCCCGACCCTGGTTATTAATTCTTTTTAATCGCTTGTCCTTTAAGCGGGTGCAAATATAATTCAAATCTTTCAACCTACAACCCTCTCACAAGGTTTTTATCGGTTGATAAATCGTAAGAACTCTTTTTTTCAAAATCTATCTTCTTCCGTAATTTTATCTATTCTTTTTTTTGACCGATACTGATAGCTTATGTATTTGATTTTTGACACAGAAACCACTGGTTTACCTAAACGTTGGGACGCCCCTATTACAGATACCGACAACTGGCCAAGATGCGTTCAGATTGCATGGCAATTACACGACGAGCTGGGCAACTTGGTGGAACACCAAGATTTTTTGGTAAAACCGGAAGGATTTAATATTCCTTACGAATCCGAACAAATACACGGCATATCCACCGCATTGGCAGAAGAAAAAGGAGTGCCACTTTCCGAAGTTCTGGAAGCTTTCAACAAAGCTTTGCAACAGACCAAATTTGTAGTGGGACAGAATGTGGGGTTCGATGTCAATATTATGGGATGCGAATTTCACCGCGCAGAAGCGGAAAGTCCATTGACTGCACTTCCCGTTCTCGACACTTGCACCGAGCACACCGCTGAACTCTGTAAAATCCCCGGAGGCCGTGGTGGAAAGTTTAAATTGCCCACACTTACCGAACTGCATCAATTTTTGTTCGGTGAACCTTTTGCCGAAGCGCACAACGCAACAGCAGATGTTGAAGCTACCACCCGGTGTTTTTTGGAACTGGTCCGAAAAAAACAATATAGCTATCAAGAACTCGATGTTCAGCCAGACTACTTTGAACGGTTTTCCAAAGCCAATCCGCAGGAAATAGAGCTCATCGGCTTAAAGCACCTCAACCTAAAGGCCGAATCAAAAAAAATTGCGGATACCCTTTGGGCAAAAGATACTGGAGGCGTATCGGACGAGGAAATAAAAGAAAATATAGAAACCCTGGAAGACGAACCTTTCGTTCATCTCCACAACCACTCGCAGTTTTCGGTACTCCAGTCCACCATTAACATAAAAGACTTGGTCAAGGCTACGGCCAATAACGGCATGCCGGCCGTCGCACTTACCGATCATGCCAACATGATGGGTGCATTTCACTTTGTAAAAGAAGTAATGGGCCACAACAAGGCCGCAAAGGCCAAAAATGAAGAACTCATTGCCAACGGTGAACAACCCACCGAAAAAGAGATTACTCCCATTGTAGGTTGTGAATTTTTTGTGTGCGACGATCATACCAATAAAAATGTGAAGGATTACGGGCATCAGATTGTACTCTTGGCAAAAAACAAAAAAGGGTACCACAATTTGGCAAAAATGTCCTCCATAGCCTATACGGATGGCTTTTACTATGTTCCCAGAATCGACAAAAAGATTATTGAGCAATATAAGGAAGATGTTATCGCACTCACCGGAAACCTATATGGCGAGGTGCCAAATAAAATATTGAACGTAGGCGAAAAACAGGCAGAAGAGGCACTTATGTGGTGGAAAGACCTGTTTGGCGATGATTTTTACATCGAAATAATGCGCCACGGACAAGAAGATGAAGACCGTGTAAACCAAGTTTTGGTGCGTATGGCCAAAGACCACAACGTAAAACTGGTCGCCACCAACAATACGTATTACTGCGATAAAAAAGATGCCGAAGCCCACGATATTTTATTGTGCGTAAAGGACGGGGAAAAACAGTCAACACCCATTGGCCGGGGAAGAGGCTACCGATATGGTTTGCCCAATCAAGAATATTATTTCAAGTCTTCGGAAGAGATGAAGGGACTCTTCAAGGATCTACCCGAAGCTATTTTGAACATTAAGGAAATCGTGGACAAAATCGAACCCTACGATCTTGCCAGCGATATTCTGCTTCCAAAATTCAGCATTCCAGAAGAGTTCAAAGATTCAGAAGACGAAGTGGATGGCGGTAACCGCGGTGAGAATGCCTACCTGAGACATATTACTTACAAAGGGGCAGAAAAAAGGTACAACCAGATTACCGATGAGATTAGGGAGCGGATAGATTTTGAATTGGAGATTATCAAAAACTCAGGATATCCCGGATATTTTTTGATTGTGGAGGACTTTATCCGCGAAGCCCGGAACATGGATGTCTCCGTAGGTCCAGGTCGTGGTTCCGCCGCAGGTTCGGTGGTAGCGTACTGTTTGACGATTACCAACATTGACCCCATGAAGTACGATCTACTTTTTGAGCGGTTCCTGAATCCGGATAGGGTATCCATGCCCGATATTGATATTGATTTTGATGATGAAGGACGTGGTCGGGTAATGGACTATGTAATCAATAAATATGGAGCCAATCAGGTCGCACAAATTATCACGTACGGAACCATGGCGGCAAAATCATCCATTCGGGATACGGCCCGAGTTTTAGATTTGCCCTTGGGTGATGCCGACCGTATTGCCAAGCTGATTCCCAACATGTCCAAACTCAACAAAATATTTGGAGTGGACGAGGCCGACTTAAAAAAGAAATTCCGTTCCGAAGAATTGGAAAAAGTCCATGAACTCCTCAATATTGCCGAAACCGACGATTTGGAAGGTCAGACCTTAAAGATGGCCCGAGTACTCGAAGGTTCGTTGCGAAATACGGGGATTCATGCCTGTGGGGTCATCATCACTCCAGATGACATTACCAACTTTGTACCCGTGTCCGTAGCCAAGGACTCCGACCTCTATGTAACGCAGTTCGATAACTCCGTAGTGGAAAGTGCTGGTCTGCTAAAGATGGATTTCTTGGGATTGAAAACCTTGACACTGATCAAGGACACTGTCAAAATTGTAAAGGCAAGAACAGGGATAGAACTGGTGCCCGATGATTTTCCGTTGGATGATGAAAAAACATACGAGCTTTTCCAACGAGGGGAAACCGTAGGGGTATTCCAATACGAATCCCCAGGGATGCAAAAACACATGAAAAACCTGAAACCTACGGTTTTTGATGATTTGATAGCCATGAACGCCCTATACCGACCGGGACCTATGGAATACATCCCAAGTTTTATTGCCCGTAAACATGGGGATGAAGAAATCACCTATGATCTTCCCGACATGGAAGAATACCTTAAAGAAACCTACGGAATTACCGTTTATCAGGAGCAGGTGATGTTGCTCTCGCAAAAGTTGGCCGGCTTCTCCAAGGGCGATGCGGATGTACTCCGAAAAGCAATGGGTAAAAAAATATTTGCCCTTCTAGAAAAACTTAAACCTCAATTCTTGGACGGTGGGGAGAAAAATGGGCACCCAAGAGGCGTCTTGGAAAAAATTTGGAAAGACTGGGAAGCGTTTGCTTCTTATGCGTTCAATAAGAGCCACTCCACCTGCTACGCTTACATTGCCTACCAAACAGCGTATTTAAAGGCCCACTACCCTGCCGAATATATGGCTGCCGTGTTATCCAATAACATGAACGACATTAAACAAGTTACCTTTTTTATGGAGGAATGTAAACGCATGGGACTAGAAGTACTTGGACCGGATGTAAACGAATCCTACTATAAGTTTGCCGTAAACAAAGACAACGCGGTACGATTTGGAATGGGGGCCATTAAGGGCGTAGGCCGCTCTGCCGTGGAAACCATTGTGGAAAACCGTAAAGAAGGAGGCTCCTACAGATCCATCTTTGACATGGCCAAAAGGGTAGATCTGAGGGCGGCCAACAAAAAAGCGTTCGAAAACTTGGCATTGGCAGGAGGCTTCGATTCCTTTGGGGATACTCACAGAGCCCAATATTTCCACGACGACGGTGATGGCATCACTTTTCTGGAAAAGGCCGTAAAATATGGCTCCAAGTTCCAAGAAAATCAAAACTCATCCCAAGTAAGCCTTTTTGGTGAAGCTAGCGATGTACAGATTCCAGAGCCCATTGTTCCTCCTTGCGAAGAATGGGGAACCATGGAAAAGCTACGTCGAGAGAAAGAAGTGGTCGGTATTTATATTTCCGGTCACCCGTTGGATGATTTCAAAAAAGAAATCAAGGCGTTCTGCAAAAATACGGTGAGCGATTTTTCGCGTTTGGATGAATGTGTAAATCGAGAACTTACCGTTGCGGGTGTTATTACCGATGTTCAGCATCGGGTCTCCAAAAATGGCAAAGGCTGGGGACTTTTTACATTGGAAGATTATAATGAATCCTACGAACTACGGATTTTTGGAGAAGAATATTTAAAGTTCCGGCATTTTTTAATGATCAATTCCTTTGTTCATGTAAGAGCGTTTGTACGCGAGGGATGGGTGAACCGTGATACGGGCAAAAAAGGAGAGCCAAGGCTTCAGTTCAACGATTTTAAACAGCTTCAGGATGTAATGGATGCCTTTGCAAAAAAATTGACCATCAAACTTAATATAGACCGCCTGCAAGAACAGCGCATCAAAACCTTGAAGGATACTTTGACATTGCACAAAGGCGACCATCCTATAAGTTTTGTGATTTACGAGATGCAGGACGAAATCAAACTAAAACTATCCAGTCGAAAACAAAAGGTAAAGATCAACAGCGAGTTGCTTTCCGAACTGGAGGCGCACGAAATACACTATAAGTTGAACTAGTTATAATTATTGCCAATGGCACAATAATTAAAACGAATGTGATGGATGTAAGTTAGGTGGGCAATATTTGACTAACTTTGCGTAATATTAAAATAAATAAGATGGCACTAGAAATAACAGATGCAACTTTTGACGAAGTAGTTTTGAAAAGTGACAAGCCTGTCCTAGTAGATTTTTGGGCAGCATGGTGCGGACCATGTAGAATGGTTGGTCCGATCATTGAAGAAGTAAGCCAAGAATATGATGGTAAAGCTGTTGTGGGCAAGGTAGATGTAGATGCCAACCAACAATTTGCGGCCAAGTATGGTGTTCGTAACATCCCGACCGTTTTAGTTTTTAAAGATGGTGAGGTAATCAACCGTCAAGTAGGGGTATCTCCTAAAAAAGTGTACACAGATGCAATTGATGCAGCTTTGTAAAAAATTATTTAAGCATGTATTTTAAAAAAGGTTTGGCAAATGCCAAACCTTTTTTATTTTATCTTGTCTCCAGAAATCAATTATGGACGTACGATCGGAACTTACCAAAGCAAAGCTTTTCCAAAACCTTGAACTTTTGGCCAACCAAATTGTTGAGGGTTTTATTAGTGGCATCCATAAAAGTCCGTTCCATGGATTTTCTGCCGAGTTTGCTGAACATAAAATTTACAACCCTGGGCAAAGCACCAAACATATTGATTGGAAACTCTTTGCACGTACAGACCGTTTGTACACCAAACGTTTTGAGGACGAGACCAACCTCCGCTGCCATATGATTCTGGACAACTCCGCCTCCATGTATTACCCGGAAGTGAAGGATTATTCCTTGGACCACCTCAACAAAATTGGTTTCGGAGTACTTTCCATTGCAGCATTAATGCAAGTTTTAAAGAAACAACGTGATGCTGTTGGACTCAGTATTTATTCGGACACCTATGATTTTTATGCTGCTGAAAAAAACAGTGAGAGACATTTTCAGATGTTGTATTCCAAACTGAACGAGGTAGCGTTGCACAAAACAAACACCGGAGAGACCAAAACCTATACGTTTTTACATCAAATTGCAGAAAAAATACATCGCAGAAGCTTAATTTTTTTGTTTACCGACATGCTTCAGACAGAAACCGAAGAGGCAAAACTTTTTGAAGCCCTGCGTCATCTCAAATACAATAAACATGCTGTCGTCCTGTTCCATTTATTAGATCAAGAGCATGAAATCGACTTTGATTTTGACAATGCACCCAAACGTTTTGTAGATGTGGAAACAGGTGAAAAGATAGATCTGTATGCAAGCTCCATTAAAAAAGCCTACTCGGAAAAGGTGTTACAATATCAGAAAGAATTAAAGCTAAAGTGTGCCCAATACCAGATAAAATATGTTGAAGTGGATATACGGGCAAATTTCTCCCAAGTATTGAATTCGTTTATGATAGAGCGACAAAAATTCGCTTGACCATTTTTTTTGAAAAAATGTTTTGCCATATCCGAAATGAGAATGTATATTTGCACTCGCTTTAAAAAAGCAAATGAACAAGATTTGAATCCCGCTGTTGCAGGAGTCTATAAGATAAAATCATTGGTCTGGTAGTTCAGTTGGTTAGAATACCTGCCTGTCACGCAGGGGGTCGCGGGTTCGAGTCCCGTCCAGACCGCTAGTAAAATCAAGCCCTCACGGACGTGAGGGCTTTTTTATTTTCTTGTTTATAAACTATTTATAAACATTCAAGCGTTTAATAATCAAGATTTTAAATAAGACTAAAAAAGTCATATCTTGAGCTTGCAAGTAATCTTTTTAGTTAATCGTCATGGAAGTCATCTGCGTTCAAAAAGAAGCTTTTTATGCCCTTTTCGATAAGGTGATTGAACATATTGAATCCAACCGGAAAGACAATAAAGAAAAATGGATAGACGGAGAAGAAGCGATGTCAATCCTTAAAATAAAATCGACCACAACGCTTCAAAAACTGCGTGATGAGGGAAAAATCAGGTTTTCCCAACCCCAGAAGAAGATAATACTTTACGACAGGGATTCCATTATGGAATATATTGAGAAACACGCCCGAGAAACGTTTTAATTATGAAAGAAGAAACCAAAGTTGACGAAAATTTCAAAAGTGCTTTTAATCTTGGCTATCGGGTTGCAGAGGAGTTGAATCTAAAAACCCTGATATTTGAGAATCAAGAAAAGATAATGCCTGAAAATCCAATGCATTTAGGTATGCAGCAATTTATTGATGAAACCAAGCTTTCTATAAATAAACGGCAGGATAAATCCGTTGACAAAGCAAAAGGTAAAGCTCAAAAAAAGGGAAGGGGCAAGGGTTTAGGGTTTTAATTTTAACTAGGCCAGTTTCTCATGATATTTTATTTGTAATCAATAACCTTTCTCTGATACAGTGCTACTAATCACCCAAAATTATTCATAATACTTCGCTTCCCATTACGTGCAGTACCTATATGCCCACTTAAATTGGAAATCAGTTGATTTACGCCAACTTGAAATAACATCAAACTTGTTACGCCTTCTGGAACATAATCTAATGATGCTATTTTATGCCATTCTAATGCCATACACCATGAATCGATTTGTTCATCTTCAAAATCTAAAATAAGTTCATGAGCGAATTTGTTTCTTATTTTTCGGATAAAATGCAAGTCAGACTTAACCACTTTTTCTATCAGTCCCAGACAATAAGCCATTTGAATTTTGTAACTGAAATTTCCTAAAGGAGAGTTGTATTCAAAAAGTTTCTCAACCTCTTTTTCGTCTTCCGGCAGAAATGAGTACAGTATATGCTCTAAAGTCATTTCCAAGAAAGTTCCTCCAAGTATGGCAATAGATCGTTCGCTAGTTTCATCTTTGTTGAACAATTCGTGAAATTCAAAAAGGGCCTGATTAAAGTCAAAGTATCTTTCGGCCGATTTTCCTTTTAGAACATTTCTTTCAAAATCCGGATTCATAACTAATTATATTTACAACCGTTGGTTTAAATTACGTCTCCGATTTTTCCAGTCTGGCATGTAATTATCCAATATGTTGATGAATGAATGATTATGATTACGTTCGAGAAGATGGGTCAATTCATGTAAAATTACATACTCAATTTCGGGAATCGACTTCTTAGCCAATTCTAGATTGAGAATGATTTTATTTTTTTCTATGACACAACTACCCCATTTTGTGTTCATTTTTAGAATTGCATACTCCTCACATGAAACTTTAATCTTCTTGGTCCATTTCTCAATTAGTTCAGGCAGCAACGCGTGTAATTGCGTTCGATAAAATTCGTCGAATACGTTTGCCCTGTTTTTTGTGCTTGTTCCCTTGCGAATTTTTAGCAATAAAAACTTCTTGTTTTTAATCAGTACTTCGTGTCGCCCAGAAGTGATATACTCGATTTCTAGTAAATAACGCTTCCCTAGCACCCAATGGCTTTCTCCTGCAATATATTCTCGAGGGGTTTGCCTAATTTGGTTAATCTGCTTCTTTTGGTTGTTTCGTATCCATTTCAATTTATTGATTGCAAAAAGACGAATCGTGTCTTCATTGACATCCATGGGCGAAGCTATGCGTACCCTTCCGTTAGGAGGATAAACGGATAAATGAAGGTGTTTGATGTCTTTTCGTATTACATCAATCTCCACGTCCAATACATTAAGTTTAAATGCTTCAGTAACCATTTTGTTGTTTTACAATCTCAAAAATAGCATCTACATCTTGGTCATCAGGAAGTATTTTTTTTATAGCGAGTTTTACTTTCCGCTCTTTTATGGGGTTTCCCTTCCATCCGTCTTGTGCGCTGTACCGAATAGCTTCTTCCGCAACAAGGGCCAAATTAACATCCTTGCCAAGATTATCGTAGAGCACTTTTGAACCCTGACTTTTCAATTCGGGGGGATATTTTCCATATTTGGAAGACCTCACGGTTTTCTTGGTCAACTCTTCGAATTGCCTTAAATATTCCTGATATTCCAATGCTTCAGCGTTTCGTTGTTGAATCAATTCGTCCAACAACACAGACATCCTATCAAAATACTCAGGATTAAAGGGTCGCTGTTTAATAATGTGCGCCCTTAAATTGTTCTCGATGGTCTCGGCAACAGCTTCAGGGTTATTTCTGATTCCATCGGGAAGGTCTTGAATGATGCCAATACCTTTATTCACTATAAGATGTACCAAAGATTTATCATCAAAAGTGGTGATTGATTCAGAATCTTCGGCACGTATGTAATTGTCAATAAGCATACGCATTGCGGGTTCGTATAGTTTTAAATCCACATGGTCGCCACTGCGTATTTCCACTTCCTCTCTTAAATCGGTATAGAAGCGGACTTCCTTTTCTATCGCTGTGATTTCTCTATTGGAATACCCAGCTGCTACAAGGTCATTGGCCATATTGGCAAAAGCCCGAACAAGTTGGGAGGACATTTTGTACAGATTCGCGCGGTATGGTTC
>JAAEZN010000131.1 GCA_018222835.1 Algicola sp. | reverse complement strand
ATGTGAACACATCCATTTAATGGCAGAACGTGAAAGTATTAGTGAAGCAGATTTGAAGTTGTTGTATGTTACAGATTCTATAGATGACCTTATTAGACATATAGACACATATGCGGTAAAGGAATTTGGGCTGACAAAAAAAGCACCCAAACCAAAATGGTGGTTTGGTGAAAAACTAAAAGCAAATGAATAAGAATAGTTTTATTAGAATCATTAGTGCTATTGTTTTGGTAGCCTTTGGGCTCTTGACCTTGTATTTAAGTAGCTCTATCCTATTTGATTGGTTTGGCGTCAGGGCTAAGCAAGGAAATTATGTGCTGTTTATTGTAGGGATTAATTTTTCGTGTGCTATCCTCTATTTAACTGCGGCTTATGGTTTTATTATTAGAAAGCTTTGGACTGTTAAAGTCTTACTGACTGCTTTGATTATTCTAATACTAGGTTTTGCAGGTCTGTTAATTCATATTAATGCCGGAAACCTTTATGAAACCAAAACCGTTGGTGCAATGGTTTTTAGGATTGTAATCACCACCATTTTTCTTGGAATTTCTAAAAAAATATTGAAAAAATGAAAACCTTATTAACGATACTAATATGCAGTTGGGTATTTATACCAAACAACAATTCAATTACAGAAGCGTATAGCCTTACTGTGAACATTGAGAACTTGAAAAACACGAAAGGCACATTGATTTTTTCACTCTACAATTCTGAAGGTAGTTTGCCAGATGAAAAGTTTGAACACTACTATAAAAAGAAGAGCGTAAAAATTGATGATAAAAACATCAAGGCCAAATTTAATGACCTACCTAAAGGTAACTATGCGGTTACTGTTTTACACGACGAAAACAATAATGGCAAGATTGATAAGAAATTTATGCTTCCCTTTCCCAAAGAAGGTATAGGGTTTTCAAATTACGATGATTTTGGATTATCCAATCGGCCAAACTTCAAAGATGCCAGCTTTGATTTACAAAAGGACAAGACCATTACGGTTAAAGTAATTTATAAATAGAAATGAAATGTAGATTATACATATTGCTATTGTTTATAAGCTGTCATTTTTATGCGATTGCCCAAGAGGTAGATTCTATTTTTCCCGAGCTGACTTTATCCAAAATTGCTCTTGTTAACCAGACCGATAGTTATATTACGTTTCCATTGGATATAGGAAACATAAAACCTTTAATGTTTGAAGCCAATGTAAATCCTTCATTCATTATCAGGGAACGGCAAGATTCTAAACTTATGGCTGTTTTAACGCCGCAGATTATCATCAGGATGTACAATGAAGAATCATACCCTGTTAGAACACCAAGCTACATCCCGCAAATTTTGTTTTATTATATGGCCAAACAGGATAATGCCAATAATAGTCTTTCAATATTTGGTAAAATTGCACACCATTCAAATGGACAAGATGGTTCGTTTTATAATGAAGGTGGAACCATAAATTTACTAACTGGAAATTTTGCAACAAATTATTTTGAATTGGGGATTTTAAAATCTTCTTACAGTTCTCGACTCAACGCCATAAAAGTTTTTAAAAGCTCTATTGAAGCACACCCAAAAAGCTGGATGCTTGAAGAACTTGAAGGTACATATAGCGGTTTGCGGTGGCATAATGCTTTTACTGCCTTTAAGATACCTTTTGGTAATAGCCGAAGCAGCCAAAGACCTCATTTTTCGGTGAAATTAGAAACTACATTGATGTTGGACCAATACAATAATCTTGACTTTTTTGATGCAGACCGTATTAATGCGGGATTGATCTTTTACTATCACCCCCAGTTTTTGGAAGATATTGGATTGTTTGTGCAATTCTATCACGGTATGGATTATTACAATATTTATTTTCAGCATCAATTGGACGTCATACGATTTGGGATTATGACCGAAATTTTACGCTTTTAACAACTTGATTTATGGACGCCAAACAAATAGTAGTGACCAAAAATTCTGAAGAAAAAGAGTTTTATTCAGAAGATAAATTACGAGCTTCATTACGTTTCTGCGGTGCAACCAATGACCAGATTGATGTCATAATCAGTCAGATAAATGCTCATATTTATAATGGCATTACAACCAACGACATCTATAAAAAGGCCTTTTCAATTTTAAAAAAGTTTGACCGTACTTTCGCTTCAAGATATAGTCTTAAACGTGCCCTTTTTGAATTAGGGCCAACAGGTTATCCGTTTGAGCGTTTAATAAGTGCTCTATTAAAGGAAAAAGGCTTCAAAACTAAAGTTGGTGTGGTTTTACAAGGCCATTGTGTTACCCACGAAGTTGATGTGTTGGCAGAAAAAGATGGGATTGCTTATGCCATAGAGTGTAAATTTCATTCCGATTCTAGAGCAACGAGCAATGTAAAGGCGCCTTTGTATATCAACTCCAGATTTTTGGACGTACAAAAACATTGGAATGGCAACCCCAACAGCGGAACGCATTTAAAATAAGGTTGGTTGGTAACCAATACACGTTTTACCAAAGTTGCTGTTGACTATGGAAGGTGTATTGGCTTGACACTCTTAAGTTGGGATTATCCAAAAGGAAATGGGATAAAAACCAATATCGATAGCTATGGTCTATATCCCGTAACAGCACTTACTACCCTGACCAAAAAAGAAAAGCAGCAACTTATTACAAGAGATGTTATCCTTATTAAGGAACTTTATTATAATATTCAAGTTTTGCAAAATTTGAATGTTTCAACAAATAGAATACAGCAAACTAAAAACGAAATAGGCAAGCTGTTACATTATGATACTTTTACTAATAAAACAGGCAAAGTCCATTAACTAAAAACCGCACAATTACGGCGCATGTGGTACTCAAACCTTGAACCGGGAAACTCAAATAGCCGAACGCAGTATTTTCCATAAAATTTTAGCAATTTGTAGTGTACTCTTTTATTGATTAATGATGGTTTTGACTCAGTTCTGTGATATGGTCTCATAAAGTACTTTGTTCTTAACGGTCATAAGTCACCTATTCGGTTACCAAAATTTTTTATGCATTTTTGAAATGCTCCCTTTTAAACCTTCTTCTACAAAAATTCAATGTTAGTAGATAGTATTCATACAATAATCCCGAAAAATAAACGTCATATAATATTTCTCGGAAAAGGGACGGCATAAAGCCACTTCTTTACACTCTACTGTTTATTCCGTCCCTTTCCACTCCAAAATTTTGTCTTCCGGTTGTGTTCCCCTTAAATATTGTTTAATCTAAAATTCATTATCATGGAAACTAAAACAAAGTCGAACGGAGTAGCAAAAAGACAGACTACAACCGATAAAAAAAAAGTTCAAAGAACCGACCGAAGAAGCAATCGGAAAAACGGTAGTACCGGAGAATAAAGTAACGGCGCAAAAGCCCGTTATCAACTTGGATGACCGCATCCAGAAGTTCGAGAAGCTCAGGGGGTTGGCCACACAACGTGAACGGTTAACGGAAACCTTGAGCGAGCTGACCAAGTTCAATCACAACCATGATGGTTCGAGTTCGTTCCACATTCAAGATTCCAGACACTTGGAGTTCAAAACCGCCAACTCCAATCTGATAAAGTTGGCTACCACGCGCTTACAGTCCATTTTGGAGCAACGCAAGGCCGAAATTGAACAGGAGATTGTACAATTCGAGCTTTAACCTTAAAATCATCCAATGTGAAAGCCTACTCCTAACAAGAGTAGGTTTTCTTTTTAGTCATACTCCCTTAGTTTATAGAATGGGAACTTACAGTTTCATTTCTTTCAGGATCATCTGCATCAGAATTTATCATTTTCAATTTGTCATGAATTAGGGAACGTGCATTTATTGTTCTGCTCATAACCAATGATTAATATTATATTTATTATGGATATAACAATTTGTTCATAAGCTGACAGAACCACGAACCGAAACCATAACAAATCACAAATGAAGAACTTAAATAAATACGTTGCTATTTACAAAGAGTAACTTGAAAAAGGAGATATTTTAATTGCTTATAACGAACTCGTGAAATTCGTTATGAAATTAAGAACAGAATTCATTAAAACTCTATCTGACCAGTACTCTTTTGCTGGAATTCTTCACGGATATTTGGACTATACATATTTCTACTATTCAAACGATTTTTTAAAAAGTAAAAAGCTAAAATTCGGACTTGTTCTCAATCACGTGGAAATGAGATTTGAGATTTGGCTTTTAGGAAATACCATACCGATTCAGAAAAAACATTGGGAGCTTCTGAAAAGCACAGGATGGAACAAAAAAAAATTGAAATGCCAAAATATTCGATTCTTGAAATAACTTTGATTGAAAATCCTAACTTTAATAATCTGGATAAACTAACCGAACAAATAGAAATCAAAATGATTAAGGCTTCGGACGAAATACTAGCCCATTTAAAAACATTAAATTGAATGAATTAAAAACAAAAGTTTACGCACAACAAAGTTGGCTATAAAATTGCTTCTACTCGCTTACTTCTAAAAATCCTAGTGAGTTTTAAATATAGTGAGTACCTGTAGACTGTTGCTTAACTACTAAACAATATGATTACTCATAGTCTGAGCCTTTGGAGACAATTTAAAATAACAGTACCAATGCAAATATGGATGCAGCACTACAACTAAAAATCGATATAGACAATGGACAAACTTATTCTAAAGATGAGATTCTTGAGAAGCTACATCAATCAGAGCTTATAAGAGAACTTACTTTAGACTTTCCTGAAAAACCATTATCGCTTGTATGGCGCTTAATCTGCATCAGTGAAATTCCATTTAGCAACCTGTTAGCATACACAGAGAAACTTGTCGGAAAGATATACCAATCACTTTCTACACCTTTTGGATTTTCTTTAAGTGGGGATAAAAGGAATTATCTTCCTTGCTACAATGCAATGATTGTGTCAGCACTTTGTCGCTTGGGCAGGGCAAAAGATCAGCAAGTGATTCTTGCTATAAATTGGATTAATGAAAATCAACCTATGGAAAGAGGGCAGATTGTTGACCTTCCGGGATTTCGCTTTGACAGATTTGGTGGTTGTTTCAACAAAACGCCTTGTTATATTGGTTTAGCAAAATCTGTCATTGCCCTACAAAACTACCAAAATGTGACAAACGAGTTCCAGTATCAATCAAAACTACTAAAAGGAACAGAGTATATGTT